>NZ_JARJBD010000128.1:0-21615 GCF_029269925.1 Rhodococcus sp. T2V
CAGCACGACGGAAGGACGTCCGGAGCACGACGAGCATGTCGATGCCAGCGGAATGCAGTCACCGAAACCGGAGGACACCCCGCGCGGCGCGGTGGCGTCGCCGGCGGAGGAGAAGCCCGCCGCAGATGCCGCTGAATCCGAGGGCAGCGACTCGGGAGTGGGACCTGCGCATCAGGGAGGCGTCGGCCGGGCCGAAGACAAGAAGTAGATGGTCCCGGATCTCCGGCGACGAAAGTCCCGGAAACGTCGCCGCGCGACCCGCAGGTCGACGGCAGACATGGCAGCAGTGTTCCGTTCGAGGGAGCCGAACCTGTTGGGTGGTTTCGCGTCGGGGCAGCTCATCGAATCATACGGTGGCTCAATGGGTCCCTATCGATCTACCTCTCGAGGGAGTCGGTGGACCGCACTGCAGCGTACTTTCGCGGGTGGGCCGAGGTGCCCGCGATCACCCGTTGCCTGCAGTGTTCTCCCGACGTGAAGGTGCCGGTCGGGTGGGCCGGGGAGGTAGGGTACGGAAACGGAGCCGGGTCGGCCGGTGTCCGCGGCCGACTGTCCCGGATTCCGGTGCCGGGTGCGTGCCACGGTCCGGCGATGGTCGACCCTCGCGGAACGGCGGTGCGTGATGTCCGAAGGCGATGATGCGTCGACGCGGGACGATACGCAGTGGAATTACCGTGCCCGCCACGAAACGGAAACCCAACGGCTGGACCGCAACTGGGAAGGGTTGTTGCAGGAGTTACGGGTCGTGCAGACCGGGGTGCAGCTGCTCACCGGGTTCTTGCTGACATTGCCTTTCCAGCAGCGCTTCTCCGATCTGACCGACTTCGAGGTGGGGGTTTATCTGGTGACGGTCGCGCTGTCGGTGGCCTCGACGATGCTGCTGGTCGCACCCGCCGGGATTCATCGGATGGTGTTTCGCCAACATGCCCTTCCGGTACTGGTGGCCACCTCGCACCGGCTGGCGATGTGCGGGATCGCGACGTTCGGCGCGGCCCTGGTCGGGGTGGTCCTGCTGATCTTCAGTTTTGTGATCTCGCCACGGGTCGGGCTGGTCGCGGCCGTCGTCGCCGCCGTGATGTTCGTCGGACTCACGCTGCTGGCCACGATCTTGCGGTGGCGGAACCGCACCGACGACAACCGGTCGCAGCAGTCTCCAGCCTCCGATTCGTAGCGCTGCTCCGGGGAGCGTCGTGCTGCCCAGTCCTGCGGTGTCAGGAGGTTTCCCGCCGTCCCGCCCGATGCGGTCATCGCTGCCGGCCCACAAGGTGCTCGCCACACCGGGATCGGGGAGGTAGGCCACGGGGTGTGCCACCAGAGGTGCAGGGCAAACGGGGTTACCGTGAGTCCGGGCAGGGCACTCGCCCAGGTAGTAGTTGATGCTCGCTCGGGGCTCGCGTGACGGTCGGGCCGGCGACGGCGACGGTCGCACCGAGGTGGGAGTGCCGCGGGGTCAACCTGCGAGGGGTGGGGGACCAGGGTCCGCTCGTCCAGGGATCGCGGGGCCACCGCGCGTAAGACAGCGTCCGTCCGGGCCGCTGACGCGCACGAAGGGTGAGTTACTCAGGCGCTTTCGCGGTCCTCGAGGCCGACCGCGTCGCGTCGTTCGTCGCGGTGTCGGGTCAGGGCGGGTTTGTCGTCGGCGAGTTCGTCCATCAGGTCGTCGAGGGCGTCGGCGATGGCGTTGAGTTTGTGCTGGACCGCGTCATCGGCGCGTTTCTGGGTGTTCTGCAGCAGCGCCACCAGCAGGAAGGTGACGATGGTGGTCAGGGTGTTGATCAACTGCCAGGTGTCAATGGTGCCGATCACCAGGAACGACGGTGCCCACAGCAGAACCAGCAACACGCAGAGCGCGAAGAACCAGGCATGGGAGGCGAACAGGCTTGCCCGGGTGGCGAATCGGTCGAAGAACGACAATTTTGTCCGAAATGGTTGAGGGGATGGACGCGTCCGCTGACGGTGTCGGTGACTGCGCCATGACGATTCCGTACCTGGTCACGTTCCTCTCGCCTACCCGTCCACCGAGAATCTCAATCGGACCTCCAGGCTCCGGGCGCCTGAGTACCACACCTGTGGGGCGGTACGTCGGGAGCGCACCCGATGGGCTCGGCCTCGGACAATAGGTGACCGTGGCGAGGATGGCTGGCTTCGTCGGAATCCGTTCTCGTTTCCTCGCCTGAAGGCTGCACGTTCGGCGTGTCCTTCCTCGGGCTCCAGATGAAATCTGGTTCGGAAGTGTCCGGAGAAGCGGGGGAGACTCACGGGCGATGTGGTTCCCGCTCCGGAGGCTGTCCACGCAGCCAGAGGCATTTGGCGGGCTGGTCGAAATTTAGTACCAGTGGCGGCGTCCGCCGACGGCGCGGCCGGTTCCTCCGAGGAGCGCGAGGATGGCTCCGATGACCAGCAGGATGATCCCGATGGTCGTGAGGATCGAGATGTGCGCCACAAGCCCGATCACAAGCAGAATCAGTCCGAGAATGATCACGATGAACCTCGTTTCGCCGATGTGCGCCGTCGCCCTGCGCCCTGGATTTTCGGTTACCCCGTCGGTGGGATCGGAAACGACGGTGATGGGGATCGTCGCCGGCGCCGAGGCGTCGGTCTGCCCGCGATCTGCTCGGACACCGACACCCGGCGGACGCCCCGGGTCGGGCTTATGCTCGCACCATTGCCGAGGGAGAGGGTTCGCCGCGCAGGCCGGAGAAGGGCGATTACACGACACCGGAGCCTGAAGACCTGGTCGTGGGTGCCGTTGTGCTGGTTCGGCGGCAGTTCGGACAAGCGACGCCGGCGTGATCGTAGAGAACTACTCCGAACTGACGGACACCGCCGAACCCGGGCTTGTCTGGGCGCCGGTGCATCGGTGGACGGTGGCCCCTGCAGAGGGACATCTGGTCTTCGTTGAGACCGCTGAGCCTTACCCTTCGAGCCCGCACCCGGAAATCCGGTTCGGGGACGCAACTGCTTGCGCGGGGCGTCAGCAGGGTGGTTCCCAACCATACGCAACAGCTCTGTTCGCGACTGCCGCAATTGTTTTCGCTCCACGGCCCGAGTGTGGGGCGTTTGGAGGTGTTGTTCGATGTCACCTGGTGGTCGGGCCGCGGGGTAGTGCGCCGAACGGGTCTGCCGCGGCGGCGAGAACGTCGATGAAGAACGTTGCGGGGATCGGAGGCCACTCCGGACGCCACCGTCCTGCGGCATGGTCGTCGCATAGCGCCTGCACGAGAGCGACCACGCGCGGTCCCCCGTCGGGCAGGAACCGGACCAGGCCGAGTGATGCGCATTGCGCCGTGATGTTCACGAGCAGGGTCTTGGCGTCGTCGATGCGTCCGGTGGCGGCCAGGCAGTCGGTCCACAGCAGTCGCGCTGCCAGGAGCGCTCGGGGCCGTCCGCGGCCGTCGAGCAGGCGAACCCATTCACCTGCCCAGGCGCAGGCCCGGTTGGTCCGCTCCGGGATGCCTTCGCGCATCAGGAGGCGGATCGTCGTGGCTTCCGCGAGTTGCGCGGTCACCTCGTCCAGTCCGCCCACGGGCCGCGGCCGACCGGCGTACTCGAAAACGTACGGCGCGGTCACCGGACTCGGCGCCGGCAAGCCGAGCCGCACCCATTCCCGCGCGATTGCGGCGCCCAGACGCGGCAGTGAGCGGGCCCCGGCCGCCGCGGCACCGTCGGACAGGCGCTGCCCGGCGGCAGCGGTGTCACCGCACAGTGCACTGAGCCGCGCGCCCGTCACGTAGAACGCGAGCAGGCAGTCGACGACGACAGCATCCGCGACGACGTCCGCCGCATCGTCGAGCAGGCGTGTCGCATCCACCAGGTTTCCGGTGTCGTATCGCGCCCGGCCGAGCAGTGCGCCTGCCGCGCGCGCCGCTCCCGGTGCGCCGGCCACCTCGGCGAGCTGTATCGCGCGCCGAAAAAGCGGCTCGGTCGCGGCGACGTCCAGTTGCTCGGTGGCCGCCACACCGGCCAGACACGCGCCCACACCCGACCCGAGGGGCCCTGGCGCCCGCTTCTGCAGCGTCGTGGCCCACTCCTGCAGTCGCCGCGCCTCGTCGAAGCGGAACGCGGCGATCTCGGCGAACGTGGCCGCATCGGCGGCTGCGGACACCACCGATGGACGGAGCGTGTCCGGTGCCGACAGGCAGTGCGCTACCGCACGGTCGATGTCGTCTCGCGGGTCGACTCGATCCGCCGCGATCCGCAGCACGCCACGGAGAATGGCGGTCTCGATGCCGGTCTCACCACGGATGCCCGATTTCTCGACCAGTCGCAACGCGGCGTCCGCCGCCGGTATCCGGTCGAGCTGCGCATTCGCCCACGCGAGGGCCGTGAGCAGTCGGGGCCGCCGCTCCACCAGCGGACCGGGGATCCGGGCCACGAGGTCGGTAAACTTCGCCGCATTCCCGTGTTCGATCAGGTCCATGCCGGTGCTCTCCATCAGCTCGACCGCCGACCCGTCGTCGCCGGCCGCGAGCGCGTGTTCGACTGCATCGACCGCCATTCCGTGTTCGGCGAACCACCGGGCGGCCACGCGATGCAGTGCCGTGGTGCGGCCAGGTTCCCGCTCGAGGCGCTCGCGGAGGAAGTCCCGAAACAGCGGTGTGTAGCGGAACCACGGTCCTCGTCGATCCTGTGGAGGAACAGGTCGCGGTCCTCGATGTCCTCGAGCAGCGTGTGGGCCCGGCTGTCCTGTGCGAGTGCCGAGGCGAGTGATCCACAGATACGTTCGGGGACCGAGGTGGCGAGCAGGAAATCGAGGGTGCGGGGTTCGAGAGCATCGAGCACGTTCTCGGCGAGGAATTCCGCGATCCCGTGATGGCGGCCGGAGACGTGGTCGAGGGCGGAGCTGGGGGTGTCGGTGCCACCGGGTGAGGTCACCGCCAGTTTCAGCGCCGCCGCCCATCCCTCGGAGGAGTCGGCGAGGTCGCGGACTCGGCCGGCAGCGACGTCGTCCAACCCGTGACAGTCGAGGAAAGCGGACACCTCGTCGACGGTGAACCGCAACGCGTCCGCGTCGATCTCGACGAGTTCGTCGCGCACCCGCATCCGGCTCAGCGGCAACCCTGCCTGCGTGCGGCTGAGGACGACGATCTGGAGGTGATGGCAGCCGTGGTCGATGAGGAAGTCCAAGGCGGCGAGGGTCGACCGGTTGGTGACCCGGTCCCATCGGTCGATCATGACCGCCACTCGTCTGCCGGAGTCGTGGATCTCGTTGATGAGCGAGGTCAGCACGGGCCGCACCGCCGCATCACCGTGTGCGCCCAGGGCGTCGTCCAACTCGGCCGCCAGACCGGGACGCACACGGCGGATCGATTCGACGACATGCGCGAGGAACCAGATCGGGTCGTCGTCGTCCACATCGGCGGTCAACCAGGCGACGTCCACCCCGTCGGCGACGAGCACCTCCGACCACTGAGTCGCCAGGGTGCTCTTGCCGAACCCCGCGGGCGCGTGCACGACGGTCAGCCGCCGCCGCTGCTGTGAGCGCAACAGGTCGAGCAGCCGAGCCCGTAGCACGATCGGACCCACCGACACCGGCGGACGGTACTTCGTCGCGGGAGCGGGCGGCGGCGTCGGCCGCGGCCCGGAAACCACCGGGTGGGACGGCGCCACCGCCGGTTGCTCGTCGCCGCCGGTCGGGGACAGGGCCATGTCGTCGACCGGCACCCCGTGTCGGCGCTGCAGGGTGCGCAGGTGGTCTCCGAACGCGAACGCGGTGGCCGGCCGGTCACCCGGGCGCCCCGCCATCGCCTGCTCGATCACGGCGCCCACGTCGTCCGGCACATCAGCAGGGAGATCGGGCACCGATTCGGTGACGATCCGGAGGAACTGTGTCATCACCCGCTCACCGCTGTGCCGCTCGTAGGCGGCGTGGCCGGTGACCGCGGCGAACAGGGTCGCGCCCAAACCGTAGATATCGGAGGCGGGGGAGGGCGCGTCACCTTTGAGCAACTCGGGCGCGGTGAACGCGGGAGATGCGGTGAGCACGCCGCCCGCGGTCTCGAAACCGCCCGCGATCCGTGCGATGCCGAAATCGGACAGCTGCGGCTGCCGGTACTCGGTGATCAGGATGTTCGCCGGTTTGACGTCCCGGTGCAGGGTGCCCGCCCGGTGCGCCGTCTCCAGTGCACCTGCTAGTTTCACCCCGAGCGCGGCCGCTTCCGCCCATCTGAGGGGGCCGTGCCGGCGGATCCGATCGTCCAGTGACCCGTGCCGGTGATACGGCATCACGATGTAGGGGCGGCCGCGGTCGGTGACACCCGCCTGCAACGCAGGTGCGATGTGGGGATGCCCCGACAACCGGCCCATCGCCCGCTGCTCCCGCAGGAACCTTTCGACGTTCTCCTGGTCCAGCTCCGCGGTGAGGACCTTGATCGCCACGGTGCGGTCGAGGGCGGGTTGCCGGCATCGGAAGACCACACCGAACCCGCCACGACCGATCTCCAGCGCCTCGGTGAAACCCGCCTGGTCCAGTTCGGCAGTGATATCGGGAAATCGATCCCGTTGTGTCGACAGTGGATCGACGTCGATCATGAAAGTCTTGCGCCTCACCTTCGAACGTGAGGAGAGCACCCATCGCGGGGGGAGCGCTCTCGCAGATCCCACCCTCGACGGGTGCCCGATTCTGCATGTTCTACGCAGGGGCAGCGGAAGAACTCCCCAGCCGAAGGTCACACCATCGCTGAGCGACCAGCCCCGGGTGCGGACCCACCCCTTTTCGACACAGCAGGAGTCGTCATCGGAGGTGGTACGACCTCGGTGAGGGTGAAGAGGACACCCGCCGCACCGCGCATGCGCACGATCTGAAAACACCGTCCCCGTGCGGACATGATTACCCAGCGAAGCGACCAGGACAGCTCCGGGTCTCCCACGAGGTCGATGCAGTAATTGGCATGGACGGCAGCGCGGGCCGTTCCGAAGACTGAGCAATGTTGTGCGCGAGAACCTCATGATCAATTCGGCGCGATGCCGACGAGTTCTACGATGCCGACTCGCGGTGCAGCGCGCAGATGACGCTGGTTTCCGCACTGCCGGCCGCGCCGATCACGACATACAGTCGGTGCGGCTCCTCATGCTCACCGGAAAACCGCTCGCGGAGAGCGGTAATCGACATCGATACCGGTCCGTTTCGTTGGTGTTTCCCTCTGCCAGGCGCGCATTCCCGGCGGCATGCTGCCGGGGATCGGTGTGTCAGGACCGGAATATCGAGGCAACTCCGGTGCGTTGGCGCGCTTCGTCGTGGGACGCGTGGTGGCACTCGAGATCGAAAGCTGTGCGTAAAACCGTCGATGTGGGGGTAATCGCCGGGGCAGCCCGGTTCGCCCTGCACGGCAGCTGGGCACGGCTCCACGAACCGGCAATACGGTCCGTGGAGCCGCTTCGCCTGTCGAGCAGGCTCCGTTCGGGTTCGGCATCAGCTCTCGCTCTGTGCACGAACTCACCCTGGGATCGGCGGCTCTACCGGGTCAGCAGCGGCGAGTGCCGCTGGTAGTGCTCGTGCAGAACGACGGCGCCTGCGAGTACGCGGTCGACGTCGGTCCAGGCCACCAAAAAGGTGGCGCGGTGACGCCACCGGATTAATCCGGCGAGCAGGCGCGGGGAGCGCACGTCGGTCCGTTCGAATCCGAGGTAGGATCCGCGGCGTCGGGGGCTGATCAGGACACCGACGAGCTCGGGTGGCGGTATCGGTTGGTCGTTTTCGCCTCCGCCGTCGTGTGTGTTGTCGGGGATGTGGAAGCGCAGATCGATCACCCAGCCGACGCGGTGATCGTCGCCGTCGTGGACCGGTAGGTCGAGCAGGTCAGTCAGGAGCATGTCGTCCTCCGGGGATGCGGCTGATGATCTGGTCTCGTACCCACCGTTCGGGCCAGGTCGCGTCGAGGGTGTCCGAGCGCACCCGCAAGCCGAGGGTGATGCCCACGGACGCCACGTCGCTCCAGTGGATCCGCTGGAGACGGGACCGGGGCGGCCGGCCCCCGAAGATGCGGGTCGCGAGGGTAAAGCCGGTGAGGATCGCATCGATTCGCGGCGGATCGGCCCGGTCGAGGCGGTGTCCGGTCTCGATTCCGGTGAGTTCGAGGTCGTCGACGGTGGCGACGGGAACGTCGTTGCAGTCGAGGATTTGCCGGTCCAGCAGATGTAACCGGGCATCGATCAGCCGGCCGCCCCGACCGTCCCGGTCTCCGGACCGCTGTGGTGTGGTCATTGTCCCGCTCCCGTGACGATCATCAACGGGATCGCCGCCGCCGAGGCGGCCATGATGATCACCAGATACACCGTACCGAGCGCGTTGACGACCCGGCCGGTGACGTGCCGGCCCATGTACTGCGGGTCGTTGGAGATGATCAGCACCGGCAGATACGTCAACGGCAGCGCGATCGCCGAGAACACCACCGAGTACTCGGTCACCAGGATCGGATCCACCCCGGTCATCAACACCCCCACCGCAACGACCAGCAACACCAGCATGGTCAGGTGGAATCGGGCCGCCTGCGCCGGACGCCGAAACTTCCCCCACGACCAACCCAGGAACTGCGCCAGGGTGTATCCGCCGGACAGGGTGGTCTCGAGCGCGGCGCCGAAGGTGGCCGCCACGATCCCGACGATGATCACGGCCACCGCCAGCTTGCCGCCGGCCTCGGCCACCGGAATCAGTACCTGCGACAGGCTGGTCACCTCGACGCCACCGGGCAGGAACACCATCGCCGACAACGCGGCGATCGCCACCGACAGGATCCCACCGAGCGGAAACCCGACCAGCACGTTCAGGCGGGACTTTGCCAGATCGTCGACGGTCCACTTCTCCTCCACGGCGCCGGAGGAGAAGAAGAACACTTCGTACGGGGTCATCGCCGCACCGAACAACGCGATCGCGTAATACCAGTACGCCGCAACGGTTTCGCCTTCTTCGACCGACGGGGTCAGGGCCTGGTCGGCGAGGGCACCCCAGTCCGGGCCGAGGAGGAAGACGGCGACGGCGAACATGATCAGGCACAACCCGACCAACCCGGTGACGTCCTCCATCACCGAGAACTTCACCCGCCAGATCACCAACCACACCGCCAGCGCGGCCACCGGGATCCACAGCTTCGGATTCACGCTGCTGGCCAGTTGCAGGGCCAGGGCGATGCCGCCGACCTCGGCGGTCAGGGTGAGCAGGTTGATCAGGAAGGAGGCGCTCAGGTTCGCCACCGCCATCCGGGGTCCGAGTCGTTCGCGGATGATCTCGAAGGTGGCCCGGCCACTGACCGCGGCGACCCGCCCGGACATCTGGGCGAACAGGCAGATCCCCAGCACCCCCACCGGCACCACCCAGGCCAAAGATAACCCGAAACGCGAGCCGACCACCGCGTTGGTGACCAGATCGCCGATATCAAGAATCCGCCGATCGCGGTCAGCACACCCAACGCGACGGCGAAGATCCGGGTCACTGCGCCGCCTTGAGGCGGTCGGCGAGCATCTGCAGGTGGGCACCGGCGTCGCCGAGACCGGCGGCCACCTGCGGAAGATCCGCAGGCTGCCCGACGCCGGTGACGATGTCGCGGCCGCGGACGATGTCCCCGGTGACGGTGTCGGCCCACCGCAGCACCTCGGCGCGAAGCTGTACTTGGTCGCGGGTGTCGACCTGCCGATCCGCCGTCGACGAGGCGGCCTGGTCGACCTCCTCGAGCATGTCCGCCAACGCTGTCTCGGTCGCCGCGACGGTAGTGCGGCCGTCGGCGTAGGCGGTCACACTCAACTGGCTCGACACTGCCGCCGACGCGATCTGCTGCGCCGCCCGCTCGAAGTCGCCCTCCACACCACCACGCATCGAGGCGCACCCGCCCGCGAGCAACCCGAGCGCCACCACCGCCACCACGGCGGACCCCAGTCGCATCGCAGCGCCCGCCCGCCGGCGCGGCAAAGGCGTCGACACACACCGGATCATCATCACCAGTTACACCGTAGATGTCCCGCCCGTGGTGGATCCGGTCAATCGGCCTGGTCGCCGCGAAACCGCAATCAGCAGCATGGTGTGGACCGAGCGGTGACGGCCAGGCAACGGGTACCCCTCCGGTCACCGGTCAGTGTTCCTAATCGAGCATCGGGGTGGGTAGGGGCGAAAGTCCACTCCCACCGATCTCACCGCGCACCGCGGCGTCGGAGGCAGTGCCCGCGGGTGCGGGAGCGGGGTCGTTGTCGACGTCCCGGCGGGTCGCCTTCTCGACGAGCAGCGGCACGAAACAACGGATCCGGCCGTGTACAGCACGGACGCGATATCTCACGCGCCCCAGTCTCGCACTCCGCGCAGGAGGTTGCCACCCCGACCGGACAGCGCAGCGCGACGACATCGACCGATCCTCATTCGTCCTCCCCCAGGTCTTCAGTCAGTCCCGGTACGACGTGCCCGGTGCGTCAATCCAAGGACGCTCACCCCCAGCGTTTACAAAAACCCCGTTGCGGATAAACGATCGGTGGAGGTGCATGCACCATGACCACCGAACAGTCGGTGCGCGATACCGGCGGCACAGGCCAGGCCACCATGCCTATCCGCACACGCAAGCTCCAAGACCTGGTCGCGGCGATGTGTTCGATCGACACCAGCGACGAGCCACTCGACCTCGACGCGATAGCACGGATCCGGCAACGCCAGTTCGACGACTGGATCGTCCCCGCCGCCCGCTCCGGCCTCCTCACCGTGCGCGAGATCGACACACTCGTCCAGTGCTGGCACGCCGACCCTCGGTCGCTGTTCGACGCCCTCCTCGCCAACTCCGACGAACTCACCCGCAGGCGCTGCCAAGCAATCTGGAACTCGACGGACCCCATCGTCGCGGTGTCTGCGGGGATGTGTCAGGCGTAGTCGAGGGCGTGTTGTGTGTGGCACACATCGTCACGCGAAGATAGGGCACACCACCGACCCTCCTCCGGATGCATGAGCCACGCCGTCATCGCCGTCAGTCGGTTGAATCAGGGCCCAGCGAACGAATGACCTGCAAGGGGAGATCGGGAAGCTCGACTCCCGTCGACAGCGCATCTGTGTGCGCTCCGATGTGCGTGCGTGCTCGCATGCTGTGGCAAGTGGCGTCCGAGGCGGAGTTGGTCTTACTACGGGCAGTGGGTGCAGCGGTGGGCAGTGGGAGTTCCTCGGCTCGAATGCGCCTCACAGGGCGAGTTTTCGGTTCTACCTCGACGGCCGGCGCTGGCCGAGTTCCAGCGCGAGCTGATCGCGGCCAACACCTGCCGAAGATCGAAACTCGCTCAACGCCGGTTCCGGCGGGCCGTTGGCGGATCGGTGTGGTGGATATAAGGATGAGCATGCGGATGAGGTTCCAGGAGCAACTCGATGCGCTGACCGATCAGTTGGCGTCGATGTGCCACGAGGCAGGACAGGCCATCACGTCGGCGACCTCGGCGCTGGTGCTGGCGGACCTGTCCGCGGCCGAGCGGGTGTTCGAGATCAATGAGCAGATCGAGGCGTTGCGGGGCCCGTGCGAGGAGCAGGCGATGACGCTGCTGGCGTTGCAGGCTCCGGTCGCGCGGGATCTGCGGCAGGTCGTCACCGGGGTGCACCTGGTGGCGGACCTGAGCCGGATGGGTGGGCTGGCGCAGCATGTGGCCGAAAGTGTGCGCCGCCGGCACCCCAACCACGTCGCTTCCGGCGAGGCCGAACAGCTTCTCGGGCGAATGGGCCGGTTGGCGGGCGAGTTGGCCGATCTGGCCGAGCAGGTGCTCCGGACCCGAGATTCCGAACTGGCCGCGGAACTGGATCGACGCGACGACGAACTCGATAACCTGCATCGCCAGCTGTTGGATCTGATTCAGGATCCCGCGTGGACCGACAGCGTCACCGTCGCGGTCGACGCGACGTTGCTCGGCCGGTTCTACGAACGGTTCGGCGACCACACCGTGGTGGTTGGCCGCCGGGTGATCTTCTTCGTTACCGGAGAACAACTGGCGCAGTAGTCCGTCACCGCGGTCTCCGCGATCGGTTTCGCCAGAAATCCTGGTGGAAAATGAGGGTCACACATCACAACCGAGGCCGCGCCGGCACCCGCACCCGGTCGCGCGATCCGGTGTCAGCGGGATCCGTCGACGACAAGGGCAGTTGTGCTGCCACTCTGCCGGCGAAGCAGCAGTTGTAGGGCTCGAGGTCGGACAGGATCCCACGGTCGATGACCGGCCTAGTGTGGAGTTATGCCGAGTTATTGCACGGCGCTGCAGGTGACGGCGCACGACGACCCGTCCTACGGGGGCAGATACGTCCCCGGTGTGGTGACGACGGGTCACGTGCACGCCGTGCACTGGCCCGATCCTCAGGGTCGGTCGTGGAACGAGCTGGAAACTGTGTGCGGGCGGTCGACGCGAGGGATGGAGCAGCAGGCGCACGTCGACCCGACGCAGTGGCCGTTGCCGAAGTGGTCGCGAAAGGCTTGTCTGGTGTGTGCGGCCAGAACGTAGAGCACCCTGGGCGTTTGCTGTCCGCGGTATGACAGCCATCCCTCTGGCCCCTGAACAGTGACCAGAACGCCCGAAGCAATCACCTCAATCTGCAGATCCTCAAACCGGTTTCGTCACGCATTCCAGAGCCCGGGGCCAGTCCTGCTACTGCGGTTGGCGGGCTTGTTGGTGGGCGGTGAGCAGCAGATGGTCGAACCGGGTGCGCAGACGGTGTCGGGTTCGAGCTCGCCGAATGCGGCGACGATTCGTTCGGCCAGGGTGCGAAGCCGGGTATTGGTTTCCTGGAAGCGTCAGGTCAGGATGTCGAACGCGCGGTCGGCGGGGATGCCGTAGATCAGCATCAGGGCCCCTTTTGCCACCCATGACGGGCCCACTCGCCCCCCGGGGATGTGATCGACGAACGTGGCGGGACGGGACACATCCCGATGACGTCGGTACCCGCCGGGTGATCGTGGCGGTCGTGCCGTGAGGCCCGGCGGGCACGGGCCGGGCGGGGCCGGGTTGACGGATTCCGTCCTGTCGGCGGCTCAGCCCGGATCGAGGGTGTGTCTGCCCTCGGTCGTCGCCGGAGGAACGGTCGGCTCGGTGACCGCCGGAGCTGCGACCACGGCCGCCCCGTCCTGGGGTCCTGCGGTGCCGGAGTCGACGCCCGCGCCTGCGGTGCCGGAGTCGACGCCCGCGCTGGTGTCGTGGCCGCGGTGGGTGGCCTTCTTCGCCAACGCACCGACCTTCTGCTGCACCTGGGGGGCCTTGTCCTTCACGACGTGCGTCGCGTCACTTACCTTCTCCTGCACGGTGGGGTTGTGCCAGAGCTCGAGGGACTGATTCCTCATCTTCTCGTAGGTCTGGCGGCCGGCCCGGGTACCCGCGACGAAGCCCACGGCCACCCCGGTTGCGAAGATCAGCGCTTTTTCCATGACATTCTCCTGTGCTCGACCGTTCCGGTGCGGCTGCGACATCGCAGCCCACATTCGCTGCGGTGACGCACCGTGTGGGTGACCTCATCTGGCGGAGGCGTTTTCCTTTACCTCGGTGATGCCACGTCCGCTCGGACAGGAATCCAGATACCCCGATTGTCTTGTGCGCAATCACGATCCTTTGTGCCGAAGCAGATTTTCTGTCGTTCACGTAGGTGTGATGTCGGATCAGTGATGCGGATCAGCGGGACGAAAGTCGGGGGTGGCGCGGTCCACGATCAGACCGCCCGGGTGGTAGGACTTTTCGAACAACTCGAAGGTCAACGCGGTGATGAGAGCGCCTGCGGCGAACGCCAGCATGGCGGCGAGGACGCGTTTGGGGATGGTGAACCATCCGCCGACCAGGGCCCCGATGACCAGGGCGCTGGAGGCGATCACTCCGAAGATCAACGACTCGACGATGGTTGCACCTCTTCATCTTTCATCCGTGCCCCGGCAGTCCAGGGCAAGGCGACTGCCGGGACTGGTGGTCGGTGCGCTACGTCGATGTCCCGCTCCCGGGTCCCTGTGGGGGTGTTCTAGTGGTGTACGCGGCGACCGGTGACGGCCTTGACCACGAACAACAGGATCACCGCCCCGCCCAGACAGGTCAGGAAGCTGAAGATCAGCCCACCACCTTCGACGTCGACACCGAGCAGCTTGAGTAGAAATCCACCGAGCAGTCCGCCGACGATGCCTACGACGATGTTGACGAGGATGCCTTGCTGGGCGTCGGTGCCCATGATTTTGCTGCCGATCCAGCCGGCGAGTCCGCCGATGATGATCCAGCCGATGATTCCCATTCCGAGCATCGTGGGTCCTTTCCCAGGGCGCCCGCGAGGTGGTCTTGGGTGCCACGGCCGCCGTCCGGGTTGCCGACGGCTCGTGGTTAAGGGATACCCCGATGGGGTCCGCGAGAAGCAGCGCGGGGAGTGCACGCCTGCGTCGTGATCACTCACCCGGAAATGCCGCGACCATGTCTCGGCAGGTGCACCGTCCGGCTGGAAGTCAGGGGTTCGGTTCTTGCTCGAGGAGCGCAGGATGACCGTCGTGCCCGGTGGGAACCGGGTAGTAGGTGTGGCCGGTCGTGGGGTCGACGACCACGACATGGGCGCCGTCGGCGAGGTGCCCGGACCCGTCACCAGTGAGGTGCCTGCCGTGTTGGTCGAACACGCTGACGGTGCCGCTCTCGGCAGCGACGTACAGGCGTTGCGCGCCCTGGTCGTAGGCGAGCACGTCCGGTTGTGTGCCAACGGTGTTCGTGCCGGTGACCTGCCAGATTGTCAGGTCGACGGTGAGCAGGCTGGCGTTGTCCCCTCAGGCAACGAACGCGAGCCGTGCTGGCGGGTCGAGGGCGACGCCGTGGCCGCCGCGGCAGCCGGGCAACGGGAGCCGGCGGATGACGTCCAGGGTTTCGGGGTCGATGGCGGCGAGATCACCCTGCCCTTGCACGGCGACGAGCGTCTGATCGGCGACCGGGTCGTAGACGACGTTGCCGACCTCGCCGCCGAGGTCGACATGTCTCGGACACAGCACCCGGAACGGTGAGTCGAGAGAAATCGAGCCCTCGCGTCACGCTCACCGGGTCGGGCAGCGTTCCCATCGCTGCGCAACGGTGTTACACACTGCGGGTATCGGGCACTGGTCTTACCGTGTGTCGATGGGAATGGGTCTGCTGATACTCGACCTGCCGCGCGCCTGGCCTCGGCACACGGCACTGGACACCGCGGCCGACGAGCTCCGCGACCGCGGCATCGAGCACTGGTCCGGTCTCGAGCTGCGCGCCACCGCGTCCACCGGCACTGACCTGATCCGCCGGTTCACCTTCACCTACTGGGCCGAGGCGACCGCCGCGCGCACCCATCACGGCGGCTACCTGGACCTGTGGGAACGTCTCGATCCCGCCGAACGCGCCGCGCTCACGCACGTCGCATCCGGCGCTGCCGTCAGCGCGGACGTCACCACCCTGTTGGTCCGCGTGGCGGGCGAGGGTTTCCTGCCGCGTGATCGGGACGGTCGCCCACGGCTGCCGGCCAGCCTGCGCCACTTCCTGCGTGCGATGGACGACCGCCGCCGCTGAAGGCGCGCAGAGGAAAAGCAGAGCAGTGGCGGCGCTGCCGGGTCAGAACCGAACCCAGGCTGGGCGTTCTTCCTCCTGCCCGCAGGGCAAGCGCTGACCCGGCGATGAGCGCGCCCACCCGGAGGCAAGGTCTCGCGGGGCACCGGGTGGGCGTTGCGGCTCTATTGCCTGCGCGCGGTGCGGCTCTATTGCCTGCGCGGGGTGCGGGGCTTCCTCAGGTAGGGCGCACGTTCTGGGCCTGCAGCCCCTTCTGTCCCCGGCCGATCTCGAACTCGACCCGCTGATTCTCCTCGAGCGACTTGTATCCGGTGCACTGGATCTCGGAGAACTGGACGAACAGGTCCGCACTGCCGTCGTCGGGGCTGATGAATCCGAAGCCCTTCTCGCCGTTGAACCACTTCACCGTGCCCTGCGCCATGGTCGCTCACTCCCTGTCCCGGCGAGCCGGCACCGTCTACCGAGGACCGACCGCGAACGTCCTGACCCCGGCATTTCCCCGGACGGCCGGAACGCGACGGGGCGCGGTGTCCTCGATCTGAACGATGGCAGAAACAGCACCCGGTGGGTAGGGGCAAAGGTCCTGGACCCCTCGCCGCGGCAGGCACCGGAGGGCCGAGATCGGGCCGGTTGCAGCGGGAGTCGGTGCGGTACGACCCGAACGGTTGGTTCGCGTGTCCGACGGTGGGTGCCCTCGGCTCCGGTGTCCTGGTGGCTGCGCCGCATGCGGTGAAGGATGGGTGTATGGCCAGCTCACAGCCGATGCTCACGAAGGAGAAGGGGATGGTTTCCGATGGTGGTCCATCCCCCGCCCGTGTCGGCGGCGGCGGCCGTGTCGGCCGCGGTGCGTGACATCGAGGTGTTGATCGGAAAGGAGTCGGAGGGCGCGACGGCGGTGTTGCCGACCGAGGAGGGGTGGATGGTGGAGGTGGAGGTGGTCGACGACCGGCACATTCCCCCGTCGGCGGACATGTTGGCACTGTACGAGGTGGTGCTGGATCTGGACGGGGAAATGCTGTCGTACCGCAGGACTCGTCGATTCCGGCGGGGCTCCGCCATCAGGGTGGCGGACGAGGGGCTGCCCATCGACGACGAAGACGAAGACGCCCCACAATGACCGAAGCGACGGTGACGGTGACGGTTGCCGGTGAAAAGTTCGAGCCCGCACACACCACCGGCGTCGGCGCTCACATCGGTGTGCGTGTCGACGAAGAACGAGCGCGGTGGGGGAGTGTTGTGGAGAGCATGCGCACCCATCATCGGGCAACGCCGTGGTCGCAGCAGTGCGTGCCGGCCCGCGGGCGCGCAGAATAGAAGCCAGGAGGACATCATGGGTGCGCTACGTGGCCTACTCAACGCGCTGCTGGGGATCGTCACGGCCCTGCTCGGCGTGGTGCTGGGGATCGTTGCGGCGCTGCTCTGGCTTGTCGGTGGGGTGCTCTGCGTGACGGTCATCCTGATTCCGCTGGGGCTTCCCGTCATCAGGCTCGCGAGTCGTCTGTTCACGCTCGCCGGACGGCTGATGCGCCTTCCCTGACCGGGTTCCCCTGTGGCGTGTGAGCTGCTGCTGGGGCTGCTCGACGGTCCGCCGGGGGATCTAGTCGAGGGCCGCGACGGCTGGATCTCGTACCCAGGTAAGACGCAGAAGGCGTAGAACGTCACCTCCACCGACTACCCGACCATTTCTCAGGTACGTCCGGACCGGGGCGTTCACGGGGTGGCGTTTCGGCAGGGGCACCCCGCCTCACCGTCACGGCGGCCGTCAGTCGACTGCGGGACCTCTTCGGCTCGGCACCACTGGTGCCTCCGGGCGAATGTCTCTGGGAAACACGCAATTCCGCGCCTGATCCCGGGCCCGTCGGGCGGCGAGTGGTGCGAAGATGAAGCATGCGCCGCCATCGTTGGCCGGCCATCGCGCCGCCCCCCGACCGGGGTCTTCGCGTGCATGCACCGGTGCCGATCACGGCCGAGAAAGACCTGACTCTCGAACTGTCTGCGGTCACCGCATTCGCGTCCGGGCTGCTGCTGCAACTGGCGATGCGGGTCACCGGGATCCGCGCCGACTTCGCCCGCTACGAAACCCGTCCCCTGACCGACCCCCACGACTGGTCGGCGCGGTGGTCCTACCTGACCGTGCTGGTCCTCGTCGACGACCTCGGCGGCCCCGCCGACCCGCTTCACCCGACCGAACCCCGCTTCGACGAATCCGGGCCGTACCGCACGACGCCGTGGTACTGGATCGGCACCTACCCGCGCACCGGGTCGCTGATCGTCACCACCAGCTGGACCGAGATCGGACTCCATCCCACTTCCCTCACCGTCGCGCTCGGCCCCAGCCCGTTCCCCACCACCTCCGAATCCGACGCGGGAAGGTAACAGCCACAGTGACTCCCGCACCCGACGTCGGCATCAACCGAACCAGAACCCGAGGGAGCGCGGCGAGCTCGTCCCGTCAGTCCGCTGGCCGCGGGAACACACATTGGAATCGTTCGCCGAAACGTGTTCCTGCCAGCCCGCAATTCCAGGGTCAGTGCGGCAGGGTGGCCAGGTGCCGCCGCCGGTGGACCTCGGTGAGGCCGGTGGCCGGTGGTGGGCTCTCGGGCCACCGTCTGATCGGCACCGGTGGCCGGTGGTATTGCTGTTTCGCCGGCACGGCCACCACGCTTTCCGTCGTAGGGGTCTCGCCCGAGTACCCGCGGCCGAGGGTGGGGAAGCGGCACCACAGAACTTCGGCGCCGTCGACGCCCGGTTCGGGCCCTCCTCGTCACCGACTTCTCGACGAAATCCGATGCACACGAAACGGCAGCGTGTCGACCCGTGAGCGGCGTGTACCAGCGCGGACCGCGCCACGCATCCCGCCTCCACCACGGTGTCGGTGCCGGCTCTTCTCCCTCACCGGCGGGGTTCATCCCCGGCACGAGAGCGGATTCCGTGTGCGGATATCGGGGCAATCGGAGAGTCAGGGTCGGTACTCGACCGGTCGGGTCACCGGTCCAGGTCCTGCGGGTTGACCCTGAACAGCCCGCAGGACCGCGCCCTACTGCGGTCGTGGGGCTCGTTGGTGGGCGGTGAGGAGTAGGTGATCGAACCGTGCGCAGGCCGGTGTCGGGTTCGAGTTCGCCGAATGCAGCGACGATCCGTTCGGCGAGGGCGCGGAGCCGTGTATTTGTTTCCTGGGAGCGCCAGGTGAGGATGTCGAACGCGCGGTCGGCGGGGATGCCGTAGACCAGCATCAGCGCCCCCTTGGCCTGTTCGATCACCGCCCGGGATTGTTCGAGGGCGGCGACGGTTTCGTCGACGGAGTCTTTGACGTCGTTGCGGTGGGAGTCGGTGATGTCGATGTAGAAGCCGGTCGTGCCGATGACGGCGCCGCTGTCGTCGTGGTCCTCGGGGTGTTTGTGGGAGAGCAGCAGTTCGGTGGTCGGGGTGACCTCGCCGGGTTGGTACCCGTGCATGTGGGCGACGGTGTCGGACCATTCCCACCGTTGCCCGTCCAGGAAGAACCGGAAGCTACCCACCCGCTGCGGCTCACCGCCACCGAACACCTGCTCCGAATCCACGCCTCTTCTTAGCGCATGAGCGGCACAGGGTGTGGCCGATCCGAGCCGTAGGTTCCGAGGGACGTTTCGTCGAAGTGCCCCCGCCTGCGGCGGCCGCAGGGGCGGTTCGTCGCCGAAATCCGCGGAACAACGGACACATCAGGGGGATTGGCAGCCGAACTGATTGATGTGCATCCCACAACGCACCGGAACTTGGGTACTCCGAGGGAAGGAGGTGATCGCATGACTACGCACGAGTCGATTCGGCACTGGGTTGCCGAACAGATGCACCTCGATATCGGCACTGCCGGACCCGCCGAACTCGCCCGACTCGATGCTGCGACCGCGGCGGCGGAGGCGGGGTATGTGCGCATGCTGCTCCGCCTCCGCGACTACCGTCCTCTGGCCGGATGAGGCTACGGATCTCGCGGCCTGGGCGTTGCTGTCAGGGGTGGGCCGGGACGGCGGCTTCGCTGCCGTTCGGTGTTTGCTCGCAGGCTTCGCTGCCGTTCGGCGTTTCGGCGCAGCTGAGGTAGCGGGCGACGCGCCGACACTCGACGTGGTGCCGTTACCGGGCTTCTGCTGGCCTGATGTGCCGGATTTTAGCTGGTCGAGAACCAGTGCGGTCCCGCCGACCGCAGCGGCGATCGGCCACTGCACCACCCCGGTCGCCGCGACCGCGTCCATCGTCAACACGGCGGCCGGTGTCGAATGACTGCCGCGGTGCGCACCCGCCGCGCCGGCGGCCGCGCCCTTGAGGCTGCCGACCAGGCCGCCGACCGTGGCTGCGCCGATGGCGCCGAGGGCGGCAGTCGCGGCCTCACCCACCCCGGTCACCGCCCGTGCCGCACCGCTCACCAGATTCATGACCTCTCACCACTCCTCCTCGCCGAAAGGACCGGCGAAGCCGATCCTTTCGGCGAGGGGGAGTACCCCCACCGGCCCCCGCCTGAGCACCACGCCGGTGGGGGTACTCCCGCGCTCATGTCGACTCGAAATACCCTTCACGGAGAACGGTAACCGTCACACTTGTGCCGGCCTGTCACGGAGTCGGACGGCCGACGCGCGTAAGCAGGCGTCCGTGGGGTAATCGCTGGTACAGCCCAGTTCGCCCTGCCCGGCAGCTGGGTGCGGCTGCGCGGGTCCCCGCGGCTCGTGGAGCCGCCCTGTGTCGCGGAGTGAACGTGGTTCGCCGTACCTGAGCCGCTCATCGGTCGGCCGGGGGCATGCTGCGTCGTCGGGCGGCCGATCGCCCGAGGCTCGGGCCGACGAAACCTAGCGCGTTCCGGCTCGGGGCCCGATCGACGCGGTGGTGCGGGAGAGCAGGAACCCGAGCGCAACCATCGCGACGCCGAGCACGAAGTGCAGCCAGTTGTCGGCGGTGTTGACGGGCACGAAGTTCACATCACTGGCCTGATCGATGAGCAGACCGTAGATCCACAGGACGAGGTAGATGATCCCGCCGCCGATGAGGAACAGCTTTGCGGTGTCGGCGTGCCGGGACATCGCGATACCGGCGACACCGAACAACAGGTGCACGATGTTGTGCAGGATCGACACCGCGAACACCCCCAGCAGCATGGCCTGGGAGTGGTGGCCGGCGAAGGTGAGCATGTCGTAGTCGGTGGTGATTCCCGGGATGAAGCCGAGGACGCCGACGAGGAGGAACACCGCCCCGACGATCAGGGCGGCGAGTTGCAGGGGTGAGCGCGTCGTCGGTGACGCGGCCGGTCGAGTCATGGGAGTGCCTTTCTCGACGGTACGAACTCGAATGTCTGTTCCCCAGTGGTACCCCGGCACCCCACCGGGAAACAGCCGTTCGAACGACGCGCCCGCCGTCGTCAGCCATGCTCGGTGAGTTGACTGTTCGCACTGGTCGAGTGTGGGTGAGCGATGCGCGGGTCGTGCTGATCGGAAGTGGGCCTCGCGCACGGCGCCGACGAGTTCTACGCCTCGCGGGCGGAGATGATTTCCCGCCGAGAGTGGACCGCGTTCCATGTCCGGCGCGTCCTCCGATCAATCACCGGGGGGCCTACGGGG
Organism: Rhodococcus sp. T2V; assembly: GCF_029269925.1. Lineage (NCBI taxonomy): Bacteria > Bacillati > Actinomycetota > Actinomycetes > Mycobacteriales > Nocardiaceae > Rhodococcus > Rhodococcus sp. T2V. The sequence continues at coordinate 21,051 of NZ_JARJBD010000128.1, forward strand.
CGGGGCGTTGGAGTGATGGCTCAGGGTGGCAAAGCATGTCGAAGATCTCGGGGTATTTTCGGATAGTGGCCGGGCCCGGGCAGCCGGTCGGGTGTTGTTGCCGAGCCACGGCCGTCGGGAGCGAGATGGCCGATCCTCGAGCGTGGCGGTGTACGCACCACAGCTACAACCACGCTGTTGTAGGTTGTGAACCGCGTGCGACGCCACATTCGTGTGGTCGCGAGGACTGGTGTCGGGTACGGCCCGCGGGTCTGTCGGGGGCGGGTGTCAGCGCGCCTGATGGTGTTGATCGGGGTGGTCGTCGGCGAACATGGCCTCGATTCGGGCCTTGATTTCCTCGGTGCTGATCGCCGAGCCGTGTGTGGTGCCGCGGACTCCGGTTGTTGCGGTGGCTGGTGTGGTCGGGGTGTTCATCATGGCGGTTCCTGTCTGCGTTCCGAGGTGGGGGTTGCGGTGCGGGTGGGGCGTGGGTCAGAGTCCGACGGCGGTTTCGAGGAGGTCGAGTTCGGCGTCGAGGTGGTCGAGCATGGGGTGCAGATCCGGGACGGTGCGGCGGCAGCCGGTG
>NZ_JARJBD010000129.1:0-21604 GCF_029269925.1 Rhodococcus sp. T2V
AAAACCCGGCTCGACACGCGGCGGTCGGCTGTCGGAAAATTCAGCACGCTCCTAGTCGGGGGCCGGGCGGGGCGGGTTCGATGGGAGAAAGAACATCTCCCAGGATGGAGTCGACATGAAGCCAGCACCCAGAGAACGCCGACTGCCTACGGCCAGGCAAATCCCGCCGTCGAATGCCGAAGGCAGGCAGCACTGCGTTCCGGTGCCCGAACCGGACGTCGTGACGTGGCCCGATCCGAGCCCGTTGGCCAACTGGTGGGTGCGCGTCATGTTCGACGCCGATCACGATCAACGCGCGTCGTGACTGTCCTCTGTCATCTGAATCCGTGCGCGAAAAACAGTTTTTCACAGTACTTTGCGCCCCCGCGGGGCGGCTACAGCGGATGAAACGGTCGTGGATGAATCCTTCGGAGGACTGCACCTGTGGTCGATCCATTCGCCCCGACGGGGCACTCGTTACAGGAGGAATAGATCATGAGCACACTCGTCGTCTATGAGTCGATGTTCGGAAACACCCGTCACGTCGCCGAAGCGATCGCCCGTGGAGTGGCCACGGCCGGTGCGGTGAAAACTGTTCCGGTGTCGCAGGCACGTGAGGAGGACCTGTCCGCGTACGACCTGTTGATCGTCGGCGGCCCGACGCACGTTCACGGGATGAGCCGGGAATCGACGCGCCGCGGTGCGGAAGAGACCGCTCACAAGCCTGACAGTACGGTGACGCTCGAGCCGGATGCCACCAGTGAGGGTCTTCGAGAATGGCTCTCGTCGCTTCCGCCCTCACATGGCAGGGCAGTCGCGTTCGACACCCGCGCGGATGCACCCGCCTTGTTGACCGGGAGGGCATCGAAAGGTATCGGAAAGAAGCTTCGCCACTTGGGGTTCGATCTCGTCGCAGAGTCGGAGAGTTTCCTCGTCGACAAGGAGTCCCATCTCGAGGACAACGAAGCGGCGCGGGCCGAACAGTGGGGGCGAGTACTCGCGCAGCATCAGTGATGCGACCGCATCCGGTGCGCGCCCGCGCGCGTACGCCGAATTCGGCCAGAACCAAGCCGCCTCAGAGGAGCCTCCGATGGCGACTCACGTGACCCTCACGGCGCCGCGGAGACGGTAACCGGCCTCGTGCACGGAATTTACGTTCGCGGACCGGCGCATTCTGGTGGACTGCGGACTGTTTCAGGGATCACGCAGCCTCGCGACGCTGAACTACGGGGTTCAGGACGTCGGCGACGTAGTCGTTGCGGGGGCCGTGTCGGCTGCTGCCGCAGCCGTATGCGAACACAACCATCCCGATGGGGTCTTTCGGGATGGTCAGGTGTCCTGCAAGCCGGACCGTGCCCGTGTCGATGTCGATGCACTTCGGCCAACTGTGTTCGACAGACGACGTCCCGCCTCGGCGCGATGAGCGATGCCGTCACAGAGCCTCCCCGGTCGATCGAGGGCGGAACGTATCCGCGAAGTTCGATTCGGATCATTTGTCGAGCCAGAGTCGGCGTCGGCACTCGCAGCATCGCCGAGGCCTCGGACGGGGTGATGGTGTCGGGCGGATCGGTTTCGAGGAAGTCCTCGAGGCGTCGGAAGACCATCGCCGGCGGCAGCCCGAACTCGGTTCGGATGGCGTCGGCGCGTCCACCTCCGTGGCGATACCAGCGCCGTTCGAAGGCGATCATCTCCATCGGGGCGGCAGTGGGCATTGACTTCCCTTTCACCGCTCAGGCCGCTGTCCCCGGGCGTTTCTCGGGTCCTCGGAGCGCATGGTGCTCGGGAGGAACGCGCTGGGATGGACAGTGGTTGTAGTGAACGTATGGCGATCATCTGGTTTCGCTCCAGAGTCCGAAGTCCTCGCCGGCGAAGTTTCTCGGTCGCCAAGAGCCGCCCGCCGACGGGCCGGCGCGTGGAGGGAAGTCGCCGAAGGCTCGCGGGTCGTCCATCAGTCGACCGACCCCATGGCGCCGAACATGCCATCGACCGACGGTGTGGCCCCGCGCGTCGGTGGGGTGTCCGCTGGAGCTGTGTCACCCTCGCCGCCGGGCTGATTTGGAGGGGTAACGCGAAGAAGTCCTCGGGTTCGCGCGCCGACCTGCGACTATGTACCGAGTTGGCATCGATGCTTCGAGCGTTCGGAAGGCGCGACTATGTCCGATTTGATGGTTGACCTCATGGCCGCGCCGCGGACCGCGCTCTGGCATGCGTGCACGCGGGTTCCTGTCGCCGCACCCGCAGAGAAGGTGTCGACGGTTCTTGTCCGAATGGCAGGCGAGAGATACGAGTGTGCCTCCGTCATCGCAGTTCTCGACGACGGTCAACTCGCCGGCCTCGCGGTGATCGAGCGCATGTTCGGTGCTACGGAGGGAACCACACTGCGAGATGTCATGAACCCCTCGCCGCCGGTCGTCACACCCGACACACATCAGGAGAAGGCGGCGTGGCAGGCAGTCGAACATGGCGAGCCCGGGTTGGCCGTCGTCGGTGTCGACGGCCAGTTTCACGGTCTCATCGCGCCACAACAGTTGCTCGCCGTTCTCCGGCAGGAACATGAAGAGGACCTCGCTCGACTGGGCGGCTTCCTGCATTCGGTCGAGTCGACCCGCCGAACCACCGTGGAAACCGTGCGACGGCGGTTATGGCACCGGCTTCCATGGTTGCTCGTGGGCCTGGTGGGCGCGATGGTGTCAGCTGGGATGATGGCCGGGTTCGAATCGACGCTGGAATCGAATGTCGCTGTTGCGTACTTCGTTCCGGGAATCGTCTACCTTGCCGATGCGGTGGGCACCCAAACCGAAACCGTGGCGATCCGCGGGTTGTCGGTAGGTATCGGGATCCGTCGTATCCTCCGGCGCGAAGCGCTGACGGGACTGTCGGTCGGCGCTTTCCTGGCGATCGTGATGCTGCCTGTCGTGAGTGTGATGTCCGGTGACGCCATGCTCGCTGCCGCGGTCGCCATCGCGGTGTTCGCCGCGAGTGCCATCGCCACGGTTGTGGCCATGGCACTGCCGTGGCTTTTGCACCGACTCGGGAAGGATCCGGCCTTCGGCTCCGGTCCCCTCGCGACGGTGATACAGGATCTGCTGTCGATCATGATCTATTTCACCGCGGTTGTCGCACTGGTGGCCTAACCGGCGGTTCGGAGTATCGGGTGTCTCGCCTCCACCGGGGCCGCTGAGCCTGTGAATGTATCTGAACATCTGACGCCGCACGGCCTGAACGAATGGCACGCGAGAGCAGATGCCTCGTCGTCTGCCGGTGGGGAACGATGTGCTCGACAACGTGTGGCAAATGTGACGCAAGTCCCTGAGTGTCGCCCAGCGGTTGCTCACCTCTGGCCCCATGGCCGCGATCAGCCGGGCACGACACGACAAGTGAGACAACTCAGGGAGGCCGTGATGATCGAAAATGACGCATCGCTCACCCGCTGGTGGCGTCTGGGGTTGGATTAGGTCAGTTCACGCTGTTTCCGGTCGGATCGCAACGATCGATCGCTCGGCCCACTTCTCGACAGAGTCGGCGGTTTCGTCATCCTCGATATCGGCGCGTCGTGGGGCGTCGTGATCGGTGACCATGACAACCTCCGCATTCCCGCCACGGATCACCACTCGGGGTCTCGGTTGTCGGTCGGCGTGTTCGAGGACTGTGGACCCTAGTGCAAGGAGACGATGGTGGGGTCGAATCGAGGGGTACTGTCCGCACGACGTGGGAAGCGCCGCGACCGGTCTCCTATTCTTCTCGCGTGACCCCCGTTCGACGGTCGTTGTGCCCAACGCTGGTGTCAATGGAAAACAGGCGAACATGCTCGCGTCCGATGGAGGCTGAGACCGTGACCCGGCCGCTGATCGATCTGCGTCACCACGGCGCGGTCGTCTTCGATCTCGACGTGGTCGTCGACACCGAGGCGGCGAGAACCGCAGCATGCGCTGACGTTCTCGACGCCTTCCTGTCCCGGCGCGCAGGCGAGGGCGGTGTGGACCGCGGCCCGTTCCGCGACCGCGACTACCACCGGTTCTTCGAGGGGCGGAGGACAGCGGCGGGAACCACCGACTTCTTGACATCCCGCGGCGTATCCCTTTCGCGGGGGGTGCGCGGCGCGGCGGCGGATGAACATACCGTTGAAGGACTGTGCGCGCGCGTAAGGCAACACTTCCGGGCGCGCATCGCGCGTGACGGTGCGCCGTGCGTCGAATCGACTGTGGCTCTGGTGCGCCGGTTGCAGGGTCTCGGGGTCAGGACTGCGGTGTTCTCGGCGGATGACGATGTGAAGGACGTGCTCGCCGCCGTGGGAATCGATGACCTGTTTCCGATCGGGGTCGACGAGGCCGCTCCGCGGAACGCCGCGGCCCAGCTCGGTGCACCGCTCGCGAGTGCGGTGGTGGTCACCGCCTGCGAGGAATCTGTAGCGGACGCGAGCCGAGCCGGGTTCGCTCTGGTGGTCGCCGTCGGCCGGTCGGAACGGACCGATGTGTTGCGAAGTCGGGGCGCCGACGTGGTGGTCGGGAACCCGTCCGAGGTCGAACTCCGCGCGTGCGATCGCCGGCTCTCCGAGATTCCCGACGCGATGACCTCCCGTCACGAGCTCACCGCGCTCCTGCGCGTGCGCAGGCCGGCGGTCTTTCTCGATTTCGACGGCACACTGGCGGACATCGTGCCCGATCCGGCCGCCGCGGCCCTCGTCGACGGAGCGGCGGCCGCACTGTCCCGATTGGCCGCCGAATGTCCCGTCGCCGTGATCAGCGGCCGTGACCTCGCGGATGTCCGGAAACGGGTCGGCATGTCCGGGATCTGGTACGCGGGCAGCCACGGTTTCGAACTCGCCGGACCCGCGGGCCAGAGGTACGAGAATCCCGGCGCGCTCGCCGCCGTTCCTGTGCTCGACCGGGTGGCCCCGGTCCTGGTGGAGCGTCTGCGGCACATTCCGGGTGTTCTCGTCGAACGCAAGCGGTTCACCGTCGCGGTTCACTACCGGAACGTGCCTGCCGAGCACGTCGACGAAGTCGCAGCGGCGGTGTACGACGTCGGAGGCCGGGAAGAGGCGCTCCGGGTCACCGGTGGTCGGAAGGTGATCGAACTGCGCCCCGACGTCGAGTGGGACAAGGGCCGGGCATTGCAGTGGATACTCGAGCACGTCGTCGATGCGGGTTCGGCGCTGCCGATCTACATCGGCGACGACCTGACGGACGAGGACGCGTTCGACGCGGTGTCGGCCGAGGGGGTGGGCATTGTGGTCCGGAGCCGGGAGGCCGCAGATCGGCGATCCGCGGCGCAGTTCGCGGTGAACGCCCCGATAGAGGTTCGGGAACTGCTCGAGCGACTGGCGGATCTGCTCGACCGAGACCCGGCGGACGCATCGCGGGCCGGGGGATGGATCCTCTTCTTCGACGGCTACTCCCCCACGACCGAGAAGCTTCGCGAGGCTATCTGCACGGTGGGTAACGGATTCTTCGCCACGCGCGGCTGTGCACCCGAAGCTCCCGCCGGACCCGGCCACTATCCGGGCACCTACGTCGCGGGCGTCTACAACCGTTTGAGTGAGGAGCGTTCGGGCACGGCCCTGGTGAACGAAAGCCTGGTGAACGTGCCGAACTGGCTGACGACGACGTTCCGCATCGACGGCGGGCCGTGGTTCGATCTCGATGCGGTCGAATTGCTCGACTACCGCCAATATCTCGACCTCCGCCGGTCGGTGCTCACCCGCAGGTTGCGGTACCGCGATCGGGACGGGCGGATGACCTCGGTCGTCCAACGCCGTTTCGTCGCAATGCATCTCCCCCACGTCTGTGCGCTCCAGACGACGATCGTGGCCGAAGACTGGTCCGGCACGGTCGAATTCCGTTCGGCTCTCGACGGTTCGGTGCGGAACACCCTCGTCGACAGGTATCGCGACCTCGCCAGCGACCACCTCGAACGAGTGCACGCCGCCGAACTGCCGCCCGATGCGGTCCTACTGACCGTGCAGACGAACCGCTCCCGCATCCCGGTGGCGATGGCGGCACGGACCACGGTGTGGTTCGACGGTAAGCCCTGCAACAGCCACTACCGGTTCTTCGATCGCGACGGAAGAACCGGACACGACATCACCGTCGACATCGCGACGGGGCGCCCAGTCACGATGGAGAAGACGGTGACCCTGTTCACCGGGCGCGATCACGCGATCTCCGACCCCGGCGACGAAGCTACCCGCTGGCTGCCCGGGTTGGGCAGATTCGACGAACTGCTCGACGGTCACGTGCTGGCGTGGGAGCACCTGTGGGACCGAGTCGGAATCGGCCTCGCCGGCCACGAGGACGCATCGCGGATCGTGCGGTTCCACCTACTGCACCTGCTGCAGACGGTTTCCCGGAACACCGCAGACCTGGACGCGGGTGTCCCGGCTCGTGGCTTGCACGGCGAGGCGTACCGGGGCCACATTTTCTGGGACGAACTCTTCGTCTTCCCCGTCTTGAATCTGCGAGTGCCTGCCCTGACCCGGTCGCTGCTGCACTACCGGTACCGTCGTCTTCCCGAGGCCCGACGCGCGGCGAGCGCCGCCGGGTACCGGGGTGCGATGTTCCCGTGGCAGTCGGGCAGCGACGGGCGTGAGGAAAGCCAGCAACTGCACCTCAATCCTCGATCCGGGCGCTGGTTGCCCGACCCCAGCTGGCGGCAACACCACATCGGCATCGCGATCGCGTACAACGTGTGGCAGTACTACCAGGTCACCGGTGACCTGGAGTTCCTCGGGGATTTCGGCGCCGAGATGCTGGTGGAGATCGCCCGATTCTTCGCCAGCCTGGCATCGTACGATCGAGCGCGGTCCCGGTACATCATCCGCGGCGTCGTCGGACCGGACGAATTCCATTCCGGCTATCCCGACGCACCCTACGACGGCGTCGACAACAACGCATACACCAATGTCATGGCGGTGTGGGTGATTCTGCGCGCCATCGAAGCACTCGATGCCGTTCCGGCCCCGAACCGGGCAGACCTCGTCGACAGCCTCCACCTGGACGCGCAGGAGATTGCCCGGTGGTCGGACATCAGCCGCCGCATGTTCGTTCCCTTCCACGATCAGGTGATCAGCCAATTCGAGGGCTACGGCGATCTGACCGAACTCGACTGGGACCGCTACCGGGAGCGGTACGGCGACATCCAGCGGCTCGACCGCATACTCGAGGCCGAGGGCGACGACGTCAACCGGTACCGGGCCTCCAAGCAGGCCGATGTGCTGATGTTGTTCTACCTCCTCTCCGCCGACGAACTGCGGGATCTGTTCGGGCTCCTCGAGTATCGATTCGAACCGGACGCCATCCCGCGGACCATCGACTACTATCTCGCCCGAACCTCGCACGGCTCCACCTTGAGCGCGGTCGTGCATTCGTGGGTACTGGCCCGCGCCAACCGCGACAAGGCGATGGACTACTTCGAGAGGGTGCTCGCTTCCGATATCGCGGACATCCAGGGCGGTACGACCGCGGAGGGCATTCACCTGGCTGCCATGGCAGGCAGCATCGACCTACTCCAGCGGTGTTTCACCGGCCTCGAAACACGCGGCGATCGACTGGTTCTCGGCCCACAGTGGCCGGAGACGATGGGCGCGCTCGTGTTTCCGATCTCGTACCGTGGACACCAGCTGTGGTTGAAGGTCAGCGGGAGGCAGGTCGAGGTGAGCGCCGGCGCCGGAAATCAGCGACCGATCGAGATCGTGTGCCCTGACCGGGTCGTCGAACTACGGCCGGGCTGTACCGTCAGTCTGGGCTAGTGGGGTAGTGCGCCGATCATCTCCAACCACTCGACGGCCACGGCGGTGCGGGCGGAGTGGAGGTTCGTGTCTCATTCGACCTCGATCACGCGGGCGTGGAGTGCCCGCCACCGTGTGGGGTCATCGCGATCGACTTCCCGTTCGGACCAGTCGCCACCAGGGCCCGCGGGTGGGGTGGGTGCTCGCGTCGGGTGCGGCGGAGTCTGCGAGGACCTCGTCGCGTCGTGGGCCGGGCAGCACGCGGTATCGGATCGAAGCGCGGTGGCTCACCAGGGCCAGGGGCCACCACAGCGCGCTCACGTAGTCGTCGGCGGCCCGGGCTCCGTCCCACTGATAGAACCCCCGGTATCTCTCGTCTTCGTCTGCCGTCAGCCACAGCTTGGAGACGAAGCCGGGGAATCCGGCGAACAGGGGCGTGTTGAGCAAGCTTTCCGCACGGAAGAGGGCGTGGCCACGGCCGTGGACTCCGCGCAGCCGAAAGGACACGACGAGGACTACCGGGTCGGCGAGAGGGGCACCGTCCGCAACGGTTTCCCGGTAGACGGTGCCGGTGGTGCCGTCGGCGAAGGTCATCTGCCGGCCCTTGTTTCGGGTTGGTTGGTGCAGGCGGCGGCGCGCGAGCAGGTATGCCGTTCGTGCGGCGCAGCGGGCGAGTCGCGGGGCGGCCACCCTCAGCGGCAGTGGTCGAGGTTCGGCATCGGCCGCGGCGCTCGGGGTGAGTGAATGCGGTGCAGGTTCGCGGGTTGTCATCGTTCGTCCTCGTCGGATGGTCTGTGCGGCGGCGGTCAGCGCTCGTTGCGGTCGCAGCAGGGGATGAACACTTCCGTGTGGGGTGCCGCAGTCCGGGGACCGTCGAGGTAGCACTCCCAGGGGTCACCGGAGACGGTGTAGCCGTGGGCGGAGATCCAGTGCGCGGCCGCGTCGTAGGCGGCGCACACTCCTCGGTAGTCGCCCACGTGGACTGTGGTGGCGACGGTGCCGCCCGGCAGTGCCGTCGGTTGGACCTGTCCGCGGGCGGTGATGCGTCCGCTGAGGGGGAATCCGGCTTCGATATCGCACTGTCCGTCCGCAGACTCGCGGTACCGCACGAACGGGGCCCCGGAGATGCGCCGTCCCTGTTTGTCGGCGACCGCGACCACCTCACCGAATGCGGGCCCGAGAAAGTGGCCGAGGCGGTCCCAGTCGACGTGGCCCCGGACCACGGCCGCCGGGGTTGCGTCGACTTCGACCAGTTCGACTTCGTAGCCCATGGTTCCACCATCTCGCTGCTTCGTCGGCGAGGGCAGGGCCGAAGGTCCCCCGTGGCCGGTCCTTGGGCATCGAGTCCTGTGACCGCCTCCTCGCCCGTGTCCGGGCTGCTCGACACGCCTGGGCCGAGTTGCCTGGCTGGGAACATGTGCTCGTGGTGGTTGCCACGGCAGCGGCGGGTTCGGAATAGTCGAACACATGGTGCGCCGGACCGGGAGAGTGTTGCCGCCGTGGTATCTCGCCCACGTCAACAGGGTGATCGTGGGCCTGCACCGGCTGGGGGTGCCGATGCCGATGCCGGCGCTCACCGTCCCGGGCCGGAAGACGGGGGTGCCGCGGTCGACGCCGGTCTCGCCGTACGAGGTGGACGGCCACACCTACGTCGTCGCCGGGTACACCGAATCGGATTGGGCGCAGAACGCCCGGGCGGCCGGGCGCGGGGAACTGACCCGCGGGCGCCACCGCGAGCGTGTTCGGCTGATCCCGTTGCCGGTGTCGGAGCGGGCCCGGATCCTCCGCGAGTTCCCGATCCGGGTGCCGCACGGGGTCACCATGTTCCTGAAAGCAGGGACGGTCGCGAACTCCTCTCCGGAGGCGTTCGCGGCCGCGGCCGACCGGTGCGAGGTGTTCCGCATCGAGCCGCTGGACTGACGGGGGTCACCGAACTTCGAGCGTCCCCACCATGTTCGGGTGGTAGGTGCAGTGGAAGGCGAAAGTGCCCGGCTGCCCGGGCACCGTGAACGTCGCGGTCGCGCCCGGTTCGACCTCCACGTCGAACAGGTCGCCGGTGTCTGCGGTCACGGTGTGTTCGGCGGTGTCGTCGTTGCGGACGGTGACCTGCTCTCCCGGCGCGAACGTGCCGGGCAGCGTGTACTTGAAGTCGCTGATCACGATCTCCCGTGCACCCGCAGGCATGGACATCGGCATCGACATCGACGGCATGTCGGTCATCATGTGGTCCCCGCCTTGCTCCGATTCGGAGGAAGCGGACGAGTCGTCGCTGCCGTTTCCGCACGCGACCAGCGCGAAGGCGGCCAGTAGGATCGACAGGACAAGTGTCAGTACGCGTTTCATGGTGGTCGCCTCCGGGGTGCCGATGGGAACGGATGCCCGACGCCCCGTTCCTCGCGGGAGTAGTACCCGTTTTCCCGGAAGACACCCCTCGACTCGCGTGGTGACTCGTCAGCCGCCGTTCAACGCCTCCTGCGTCTCGAGGTTCGCGACCGGGGTGCGGAGCGAGGCGACGGCGCCGGAGTACAGGGAGGACTTGATTTCACCGAGCGTGCGTCCGCGCGTCGCGACGAGCACCTGCGCGTGTGCGACGGCGTCGGCGAGCACCTGCTGCTCGGAGGCGACCTCGTCGACGAATCCGAGCTCCTTCGCCGCGATGCCGCCGTACCGCTGTCCGGTCACCAGGGCGGTGTGCACCGCCCGCGCGGGCAGGCGGGCTGCGAGCAGCGCGATGCTGCCGGGCGCGTAGCTCGCCCCGATGGTGATCCCCGGCAGGCAGAAGTAGCCGCGGTCCTCCCGCATCACCCGGTGGTCGTGGGCGGCCGCGAGGATGGCGCCGCCGCCGAAGGTGTGTCCGGTCAGCGCGGCCACGGTGGGCAGTGGGAAGGTGAGAATCCGCGCGAACAGGGCCTGCACACGGTCGATGTAGGAGTTCAGCTTGTCGGTGTTGGCGAGGACCCAGGCGGTGTCGAGACCGGTGGAGTAGAACTTTCCGACCGCGGTCGTCACCAGCGCGGCGGGGCCGTCGTGCTGCTCGACACGATCGAGGAGACCGTCGACACTCGCGATCCAGTCCGGGTGGAAGGCGTTCTCGCTGTCCCGTTCCCCTTCCTCCCCGAAGTACAGGACGAACACATCACCCGAGCGTTCCAAGTACGGCATGCGGCGAGGCTACCCGCAGACCGGCGCGCTGCGCCCCTCGAGCACCACCAGTGGGTGAAGTTTCAACTGTTGCGGGGCCGGGTATGTCGATCGTCAAACAGCTGAGGCGGTGGACGATGAAGAGCGGAACAGGCATTGCCGACACCCGCACCGTTCGGGACTACATCCACACGGTGGCCAGGAGCGTTCACGCCGATTCCATCGACTGGTGGGACTGCGACGGATTCGACGCCGTCCTCGTGCTGCCGTTCCGGTTGCACTATCTGCCCGGTCGCAACGCGGTGCTGGCGTGGAACCGGACCTTCGGCTGGTCACTCGGCGTCGAAGGACTGGGCCGCCGCAGTGTCATCGTGATCGACGGCCTCGGCCTCGGCCGGATGCCATCGCCCGCCGTGTGCGCGGAGCGTGCGGTGGAGTTGATCGACGACTACTGCCGCTCCACACCGGCACTGCCGGGCGCGCACGGTCCCGGCCCCGCCGTACCGGCTGCCGCGGATCGCTGTCCCCGCATCGGTAACGCCGCCGCCGGTGGCGGACGGCGGGACAGAGTCGTCAAACGACCGTGACCGGTGGCGGCGGGGGGCACGACGACAACGTGGCCCAACCGCATTCCTCCGCGCAGGAGCGGCCGATCGTCGCCGCGGAGCAGGGCGCGGCGCGCATCAGCACGGCGGCGCATCCGCTGGGCAAACCCGGCCCGCGGTTCGACCGCCGGTCTCCGTTCTTCATCGGCATGGCCGGGGCCGCCGGTGTCGCCGTCACGTACGCGCTGATCGAGGTCGTTCTCGCCGCCCGCGGGGTGCTGGTACTCATCGCCGTCGCCGCCTTCCTCGCGATCGGTCTCGAACCGGCCGTGTCCTGGCTGGTGCGGCACGGATTTCCCCGATGGGCAGCCGTCACAACGGTTTTCGTCATCGCGTTCGCGATACTGGCCGGTTTCCTCGCCGCGGCGATCCCGCCGATGGTGACGCAGGGCGGCGCTCTCGTCCACAACGCCCCCGACTACCTGGGCCACCTCGAGCAGCGTTACCCGGTGCTGGAGGAACTGAGCACCCGCTTCCATCTGCAGGACGAACTGCGCCGGGCGCTCGATGCGGGCAATGTGCCGGTGGTGCTCGGCGGGATCGTCGGCGCGGGCAAGTTCGTGTTCAGCGCCATCAGCGGCATGGTGATCGTGGTCGTACTCACCGCGTACTTCCTCGCCGACTTCGGGCACATCCGGGCCTCCCTGTACCGCCTGGCCCCGAACTCGCGGCGACCGCGCACGATTCTGATCGGTGACGAAATCTTCGCGAAGGTCGGCGGCTACGTGCTCGGCAACCTCCTGATCTCGCTGATCACCGCCGTGCTCACGTTCGTGTGGCTGGTCGCCTTCGACGTCCCCTACCCGCTGTTGCTGGCCATTCTCGTCGCCGTGCTGGATCTGATTCCGGTGGTCGGTTCCACCCTCGCCGGTGTCGTGGTGGCCCTGGTCGCCCTGACCGTGTCGCTGCCGGTGTCGCTGGCGACCATCGTCTTCTTCATCGCCCTCCGCCTGTTCGAGGACTATCTCCTCGTTCCCCGCATCATCGGCAGAACCGTCAAGGTACCCCCGATGGTCACCGTCGTCGCAGTCCTGATCGGCGGGGCACTGCTGGGCATCGTCGGGGCGCTGCTCGCGATTCCCGTCGCCGCCGCCGTCCTGCTCCTCGCCCGCGAGACGGTGTTTCCGCAGCTCGACCGGCGTTGAGCAGGCGCGGCGCGAAAACGGCCCTGTGGAAGAAGTTTCCATGTTCTGCTTACCCTGGAGACGTGGGATGCGCCGGGGCATGCTCGGGGTCGTGTCCCGAGCATGAGAAAGAGGCGCTGCATGTCGGTGATGAGTCCCACCGAGGCTATGTTCGTGCTGTTCGAAACACCCTCGCACCCCATGCACATGGGTGCGCTCGAACTGTTCGAACCGCCGCGCGAATCGGGACCCGATCACGCCCGGGTCATGTACGAGGCGCTGATCTCGCAGGAGGGTGCGTCCGACACGTTCCGCCGGCGCGCCGTCCGCCCCCTCCGGGGCGCCAGTTACCCGTGGTGGTCGTTCGACGACCACATCGACCTCGGCTACCACGTGCGGCACACGGCGGTGCCGGGGCGGGGCCGCATGGAGGACCTGCTGTCGCTGGTGTCCCAGATGCACGGCATGCCGCTCGATCCGCAACACCCGATGTGGGAGATCCACGTCATCGAGGGGCTCGCCGACGGGCGGACGGCCGTGTTCTCGAAGATCCACCTGTCGCTGATGGACGGACCGGCGGGGCTGCGACTCCTCCACCACGCCCTGTCGACCGACCCCGACGCCCGCGACTGCCCCGCACCGTGGACGCCCGGGGTGTCCGGCACGTCGCGGCGCGAATCCGCGCTGCCCGTCGCTGCGGTCCGGGCCGGGGTGCGGGCCGCCACCAGCATCGTTGGGGTGCTGCCCGCGCTCGCGAAGGTCGCGTACGACGGTGTCCGCGACCAGCATCTGACGCTTCCCCTGCAGTCGCCGCCCACCATGCTCAACGTCCCCGTCGGCCGGGCCCGGAAACTCGCGGCGCGGTCGTGGCCGATCCGGCGTCTGGTGTCGGTGGCCGCCGCCGCCCGCACCACGATCAACGCGGTGGTGCTCGCGATGTGCTCGGGGGCGCTACGTCACTATCTCGTCGAGCAGTACGCACTGCCCGAAGCGCCGTTGACGGCGATGCTGCCGGTCCCGCTCGACCTCGGCGGCACCATGATCGGACCGCGCGGCCGCGACCACGGGGTCGGCGCGATGGTCGTCGGTCTGGCCACCGACGAAGCGGACCCGGCCGCCCGCCTCGCCCGCATCAGCGAGTCGGTCGAGCACACCAATCGTGTGTTCGGTGCGCTGAGCCACACCCAGTTCCAGGTGATGAGCGCACTGGCGATCAGCCCGATCCTGCTCGAACCGGTCCGCCGGTTCGTCGACGACACTCCCCCGCCGTTCAACGTCATGATCTCCTACATGCCGGGCCCGTCGCGGCCGCGGTACTGGAACGGCGCCCGCCTGGACGCGGTGTACCCGGCGCCGACGGTCCTCGGGGGTCAGGCGCTGAGCATCACCCTCACCAGCCGGTCCGGTCAGCTCGACGTCGGCGTCGTCGGCGATCGGCACGCCGTCCCGCACCTCCAGCGGATCATCACGCACCTGGAGACCTCGCTGACCGATTTGGAGAACGCGGTCGCCGCGTCCGGCACCTGACCGCTACCCGGCCGGTTGCCGCAGGGACGTGCGATTGCGTTCCCAGCACCGGGTGACGTGGTCGCCGACCAGGTCGTCGAACGCGAGACACGCCGCGGCGCCCAATAGGACGTCGTCGGCCGCCGCGGGCCGGGCGGCGACGAACCCGCCGGCGAGGTCCCGGCAGACGATCTGTTCGTGCACGGAGTCGGCTTCCACGTGCTCGTCGAAGAACCGGGTGGCGGCCGTCCCGAACCCGAGCCGGCGCAGTCCGGCGGCGTACTTCTTGCTCGGCAACGCGGACGTGGTCTCCACCGCGCACAGGTGCCCCACCAGGGCGCCGAGACGACTGCGGTGGAGGCCGAACAGGGACAGCGCGTTCAGCGACGCCAGCGTCACGGCGGGCACCGCGTCGACGTAGTGCGCGTACGCGTCGGACAGTCCGAGTTCGCGCATCGTCGTCGCGAACAACGCCGAGTGCATGCGGTCGGGTCTGCCGCCGCCGTATTCGTCGGACTGCACCTCCACCAGCGCCGCCTTCGGTGCGCCCGCGAGCCGCGGAATGCCGAGCGTGTGCACGTCCGCCTCGCGCAGCTGGTTGAGGGAGCGGTGGATCAGCAGTTCCCGGAACTGGGTGAGATTCGCGTCGTGGGCCATGTGCCCGGACAGTCCCGGCGCGGTGCTGGGTGCGGTCATCTCCCACAACGCCGCCACCACGTCGTCGACGCCCGTCGGCGGATCCGCGAGCGCGCCGATCGCGGCGTCGAACGGCACCTCCAGCGCCGACCGGGCGGCGATCAGGTCGCTGTCCCACTCCCACCGGTCGTCGACCCCGGCGATCCCCTGCAGGTGCAGTTCGTACAGGGCAGTCAGGCAGATCTGCGCGTCCTCGTCGAACAGGAACGCACGCGGGTCGCTCCGTTCCGTCGCGGCGAGAGCGCGCGCCGCCACCACGAACGGCTCGGTATCGGCGGCGTCTCCGCGCAGAATGGGGAACAGGAGGCTGCTGACGGGACCGCGCGGCGCCGGACAGGGCATGGACGTTCCCGGTTGCGGCACCGTGCCCGACGCCGACCGAGAGTGCAAGGTGGTCATATGAACTCCATTCCCACATCCGGAGCCGGCGAATCCGATGTGACCATCATCGTCTGCCCCGACGGCCCACTCCTGGTGCGTGGTGCGGCGCGGATCCTCGACACCGAAGGTAGCCCGATCGGCGGCGATCGGGCCACCGTGGCGCTGTGCCGGTGCGGGCGGACGAGCATCGCCCCGTTCTGCGACAGTTCGCACAAGAAGCGCCGGCGCCGCACATAGAGCCGCCGCTTCCTGACGAGAAACGCTGTGGTGCAGTCGAAAACAGAAACGGCGGAGTGCGGCGGCAATCTGATGCCGAAAAGCCTCCTGCCACCGTCGGCAGAATGAGGTAACGTCGGAGACCTGCACGGTTGAGCCCCCAGCCGCAATGGACGGGCACGGTTCCCGCGCCTCTCTCCCTGCCTGTCTCCTTCGTCGCTCGACCGTGAGGAAACGACATGAAAACCGTTCTCAGTGCGCCTCCGACGCCCTACGACCCCGCCGCGAATACGCCGCTGTTCAGCTGGGCGGCCGAGCCGGAACACGGGCGGCTCGCCGTCGACAGCACGCCGGGCGCCGGCGGGATCCTGGTCGTCCGGATCTCCGGCGACATCGACGTCACCACTCTCCCGTCGTTCGGGACTCATCTCGAGGAAGCGATCGACGATCGGCTGCCGTTCGTGCTCGATCTCTCCGACGTCCAGTTTCTGTGTGCGTCGGCGCTGCCGATTCTGGAGATCATGTCCGCCCGCGCGCACCGGCTCACCGTGCCGTGGGCGGTCACCGGGAACAACGCTCTCCGCAGGCCGTTGACAGCGATGAACATGGCGGCGGTCATCCCGTTCTGCGCCGAGCTCGAGGACGCGTTCCGGCTGGTCGCCGGTGGAATGGAGCGGGGTGGGCGCTCGGCGTGACCGATTCCGCTCCGCACGGCACGTCCGACTTCGTGGTGGTCGCCAACCGGCTGCCGGTGGACATGGAGACGCTCGACGACGGAACGACACGCTGGAAGCGCAGCCCCGGAGGTCTCGTCACCGCCCTGGAGCCGATCCTGCTCGACCGGGAGCGCGGTTCCTGGGTGGGCTGGCCGGGGGTGCCCGACACGAAGGTCGAACCGATCGTCTCGGGTGGGATCGATCTGTACCCGGTGGAGTTGAGTTCGGACGAGGTGTCGCGGTACTACGAGGGCTTCTCGAACGCGACGCTGTGGCCGCTGTACCACGACGTGCTGGTGGCCCCGGTCTTCGACCGGGATTGGTGGCACACCTACCTGGAGGTGAATCGCCACTTCGCCGAGGAGACCGCGCGCACCGCGGCCGAGGGCGCCACCGTGTGGGTGCAGGACTATCAACTCCAGCTGGCGCCGCGCCTGCTCCGGGAGATGCGCCCCGATCTGACCATCGGATTCTTTCTGCACATCCCGTTCCCGCCGGTCGAGCTGTTCATGCAGCTGCCGTGGCGGAAGGAGATCGTGGAGGGGCTTCTCGGGGCCGACCTCATCGGCTTCCATCTGCCCGGGGGTGCCCACAACTTCCTGTTCCTGGCCCGCAGGCTACTCGGATTCGACGCCACCACGGCAGGCGTCGGCGTGCGCGGCGCGCTCGGCCGGGTGACGCTCGACGACCGTGTCGTCCAGGTCGGTGCGTTCCCCATCTCCGTCGACTCCCGGCAACTCGTCGAACAGGCCGCCGACCCTGCCGTCGTCGAACGGGCCGCGGAGATCCGCCGGGAGCTCGGGAACCCTCGGAAGATCCTCCTCGGCGTCGACCGGCTCGACTACACGAAGGGCATCGACCTGCGCCTGTCGGCGCTCGGCGAACTGCTCGACGAGGGTCGCCTCGACCCCTCCGACACCGTGATGGTGCAGCTCGCCACCCCGAGCCGTGAACGCGTCGACCACTACATGAAGATGCGCAGTTCCATCGAGGAGCAGGTCAGCCACATCAACGGCGATCACGGGCAGATCGGCCGTCCGGTGGTGCACTACCTCTACCAGCCGGTCGATCGCAGCGAGCTGATCGCGCTGTTCCTCGCCGCCGACGTCATGCTCGTCACCCCGATGCGCGACGGAATGAATCTCGTGGCGAAGGAATACGTCGCCTGCCGGGCCGATCTGGGCGGGGCACTGGTGCTCAGCGAATTCGCGGGTGCCGCCGCCGAACTCCGGGGCGCCTACCTGGTGAACCCGCACGACCTCGACGGCGTGAAGAACACGATCGTGGCCGCACTCGGCCAGGAGCGGGACCAAGGACGGCGCCGTATGTCGCGGCTGCACCGGCAGGTGCTCGACCACGACGTGCACCGGTGGGCGCAGTCCTTCCTCGGCGCGCTGGCCCCGGTCACCACCGACTGATCACCGTCACAGGCCTCACTCCGGATTCGTCGTCACCGATTCGACGATTCGGCGCGCCACCTCCGCCAACTTCACGTGCTCCTGCTGCGACTGCGCGACGAGAATCTCGAACGCCTGGTCCGCGGACACACCCCGCAGCGCCATCACGATCCCCTTGGCCTGCTCGATGACGGCGCGGCTCTTCATGGCCCGCGTGAGGCCCGTCACTTCGTTCCTGGCCAACTCCACGCTGCGTACGCTCCTGAGCAACCCCTCGATCGCCGTGGTGTAGACGAGGAGCACCACGGCGTCGAGTTCACTGAAACCGTGATCGCCCTGCCCGTAGATGTTGAGGGTCCCGGCGAGGGCCTCGTCGACGGCGAGCGGCGCGGACAGGAAACTGCGCATGCCGGCCTGGTCGAGGTTGTCGGCGAGGGACGGCCACCGTGTCGCGGCCTCCCCGAGCCTCGCCTTGACGACCTTTCGTGTGCCCGCGACACCGAAATAGTCGCCGTCTATCGCCTGGAAGTTCTCGATGTCGATCTGCCGGACCGCCTGGTCCGTGAAGGCGACGGTCTCCACGTGTCCGTCGCGCAGCAACGAAATTCCGGCCATGTCGGCGCCGGCGATCGCGTCCACCACCTGCTCGCAGACCCGTTGCAGCAGCAGGCCCATCTCCACCTGTGAGCCGGAGTTTCGATTGAACTCGTCCAACACGGTTGCCAAGGAGCCCAATTGGACAGCGATCGTCGCCCCGTCGAGATCAGGGGACATCGACTCAGGGCGCTCACCCGCAGTCTCGGCCATTCTCGGATACACCTCGGATTCCGGGTGTAACCGACAGGACACCCACTGAACGAACGCAGCAGTTGTCTCTACCGTCGAGAAGACTTTACTCGACCCGGGAACCGACTTCGTCCACCGATCCCGTCGCCGGGCGCGGCCGGTTCACCGGAAGCGGTTCGGACGAGCCGATACGGTCCGCTCAGCCGCCGCCCAACTGCTCCCGCAGCGCGGACAGGGTGCGTGCCAGGATCCGCGAGACCTGCATCTGTGAGACGCCCACGCGCTGGGCGATTTCCGTCTGGGTCATAGATCCGAAGAAGCGCAACATCAGTACTCGCCGTTCGAGCGGCGGAAGATTCTCCAGCGCCGGCCGCACCGAGGCGTGACTTTCCACGTTCGCCAGCTCCGGGTCCTCCTCGCCGAGTGTCTCGGCGAGGGGAAGGTCGTCGGGGTCATCTCCCATGGCCGCATCCATCGACAAGGTTTGGTAGGCGTTCTTCGCGAGCAGGCCCTCGGACACTTCCCGGACGTCGAGTTCGAGTTCGGCGGCGATCTCACTGGCCGACGGTGACCGCCCCAGTTCCTGCGACAGCTCGTCGACGGCCTTGGCGATCAACGCGTGGAGTTCCTGCATGCGCCGGGGCACCCGCATCGACCAGCCGGTGTCGCGGAAGTACCGGCGAACCTCACCCATGATCGTGGGCACCGCATAGGACACGAAGTCGAAGCCGCGGTCCGGATCGAAGCGGTCGACCGCCTTCACCAGCCCGAGCCGGGCGACCTGCAGCAGGTCCTCGTGTGCCTCGCCGCGACCGCCGAACCGGCGGGCGATGTGATCGGCCAGCGGAAGGCAACGTGTGATGATCTCGTCGCGTAGCGCGGACGCCTCCCCCGACGCCTCCTCCAGGGTTCGCAGGCGCGCCACCGCGGGCGCCACGTCCTTGTAGTCGTCTCTGCCGGGACGGCGCTGTTCGCTGCGTTCCGAAACCGGTGACACTAGTTGGTGCCCCGGTATTTG
The DNA here is from genome assembly GCF_029269925.1 of Rhodococcus sp. T2V. Classification (NCBI taxonomy): domain Bacteria; kingdom Bacillati; phylum Actinomycetota; class Actinomycetes; order Mycobacteriales; family Nocardiaceae; genus Rhodococcus; species Rhodococcus sp. T2V. The sequence goes on from NZ_JARJBD010000129.1 coordinate 19,292, forward strand.
ACCAGTTCCACCGCCACGGTCCGCTCGACGGACCCGTTTCCGACGGGTCCCTCCGACACCGACACCGCATTCATCAACGTCTCGAGCACGTGCCAACCGAAACTCTCCCGGTTGGGCACCCCGCGTCGAACGAGGGGGGCACTGATGGTCACGTGCAACCCGGTTTCCGTCACCGCGAACGAGCACGTCAGTTCGGCACCTCCCGGCGCCGCCGCGATCAGTTCCGAACACACCTCGTCCACGGCGAGTTTGATATCGGCGACGTCGTCGAGCGTGAAGTCTCCCAGAACGGCGAGCGTTTCCGCCACGGCGCGGACCACAGGCAATTGTTCGAACTCCGCCGCCACACGAAGTTCCACGGGCACACCGGATCTCGTTTTCATTCGTCTAACCTCGTCGACCTCGGCCATCTGCACTCCACGTCTGTGTCGTCGGTTTCTGCGACTCTCGGCAGCGTACCCAGCTGCCGCGGCCCTCAACCCGCCGGCGAACGAAAGTGCGAACGTGTCCCGAATGTGTCCCTGACGTGTGATTCGACGAACCCGACTCGGTGGGTCTCAGGCAATCCGGACGTCGCGTGCCTGGTTGCCGGTGTCGGTGCGGCAGACGGTGAAGCTGACGCGCTGCCCGTCCACGAGGATGCGGTGGCCGTCTCCGGCGATCTCGGAGACGTGGACGAAGACGTCGTCGGATCCGTCGGCCGGGGCGAGGAACCCGAAACCCTGTTCGGTGTTGAACCATCGTACCGTGCCGGTCTGCAGGTCCGTCGACGGGCGGGCAGGCATTGTGTCGCCGGCGCTCATCGTGCCGCCCTCCGATCGGCCAGGCCGCGGAGCGCGGCGCCGCCGCCCAGGCTCGCAACGAGTAGAACCACAAGCAGAGCCACGTTGAGCATTGCTCCTCCTCGGCATGCGCACTTTCGACCCCCTGGCCGAATCAACCCGAAAATAGTGGGTCTCTTTCGAGTACGGGGCGGTTCGGGCTGAGCGTTTGCACAATCGAGATCTGACCGGCACAACACATCCTCGTCAGACGCCACAGAAGATCTGATTTGCCAGACATAGATTTTGTAGTACGGTCGAATCGTCGGAACTTCAGCGATCGAGTCGAGAACACTCGACGACACGAACAGAAGTCGCCGGCCAGGTCAGGGCCCGTGATTCGAGACCTTCCGTCACGGGTATGCGGTGAGTCCACCAGGCACCGCCCCGGCTCGCAGGCGACCGAACGGGGCATCCACGCCCCGGGGTTCCGCAGGCAGTCAGTAAGCGAAAGAGAGGACCGAGAATGTCGAAGTTCACCGTGCCAGGTCTTTCCGACGATCAGGGAGCGCAAGTCGCCGACATCCTGCAGAAGCGGCTCAGCGCATACAACGATCTTCATCTGACGCTCAAGCACATTCACTGGAATGTGGTGGGTCCGAACTTCATCGGCGTGCACGAGATGATCGACCCGCAGGTCGAGTTGGTGCGCGGCTACGCAGACGCGGTCGCCGAGCGCATCGCCGCCCTGGGGAAGTCGCCCGACGGCACACCGGCCGCCATCACCCGCGACCGCACGTGGGACGACTACTCGGTGCACCGCGACACGGCGCAGGCACACCTCGGTGCCCTCGACCTCGTGTACAGCGGCGTCGTCGAGGACAACCGCAAGGCGATCGCCGAAACGGGCGAACTCGACCCGATCACCGAGGACCTCCTCATCGGTCAGACCGGCGAACTCGAGAAGTTCCAGTGGTTCGTGCGCGCCCACCTCGAGAACTCCGGCGGCAGCCTCTCCACCAACGGTGCGCACTCCGAGAAGCAGGCCGCCTCGCAAGCGCGCTGAGCACGGACCGACCTCCCCCACCACCAAAGGCCGGAACCCTACCGGCCCGCAACGGGCGTCCCCTCTCCGACTGACACCGGCGACCGCCGGATGACACTCTCCCCTGAAAGGACTGATACGTGCTAGGGCGTGTCTCCCAATGATTTGGGGTGTTGTGCTGCAGACTCTTCGCTGTGGCACACGGTGTTGATCGGTTTGAGGTGTTGACGGACAAGCAGTGGGAGTTGCTCGCGCTGCTGTTGCCCAGTTCGGATGGGCTGCGGGGGCGGAAGTTCCAGAACAGCCGGCTCGTGGTGGAGGGGATGCTCTACCGGCTGCGTACCGGGCTCCCGTGGCGGGATCTACCTGCGCATTTCGGCCCCTGGAAGACGGTGTGGAAACGGCATCGACGCTACGCGGGGGATGGAACGTGGGATCGGGTACTCATGGCTCTGGCCGCGATGGCCGATGCCGGTGGCGACCTGGATTGGGCGGTGTCGGTGGATT
>NZ_JARJBD010000013.1:0-155866 GCF_029269925.1 Rhodococcus sp. T2V
GAATACGGTCACCGGTGGCGGTAGCAGGTCCAAGTGTGCATACGATCTTCGTGCGTCGGTTCACGGCCTCGAGCCTAGTCGCCCCGCGCGCCCTTCTCCATTTAGACGACTGCCAGCGGAAGCGCCGTCGGATGCACCGGCGACGGGAGGTCCGACGCCCCGGTCAGGTACACGTCGACGGCGTGCGCCGCGGACCGGCCCTCCGCAATCGCCCACACGACGAGCGACGCGCCGCGATGTGCGTCCCCGCAGACGAAGACCCCGGGTGCGGTGGTCTGCCAGTCCGGGCCGCAGGAGAGCGCTCCGCGCCGGGTCGGCGACAACCCGTAGTCGTCGAGCAGCGGACCGAGATCGACGCCCTCGAAACCGATCGCGAAAAGTGCCAACTCGCAAGGCAATTCGATCTCCTCGCCGACCGGCGTGATGATGCGTTTGCCGTCCTCACGGGTGACTTCGACCTCGGCGAGCACCATGGACCGGACGTTCCCGTTCGCGTCGCCGAGGAACCGCTGCACCGCGACCTGGTACCGGCGGACACCGCCCTCGGCGTGCGCGGGCGACGTCCGGAGCACCATCGGCCACGCCGGCCACGGCGTCGCGGCCTCGTCCCGCTCGGTCGGCAACTCCGGGTTGTAGTCCAGCAGGGTCACCGACAGGGCGCCCTGGCGGTGCGCCGTTCCGAGGCAGTCGGCGCCGGTGTCGCCGCCGCCGATGATGACGACGTGTTTGCCCTTGGCGGTGATGTCCGCGGGACCGTCGCCCTCGCATTCCTTGTTCGAGGTGACGAGATGTTCCATCGCGAGATGAATACCGTTCAGCTCCCGGCCTTCGACGGTGGTGTTGTCGCGGGCCCGCAGCGCACCGATCGCGAGCACGACCGCGTCGAAGTTCGCGCTCATCTGCTCCACGGTGAGGTCGACGCCGACCTCGCAGTCGGTGACGAAGTGGGTTCCCTCGGCGCGCATCTGCATCAGGCGCTGATCGAGAATTGCCTTCTCCATCTTGAATTCCGGGATGCCGTACCGCAGCAGTCCCCCGAGCCGGTCGTCGCGCTCGTAGACGGTGACGTCGTGCCCCGCCCGGGTCAGCTGCTGAGCTGCCGCCAGACCGGCCGGACCGGAACCGACCACCGCGACCTTCCGTCCCGTGGCGATCATCGGCGGTGTGGGCACCACCGTCCCCGACTCCCACGCGACGTCCGCGATGGCCTGCTCGATCCGCTTGATCGTGACACTGCCCGTCGTGTGCGTGTCGGCGAGCGAGAGCACACACGCCGACTCGCACGGCGCCGGGCACACCCGGCCCGTGAACTCCGGGAAGTTGTTGGTGGCGTGCAGCCGCTCGCTCGCCGCCGACCAGCGGCCGCGCCGCACGAGGTCGTTCCACTCCGGGATCAGGTTGCCCAGCGGGCAGCCCGCACTTCCCGAGTGGCAGAACGGGATTCCGCAGTCCATGCACCGCGCGGCCTGTTCGGACACCTCGGCGGCCCGCTCCGCGGAACTCTGCGGCGCGTACACCTCGTTCCAGTCGTGTATCCGCTCCGCGACCGGGCGCTTGCGCGCCTCCTTCTTCACGATGTGCAGAAAGCCCTGGGGATCAGCCACGTGCCGCCTCCATGATCGCGGTGTCGACGTCGAGTCCCTCCGCCTTCGCCATCCGGGTCGCGTCCAGCACCCGCTGGTAGTCGACCGGCATCACCTTGGTGAACAGCGCGGACCGCCGGGGCCAGTCGGCGAGCACCGACGCCGCGACCGCGGAACCGGTCCACCGGTGGTGCCGGGTGACGGCGCCGCGCAACCAGTCCAGATCGTCCGGGTCGGGTTGCATCAGCTTCACCATCGCCTGGTTCACGTCCTCCGGGTCCAGGTCGAGGACATACGCGATGCCGCCGGACATGCCGGCCGCCATGTTCCGTCCGGTCGGTCCGAGGATCACGACCCGCCCACCCGTCATGTACTCGCAGGCGTGGTCGCCGACACCCTCCACGACGGCGGACGCACCGGAATTGCGCACCGAGAAGCGTTCACCGACGCGTCCGCGGAGATAGACCTCCCCGGAGGTGGCGCCGTAGAGCAGGGTGTTGCCCGCGATCACCTGCGTCTCCGGGACGAACAGGACGTCGTCGGCGGGACGGACCACGATCCGCCCACCCGACAATCCCTTGCCGACGTAGTCGTTGGCGTCCCCGGTCAGGTCGATGGTGATGCCCGGCGGAAGGAACGCGCCGAGCGACTGCCCCGCCGAACCGGTGAACGTGAGCCGGATCGTGTCGTCCGGCAGCCCGGCGGCGCCGTAGCGGCGGGTGACCTCCGCGCCGAGCAGCGTGCCGACGGTCCGGTTGACGTTGCGCACCGGCATCTCGATCTCCACGGCGTGGGCGTCCTCGAGGGCACCCTCCGCCAGCTGGATGAGCGTGCGGTCCAGTGCCCGGTCCAGTCCGTGGTCCTGGTCGCGGTCCCGGCTCCGCTGCGACAGCGGCTCCCCGTCCGGCCCGGTGGGCACTGCGAAGATCGGGGTGAGGTCGAGGCCGCGGTTCTTCCAGTGGGCGATCCCCTGCGCGGTCTCGAGGACGTCGGCGTGACCGACGGCCTCGTCGATGCTGCGGAACCCGAGGTCCGCCAGGTACCGGCGCACGTCCTCGGCGACGAACCGGAAGAACTCCTCCACGAACTCCGGTTTGCCGGTGTACCGCTTGCGCAGCTCCGGGTTCTGGGTGGCGACGCCGACCGGGCAGGTGTCGAGGTGGCACACCCGCATCATGATGCAGCCCGCCACGATCAGTGGGGCGGTGGAGAACCCGAACTCCTCCGCACCCAGCAGCGCCGCGACCACGACGTCCCGCCCGGTCCGCATCCCGCCGTCGCACTGGACGGTGATCCGGTCGCGGAGACCGTTGAGCACGAGCGTCTGCTGGGCGTCGGCCAGCCCGATCTCCCACGGCGCCCCGGCATGCTTCATCGACGTCAGCGGAGTGGCGCCGGTACCGCCGTCGTTGCCGGAGATGAGGACCACGTCCGCGTGCGCCTTGCTGACCCCGGCGGCGACGGTTCCCACCCCCACCGAGCTGACCAGCTTCACGTGGACCCGGGCCCGATCGTTGGCGTTCTTCAGGTCGTGGATCAGCTGCGCGAGATCCTCGATCGAGTAGATGTCGTGGTGCGGCGGCGGGGAGATCAGCCCGACCCCCGGCGTCGAGTGCCGGGTCTCCGCGACCCACGGGTACACCTTGTACGCCGGCAACTGGCCGCCCTCGCCGGGCTTGGCGCCCTGCGCCATCTTGATCTGGATGTCGCTGGCGTTGATCAGGTAGTCGCTGGTGACGCCGAACCGCCCGCTCGCCACCTGCTTGACGGCGCTGCGCCGCGACGGATCGTAGAGCCGGTCGACGTTCTCGCCGCCCTCACCGGAGTTGGAGCGTCCGCCGAGATTGTTCATCGCGACGGCCATCGTCTCGTGGGCCTCGGCGGAGATGGAGCCGTAGCTCATCGCGCCCGTGTTGAACCGGGTGACGATCCGCTCCACCGATTCCACCTCGTCCAGCGGCACCGGCGGCCGCACCCCCTCGCGGAACGTGAACAGGCCGCGCAGGGCGCCACCGGCCTCGGCGAGCCGGTTCACCTCCTCGCTGTACTTGGCGAACACCTCGTGCCGACCGGTGCGGGTGGCGTGCTGCAGCAGGAACACCGTCTCCGGGGTGAACAGGTGCAGTTCGCCGTCGCGGCGGAACTGGTACTCGCCGCCGTCCTCGAGGCGCCGGTGGGCGAACTCGGCCGGGTTGTCCGGGTACGCCTGCCGGTGGCGGACGGTGACCTCGCGGGCGATCTCGTCGAGACCGGCGCCACCCAGTTTGCTGACCGTGCCCGTGAAGTACTCCTGGACGAGGTCGCGGTCCAGGCCGATCGCCTCGAACACCTGCGCCGCGGTGTACGAGCCGACGGTGGAGATGCCCATCTTCGACATCACCTTGAGCACACCCTTGCCGAGCGCGGTGAGGTAGTTCCGGACGGCGATCGTGTGCTCGACTCCGGTGAGTTCGCCCTCGGACACGAGGTCCTCGATCGACTCCATCGCGAGGTAGGGGTTGACGGCGGCGGCGCCGTACCCGATGAGCAACGCCAGGTGGTGGACCTCGCGGGCGTCACCGGATTCGACGACCAGCGCCACCTTGGTGCGTTCCTTCGTCCGCACCAGGTGGTGGTGCACCGCGGCCACCGCGAGCAGTGACGGGATCGGCGCCCGCGTGTGGTCGGAGTCTCGGTCCGAGATCACCAGCGTCCGGTAGCCGTCCGCGATGGCGGCGCTCGCCTGCGCCCGCAGCTCCTCGATCGCCTCGGCCATCCCCGCGCCGCCGCGCTCGACGTCGTACAGCGCGCGCAGCACCGCCGCGGCGAGCCCGGGATGGTTGCCGTCAGCGTTCACGTGGATGATCTTGTTCAGCTCTTCGTTGTCGAGCACCGGCCACGGCAGCACGATCTGCCTGCACGACGCCGCGGTCGGCTCGAGCAGATTCTGCTCCGGGCCCATGACCCGCGACAGCGAGGTCACGATCTCCTCGCGGATCGCGTCGAGCGGCGGGTTCGTGACCTGCGCGAACAGTTCGACGAAATAGTCGTAGAGCAGCCGCGACCGCTGCGACATGACGGCGATCGGCGTGTCCGTCCCCATCGAGCCGAGTGGCTCGCCGCCGGACGTGGCCATCGGGGCGAGCAGGATGCGCAGATCCTCCTCGGTGTACCCGAACGCCACCTGCCGCCGCACCACCGACTCGTGGTTGTGCTGCGCGTGCGGGCGATCCGGCAGCGTCTTCAGTTCGAGCAGACCGGCGTACAGCCACTCGGCGTACGGCCACTCCGCCGCGAGCCGCATCTTGATCTCCTCGTCGGGCACGATGCGGCCCTCGGACGTGTCGACCAGGAACATCTGCCCCGGCTCGAGGCGGCCCTTGGCCACGACCTCCGACTGCGGGACGTCGAGGACACCGCTCTCGCTCGCGAGGACCACCCGGCCGTCGACGGTCTGCCACCAGCGTCCCGGGCGCAGGCCGTTGCGGTCCAGCACGGCGCCGACGACGGTCCCGTCGGTGAACGTCACACACGCGGGCCCGTCCCACGCCTCCATCAGCGATGCGTGGAACTGGTAGAACGCCCGCCGGTCCGGGCACATCGACGTGTCGTTCTCCCACGCCTCCGGCACCATCATCATCACCGCGTGCGGCACGCTGCGGCCTGCGAGGTGCAGCAGTTCGAGCACCTCGTCGAACGACGCCGAATCCGACGCGTCGGGGGTGCAGATCGGATAGACCCTGCGCAGGTCGCCCGGGATCACCGCACTCGACAGCAGCGCCTCGCGGGCCCGCATGCGGTTCCGGTTGCCGCGGACCGTGTTGATCTCCCCGTTGTGCGCGACGAACCGGAACGGGTGCGCGAGCGGCCACGACGGGAACGTGTTGGTCGAGAACCGGCTGTGCACGATCGCGATCGCGCTCGCCATCCGCGGGTCGCGCAGGTCCGGGAAGTACCGCGCCAACTGGGACGTGGTGAGCATTCCCTTGTAGACGATCGTCCGGCTCGACAGCGACGGGAAGTACACGCCGCTGCCCGCCGACTCGATGTCGGGGGTGACCTGCTCGGCCCGCTTGCGCAGCGGGTAGACCAGGCGGTCGAGGTCGAGCCCGCCGGGCCGGATCCCGCCGACGGCGGGTGCGGCGACGAACAACTGGCTCATGTGCGGTGCGCAGGCGCGGGCCGTGGAGCCGACATCCGCGCCGTCCGGATCGACGGGCACCGGACGCCAGCCGAGGATCTGGAGGCCCTCCTCGTCCGCGAGGTCGGACACGCGTCGTTGCGCGGCCGCCCGCGCCTGCGGGTCCTGCGGGAGGAAGCAGATGCCCGCCGCGTACGTGCTGCTGCCGTCGTCCAGGGGCGCGGGGAGGTCGAACGGGGCGAGAGCCCCGAAGAATTCGGTGGGGAGCTGGAGCAGGATGCCGGCACCGTCGCCGCTGTTCGGTTCGGATCCCGCCGCGCCGCGGTGCTCGAGATTCTCGAGAGCGAGGAGGCCGTCGGAGACGATGGAGTGGGAGCGGCGGCCGTGCACGTCCGCGACCATGGCAACACCGCAGGAATCGACTTCCTGGTCCGGGTCGTACAAGCCCTGGGGACCGGGCAACTGCGAGAACAGCACCGATATACCTCCACATCGGCCGGGAAGACCACCAGTGTGTGCGCTCCGCACGTGCTGTCGGCGGCCTCCGCTAGCGGGGTCGCCACGACGGGCGCTAACTGCTTTTCGGGGGTCTACCGGGACAGCATCGGCCCGTGAAGGTTGTTACCGGACATACATCCGGCGCGCTCAGCTTACCAGGACCGATACCCGGCAAGATATGCCGAATCGGGCCCGGAACGGGCGGTGGCCCGTGTCGCATCAGCAACACGGGCCACACGGTGTCCGGGGATCGTCACTGGTCCCGCAAGGGCCGTCCGTACTGGTCCTTCACGCTCCCGGTCAGCATCATGATGCCGTCGACCAGCGGCCAGATGCCGCCGATTCCACAGGTCAGCCACGTCACGGCGATCTGCGCCACGGCGATGCCGGGCTGGTTCAGGTAGAACCGCCCGACGCCGAACGCGCCGAGGAAGATCTGCAGCAGTCCGGCGGTCAGCTTGGACTTGTCGGAGTACGGCTCACCCGTCAGCGGGTGCCTGCCGAACGGCGCCGACGGATCGGCGTACGCGTTGTAGCCGGGGGCGTACCCGGGCGGCGGGTACCCCTGCTGGGGGTAGCCCTGCTGCTGTCCGTACCCCGGCTGCTGGTACCCGGGCTGCTGGTAGTCCTGCGGCGATTGCGGAGCAGCCCCGTACTGCGCGCCGTAATTCGGATCCGGCGCCCCGTAGGTCGGACCGTCCGGCTGCTGGGGCTTCTCGTACCCGGTGTACGGCGCGGTCGGCGAAGTCGATTCGCCCACGTTCGGGAACGGGGCCGTCGGCTCGGTTCCGCCCGGCGACGGGTAGGTGGGCGTCGACCCCCAGCCCGGGCCGTTACCGACACCCGAATAGGTGTCCCAGCCCGGTCCCGTTCCGGACGACCCAGGTGACGGCGTCGCGTCGGACGTGGCGGGCGGCTGGGACAGCGAGGCCTCGGCGGTGGCGTCGTAGTCGAAGGGCGAGCCGAATTCGGGCGGCAGGCTCGAGTCGCTGCTGTTCTCGGTGCCGTCGCTGCTCTTTCCCAGGTCGACCTTGGGTGTGTCCTCGGATGCACCCTGGCCGGAATCGTCGGATGCTTTCCCCGGTTCAGTCATTCGCGTCATCCTTCTTGCTGTCGATGGTCTTCGTGCCCGCGTCGCCGCCGGCACTCGCAGTGCTCGCGGCCTTGTCGTCCGATACCGACTCCGATGCAGACGCCTTCCCGTCCTCGTCCCTGCCCTCGACCTTCTTCTCCCCTTCCGCCGGTGCGGTCTCGTCCGGCTCCGCCGGTGCGGTGCCGGCCGCGACCGGTTCGCCGTCGGCAGGCCGCAGGTCGGCCGGATCCTCGCGCCCCTTCGTGGCAGCGAAGAAATACACCACGGCCGCGACGAACACGAGGGCGGAGGTGAACGAGTTCACGCGGACACCCGCGATGAGGCTCGCGTGGTCGCTGCGCATCAGTTCGATCCAGAAGCGCCCGGCGCAGTACCCGGCCACGTACAGGGCGAAGAGGCGACCGTGCCCGATGCGGAATCGGCGATCGACCCACACCAGCAGGATCACGATCAGCACGTTCCACAGTGCCTCGTACAGGAACGTCGGATGCACCACGAACGCGACCTCGCCGGTGGACACCCCATCGATCAGCTGCGGAGACACCTGGCCGACGTCGTTGCGGCGCTCGAAGATCTCGAGCCCCCACGGAACGTCGGTCTCGCGACCGTAGAGTTCCTGGTTGAAGTAGTTTCCGAGCCGTCCGATCGCCTGCGCGAGCAGGATGGCGGGCGCGACCGCATCGCCGAGCGCCGGCAGCGGGATGCCGCGGCGCCGGCAACCGATCCAGGCACCGACCCCGCCGAGCGCCACGGCGCCCCAGATGCCGAGGCCGCCCTGCCACACCTTCAGGGCGTCGACGGGGTCGCCGCCCTCCCCGAAGTACGTCGGCCAGTCGGTCATCACGTGGTAGAGGCGGCCGCCGATCAGGCCGAACGGCACCGCCCAGATGGCGATGTCGAGGACGGTGCCCTTCTCGCCGCCGCGGGCGACCCAGCGACGGTCGCCCCACACGATCGCGACGACGATCCCGACGATGATGAACAGCGCGTACGCGCGCAGGGCCACCGGTCCGACATACCAGACACCTTGGGGCGGACTCGGAATGTAGGCCAGTACGTCCACAGTGGAAGTCACGACGCCACGGTAGCGGAGCGAACGCCCTCGGCGAGTTCCTCCGTCAGCGAGCGCACCGCGTCCAGACCGTTCTCCGCCGCGGTGACCAGCGCGGATCCGACGATGACCGCGTCGGCGTACGCGGCGATCTCGGCGGCCTGCGCGCCGGAGCGGACACCCAGTCCGACACCCACCGGAATGTCCGAGTGGGCGCGGACGCGGGCCGTCAGTTCGGGTGCCATCGACGACACGGCGTCACGGGCGCCGGTGACACCCATCGTGGACGCGGCGTAGACGAACCCGCTGCTGGCGTCGAGGGTGATCGCGAGACGCTCCTCGGTCGACGACGGCGCGACGAGGAAGATCCGGTCGAGGTCGTGTTCCTTCGACGCCGCGATCCACTCACCCGCTTCCTCGGGGATGAGGTTGGGGGTGATCAGCCCGAGGCCGCCTGCGCTCGCCAGATCGCGGGCGAACTTGTCGACGCCGTACTGCAGAACCGGATTCCAGTACGTCATCACGACGGCCTTGCCGCCGACGGAGGCGATCGCCTCGACCACCGTGAACACGTCGCGTACCCGGACGCCGTTCTTCAGCGCCGTCTCGGCCGCCGCCTGAATGGTGGGTCCGTCCATCACCGGATCGGAGTAGGCGATGCCGACCTCGACGATGTCGCAACCGGATTCGACCATCGCCTTGAACACGTCGATGGATTCCTGCACGGTCGGGAACCCGGCCGGGAGGTACCCGACGAGCGCGGCACGCTTCTCCTCGCGGCACTGCGCGAACGTCGGGGCGAGGCGCGAGAGTCGTTCGCTCACTTGGCCGAACCTTCCTTGTCAGTCGTGGTGGTCTCGGTCGAGTCGTCCGGATCGAACAGTCCGAACCACTTGGCTGCCGTGTCCATGTCCTTGTCGCCGCGCCCGGACAGGCTGACGACGATGATCGCGCCCTCCCCCAGTTCGCGGCCCAGTCGCAGCGCACCGGCGACGGCGTGAGCGGACTCGATGGCCGGGATGATGCCCTCCCGCTCGGACAGCAGACGCAGCGCGTCCATGGCCTCCGAGTCGGTGACCGGCTCGTAGGTGGCGCGGCCGATGTCCTTGAGGAGCGCATGTTCCGGGCCGACCCCCGGGTAGTCGAGGCCCGCGGAGATCGAGTGCGACTCGATGGTCTGGCCGTCCTCGTCCTGCAGCAGGTACGAGTACGCGCCCTGGAACGCGCCCGGGGTTCCTCCCGCGAACGTGGCGGCGTGCCTTCCGGTCTCGACACCGTCACCGGCGGCCTCGTACCCGACCAGTCGCACGGACGGGTCGTCGAGGAAGGCGTGGAAGATGCCGATGGCGTTGGAACCGCCGCCGACGCACGCCGTCACGGCGTCGGGCAGGCGACCCGTCAGCGCCTGCACCTGGACCCGCGTCTCCAGACCGACGACGCGCTGGAAGTCGCGGACGATGGTCGGGAACGGGTGCGGTCCGGCGGCGGTGCCGAAGCAGTAGTAGGTGTTGTGGGCGTTGGTGACCCAGTCGCGCAGCGCCTCGTTGATCGCGTCCTTCAGGGTCCTCGACCCCGACTCGACGGACACGACCGCGGATCCGAGCAGCCGCATGCGGGCGACGTTCAGTGCCTGCCGCTCGGTGTCGACGGCGCCCATGTAGATGATGCATTCCAGACCGAGGAGCGCGCAGGCGGTGGCGGTGGCCACGCCGTGCTGGCCGGCCCCGGTTTCCGCGATGATGCGGGTCTTGCCCATGCGCTTGGCGAGCAGCACCTGCCCGAGCACGTTGTTGATCTTGTGCGAGCCGGTGTGGTTGAGGTCTTCGCGCTTGAGGATCAGCCGCGCCCCACCGGCGAATTCGCTCATCCGCGTCGCCTCGAAGATCGGTGACGGACGGCCGGTGTAGTCGCGCTGGAGGCGGTCGAGTTCGTTCAGGAACGACTCGTCGCCGCGCGCCTTCTCGTATTCGGCGGTGACCTCCTCGATCACCGCCATCAGGGCCTCCGGCACGTGCCGTCCGCCGTACACGCCGAAGTGTCCTCCGGCATCGGGGTCGTGCGTTGTACGCTCGGCGATTCCGGCGCTGGCAGTCGGCAGATTGCCACCCTTGAAGACGGTTTCCTGATTACGTGAAGTCACAGGTCCAGTCTGCCTCGAGGCCGGGTTCCGCCGCCGTCCGGGTCAGGTCCGCCGGGGCTACCTCAGCGCGACGGCTTGGGGCAGGACGGGTGCGCGCCGGCGTTGACCAGATCGGCCACCGCCTTGCGCGGATCACCGCTGGTGACGAGGCCTTCGCCGACCAGCACCGCGTCGGCTCCCGCACCGGCGTACGCCAGCAGGTCGGCCGTGCCGCGCACCCCGGACTCCGCGATCTTGATGATCTCGGTGGGCAGTCCGGGAGCGATCTCGCCGAACGTGTTCTTGTCGACCTCGAGCGTCTTGAGGTTGCGCGCGTTGACACCGATGACCTTGGCGCCCGCCTCGATCGCCCGGTTCGCTTCTTCCTCGGTGTGGACCTCGACGAGGGCCGTCATACCGAGCGACTCCGTCCGGTCGATCAGCGACGCGAGCGCGTCCTGCTCGAGGGCGGCGACGATGAGCAGCACCATGTCGGCGCCGTGCGCGCGGGCCTCGTGGATCTGGTAGGGCCCGACGATGAAGTCCTTGCGGAGGATCGGGATGCTCACCGCGCGGCGGACGGCGTCGAGGTCCGCGAGGGACCCCTGGAACCGGCGCTCCTCGGTGAGCACGCTGATCACGCGGGCGCCACCGGCCTGGTAGGCGGCGGCCAGTTCGGCGGGATCGGCGATGTCGGCGAGCGCACCCTTCGAGGGGCTGGCGCGCTTGACCTCGGCGATGACTCCGATGCCCGGCTCGAGCAGGGCGGCCGCGGCATCGAGGGCCGGCGGTGCGGCGGCGGCGGCAGCCTTGACTGCGGCGAAGTCAAGGACGGCTTCGCGGGCGGCGACGTCGGCGCGCACCCCGTCGAGAATCGAGTCGAGAACGGTCATCGTGGCCCGAGTCCTTTCTGGGCAGAAACCCGATGTGAGGAACATCATCAGGGGTGAAGCCAGCCTAGATGGCACTCTGATTGTGTTTACGTCCGGGTACCCGGGTCTTCGTCCGAACCGTCAACTTGGTCGACAGGTTCGGCTTTCTTGTCTTCCACCGTGGGGTCCTCCCCCGCGTCCAGGGCGTCCCAGAGCATGCGCTGGGTGACGGTACCGTCGGCGGAATCGGCACCGGCCTTCTTCGCTGCGTCACGTCGCGCACCCGGGCTGTCGTACTTGGAGGACAACCCCGCCCGCACCCTCGGCCTGCGGACCAGTTCCACCGCGGCGGCGAGCGCCGCCAGGGCCCCCACCAGCACGAGAACGGCGGGTCCGGCGTGCACGGACACCGACTGGACCTCGGCCCGGCCCGGCAGCTCGGCCAGCCGCGCCGCCTCGTCGTCGGAGGCGCCGGACACGAGCAACCCCACCGCCGGGACGGCGGCCGCGACGGCCACCACCGCGACGAGCACACCCAGCACGCGCAGGGCCCAGCCCTTCACGGCGAACGACGCGGCGATCGCGGCGACCAGGGTCAGCGCCAGCGGCGTGAGCGCCGCCGCCCACGTGCCGCCCACGAGCACCGACGTGCGTTCCTCGCCGAGCCCGTCGGAGGAGGTGACCTCCACCCACGTCATCCGTGAGGCGCCCCACAGGCACACGGCGGCGACCGCGAGGAGCAACACCGCGATCATCGATCGGCGACGCCCCGCCCGCGCGGGGTCCCGGGCCGGCTCCGACGGATCGCTCACTGCCCGTCGCCTCCCAGGGTCTTCAGCGTGTGCGCCGCCGCGATCGCGCTGAGCACCGCCATCGCCTTGTTCCGCGCCTCGGTGTCCTCGTACTCGGGGTTCGAGTCGGCGACGACGCCCGCGCCTGCCTGGACGTACCCGATGCCGTCCTTGATCAGCGCGGTGCGGATCGCGATGGCCGTGTCGGCGTCGCCCGCGAAGTCGAGGTACCCGATGATGCCGCCGTAGATGCCGCGGCGGGTGGGTTCGAGTTCCTCGATCAGCTGCATCGCCCGGACCTTCGGCGCTCCCGACAGGGTGCCGGCCGGGAAGCAGGCGGTGACGGCGTCGAGGGCCTGCTTGCCGTCCGCGAGGTGACCGGTGACGGTGGAGACGAGATGCATCACGTGGCTGTACCGCTCGATGTGGCGGTAGTCGTGGACCTTCACCGTGCCCGGTTCGCAGACGCGCCCGAGGTCGTTGCGGCCCAGGTCCACGAGCATCAGGTGCTCCGCGTTCTCCTTCTCGTCGGCGAGCAGGTCCTTCTCGAGCAGGATGTCCTCCTCCTCGGTGTGCCCGCGCCACCGGGTGCCCGCGATCGGGTGCGTGGTGGCCACGCCTTCCGACACGGTCACCAGCGCCTCCGGGCTCGAGCCGACGATCGAGAACGCGGTCTCGTCGTCGCCGTTCGGCACGTTGAGGAGGTACATGTACGGGCTGGGGTTGGACGCGCGCAGCATCCGGTAGACGTCGATCGGGTCGGCGGTGCAGTCGATCTCGAAGCGCTGCGACAGCACCACCTGGAAGGCCTCGCCGGCCTCGATGTCGCCGACGAGTTTCTGCACGTCGGCGCCGAACCCTTCGGTCGTGCGCTGACGGCGGTAGTCGGGGGCGGGTTTCGCGAACGTGGACACGGTCGACGACGCCGGGGCCGACAGGGCGCGTGTCATCCGGTCCAGCCGCTCGACCGCGGAGTCGTAGGCCTCGTCGACGCGTTCGTCCGTGCCGTCCCAGTTGACGGCGTTGGCGATCAGGGTGATGGCGCCCTCGTGGTGGTCGACTGCCGCGAGATCCGTCGCCAGCAGCATCACCATCTCGGGGATCTGCAGGTCGTCGGTGGCGTGCTCGCCGATGCGCTCGATGCGCCGCACCGCGTCGTATCCGAGGAAGCCGACCATGCCGCCGGTCAGCGGCGGCAGATCGGGCAGCCGCTCGCTGCGGAGTAGTTCGAGGGTCTGGCCGAGGGCGGCGATCGGATCGCCGCCGGACGGTGCGCCCGCGGGAACGTTGCCGTACCAGGCGGCTTCCCCGTCGACGACGGTCAGCGCGGCGGGGCTGCCCGCGCCGATGAACGACCATCGCGACCAGGATCGGCCGTTCTCCGCCGACTCGAGCAGGAAGGTGCCGGGCCGGTTCGCCGTCAGCTTGGTGTAGGCGGACAACGGTGTTTCCGCGTCTGCCAGCACCTTGCGCGTCACCGGGACGACCCGGTGTTCGGCGGCGAGAGCGTGGAACTGCTCACGTGTGGTGGTCGAGTCGGACCCGCCGTCGGCCGGGGTGGCGGCGGACTCGGGTGCGGGAATCGTGGTGGGCTCGCCGTGCATGCCGACCATCATCCCAGGCGCACTCGCACCGTCTGCGTGCGCGGGTAGCCTCGGCACCCATGAAGCCAGGTCAGCTCGCACCGGAATTCACCCTGCCCGATCAGGACGGCATCGAACGATCGCTGTCGAGCCTCCTCGAGGACGGCCCCCTGGTGCTGTTCTTCTACCCCGCGGCGTCGACGCCGGTCTGCACCGCCGAGGCCTGCCACTTCCGGGACCTCGGAACGGAGTTCTCAGCCGTGGGAGCGTCGCGTGCCGGAATCAGCACCGATGCGGTGGCGAAGCAGGCGTCGTTCGCGCAGGCGCAGTCCTTCGACTACCCGCTGCTGTCGGACGGCGACGGAGCCGTCGCCGAGCTGTTCGGCGTCCGCCGCGGACTGCTCGGCAAACTCGCCCCGGTCAAGCGGTCGACGTTCGTCATCGACACCGACCGCACCGTGCTCGAGGTCATCTCGAGCGAGTTCCGCGCGAACACCCACGGCGATCAGGCACTGGCCTTCCTCCGGACGCGTCAGGCCACCTGAATCGACCGCTTGGCCAGTCCCATCCAGAAACCGTCGATCACCTGCCGGGGAATCTGCTCGGGGTCGCTCGACGCGCCGAGCGTGACGAAGAGCGGCGCGAAGTGCTCGATCGTCGGGTGCGCGTACGGCATGCCCGGCGCGAGCGAGCGGAAATCGATCAGCGAATCCACGTCGCCCGCGGCGAGACGCTCGTCCGCCCAGGCGTCGAATTCCGACGACCAGCCCGGCGCCTTCGCGTCGGGTGACGGGTCGCGCAGGAACGGCAGTCCGTGGGTGGTGAATCCGGAGCCGACGATCAGCACGCCCTGCTCGCGCAGGGGACGCAGCCGCTCACCGAGGTGCAGCAGGCGTTGCGGGTCGAGGGTCGGCAGCGAGATCTGGAGGACCGGGATGTCGGCGTCCGGATACATGACCGTCAACGGCACGTAGGCGCCGTGGTCGAGGCCGCGATGCGGCTGGTGCGACACGGTCTCGTCGTCCGGCATCAGGGACACGACCTGCGCCGCGAGTTCGGGGGCGCCGGGCGACTCGTACGTGGTCCGGTAGAAACGCTCGGGGAAGCCCCCGAAGTCGTAGACGAGGGGGGTGCCGGTGGTGGTGGATCCGATCGTGAGCGGCGCCGATTCCCAGTGCGCCGACACCATGAGAATGGCCTTGGGCCGTGGCAGGTCGCCCGCCCACTTCGCCAGCTGTGACACCCACAGGTCGCTGTCCACCAGCGGCGGCGCACCATGACTGAGGAACAGGGCGGGCATGGGGTTGGTCATCGCGACTCCTTCGGATCGAGGTCCCGCATCGACGAAGAAGCGAACTCGCCACCCACCGCAATGTTGAACCTTCAAGTTACTATAGGAGTCAACATGCGGGCGCGGCAACTATTCCCCGAGCACGAATCGGCCCCGCGGCGTGCTAACTATGGAGGACACGCTGCACACGCGTGGGGCGACGTACGGATGGAGGACACCACCGATGAGTGGTAACGACGAGGGCACATCGGCAGAGCCCGGCACCCGATGGCTCGACGCAGAGCAGCAGGAGGCATGGCTCACCCTCATCGCACTGGTCACCCGGCTCCCCGCCGCACTGGACACCCAGCTCCAACGCGACTCGGCCCTCACCCACTTCGAGTACTTCGTCCTCGCCTCGCTGTCCGGCGAAGCGAACCGGCGCCTGCAGCTGTCCCTGCTCGCCCAGCGCGCCAACGCGTCCCTGTCCCGGCTGTCCCACGTCGTCACCAAAATGGAGAAAGCCGGCTGGGTGCGCCGCGAAAGCATCCGCGGCAGCCGCGGCTCCGACGCCGTCCTCACCGACGAAGGCATGGCCAAGGTCGTCGAGGCCGCGCCGCCACACGTCGAATCCGTCCGGTCACTGATCTTCGACGGCCTCTCCCCCGACCAGGTCCGTCAACTGTCCGAACTGTCCGGCGCCATGCTCACCCAACTCGACAAGAGCATCGCCTCGGGAACCGGCAAGGCCTGACGCCGCTCACCCCAGCGGCGTCCCGACAGCTCACCCCAGCGGCGTCCCGCCGACACCCCAGCTGTCGCGCGGCACCTCGGTGATCGTCACCCACACCGTCGCCGCATTCTTACCCGTCGCGTCGGCGTAGGCCTTCGTGACGGCCTCGATCGTGGCGCGCTTCTGCTCCGCCGTGAGCCCCGGCGTCTGACTGATCTGAATAAGTGGCATGCGGCCATCCTGCCCGAGGGCATACGACATGCGGCCATCCTGCCCGAGGGCATACGAACAGCCCACCGAGGGCCGCCGCGCTAGTCGGCGGCGAGCAGGACGTCCGAGTCGAAGCAGGTGTGCGTGCCCGTGTGGCACGCCGCCCCCTCCTGGTCGACGACGAGCAGCACGGTGTCGCCGTCGCAGTCGAGCCGCACCTCGTGGACGTACTGCGTGTGACCGGACGTCTCGCCCTTCACCCAGTACTGCTGACGGGAGCGGGAATAGTACGTACCCTTACGGGTCTCGAGGGTGCGCGCGAGGGCCTCGTCGTCCATCCACGCCACCATCAGGACGTCGCCCGTCGACCGCTCCTGCGCGACGGCGCTGAACAGCCCCGCCTCGTTGCGCTTCAGCCGTGACGCGATGGCCGGGTCGAGACTCATCGGACGGTGATCCCCTCTGCACGCATGGACTTCTTGACGTCGCCGATCGTCATGTCGCCGAAGTGGAAGACACTGGCGGCGAGGACGGCGTCCGCGCCGGCCCCGACGGCGGGTGCGAAGTGCTCGACGGCGCCCGCTCCCCCGCTGGCGATCACCGGCACGTGCACGGCAGCGCGGACCGCGCGGATCATCGGCAGGTCGAAACCGGCCTTCGTGCCGTCCGCGTCCATCGAGTTGAGCAGGATCTCCCCGACGCCCAGTTCGGCGCCGCGGACCGCCCACGCGACCGCGTCGATGCCGGTGCTGCGCTTACCGCCGTGGGTCGTGACCTCCCACCCCGACGGGGTGTCCGGTTGGCCCTGCGGCACGGTGCGCGCGTCCACCGACAGCACGATGCACTGGGAGCCGAAGCGTTCGCTCAGTTCGCGGAGCAACTCGGGCCGCGCGATCGCGGCGGTGTTGACGCTCACCTTGTCGGCGCCGGCACGCAGCAACCGGTCGACGTCCTCGACGGTGCGGACACCACCGCCGACCGTGAGCGGGATGAATACCTGTTCCGCCGTCCGGCTGACCACGTCGAGCATGGTGCCCCGGTCGGCGGTCGACGCGGTGACGTCGAGGAACGTGAGCTCGTCGGCGCCCTGGGCGTCGTACGCTGCCGCCAGTTCGACGGGGTCGCCCGCGTCCCGCAGGTTCTCGAAGTTGACGCCCTTGACGACGCGTCCGGCATCGACATCCAGACACGGGATCACTCGAACCGCCAGAGTCATTGCGTACGCCCTCCTGAAGGCTCGGAACGGGGATCACCCAGTGATCCGAGGATATCGAGAATTTCGCCGTGCACCCCGGGCGATCCGGCGAGCACCGAGTCGGACGTCACGGTCCAGGGCTTGCCGCCCAGATCGGTCACCATGCCACCCGCGGCGCGCACCAGCGCCACACCGGCCGCGTTGTCCCACGCATTGTGGCCGAACACCACCGCACCGCCGAGTATTCCGGCCGCGGTGAACGCGAGGTCGACACCGGTGGACCCGTGGATCCGGATCCGCGAGGACACCCGGCTGAGCTGCGCGAGGACCTGCAGCCGGTACGCGCCGGGGATCCGTCCGCGACTGTCGATGTTCAGCGCCCCCAAGCCCACGATCGACGAGGCCAGCGACGTGCGGCCGAGCCTCGGCAGCGGCTGACCGCCCTCGAGCAGCGGGCCGTCCGCGACGGCCGCGTAGCGCCGCCCGACGAGCGGCAGCCAGGTGAGACCGAGAACGGGAACGCCGTCGTCGAGGAGCGCGAGCAGCGTACCCGCGGTGGGCAGACCGGCCGAATAGTTGAAGGTGCCGTCGATGGGGTCGAGCACCCAGACGGGTCCGCTGTCGAGGTCGGGTCCGCCGAACTCCTCGCCGTGGACGTCGATGCCGGTCCGGTCACGCAGTTCGCCGGTCAACCGCTTCTCGAGTTCGAGGTCGACGGCGGTCGCGAAATCGTCGGGGCCCTTGTGGACGGCGCTGGGCGCACCCACCCCGGAGACGAACCGGTCGTGCACCCCGTCGAGCAGCTCACTGGCGACGGCGAGAAGTTCCCGGGGATCGCGGGACAGGGCCATGGCGCGAACTCAGCCCGAGACCGCGGCGAGCGCCTCGGGGAGGGTGAACCGCCCCGCGTACAGCGCCTTGCCGACGATGGATCCCTCGACGCCCTGGTCGACGAGTCCGGCGATCGCCCGGAGGTCGTCGATGGTGGACACACCACCCGAGGCGACGACGGGGGCGTCGGTGGCCGCGCAGACCTGCGCGAGGAGTTCGAGATTGGGGCCGGTGAGAGTGCCGTCCTTGCTCACGTCGGTGACGACGTAGCGGGAGCAGCCGTCCTTGTCGAGCCGGGCGAGGGTCTCCCACAGGTTCCCGCCCTCGGTGACCCAGCCGCGGCCGCGAAGCTGATATTCGCCGTCGACGAGGCGCACGTCGAGACCGACGGCGATCTTCTCGCCGTACTTGGCGATGGCGCGGGCACACCACTCGGGGTTCTCGATGGCGGCGGTGCCGAGGTTGACGCGACCGCAGCCGGTGGCCAGTGCGGCCTCGAGCGACGCGTCGTCGCGGATTCCGCCGGACAGTTCCACCTGGACGTCGAGTTCCCCCACCACGTCGGCGAGGAGTTCACGGTTCGAGCCGCGACCGAAGGCGGCGTCGAGGTCGACGATGTGGACCCACTCGGCACCGTCGTTCTGCCATGCGAGGGCGGCATCACGAGGCGAGCCGTATCCGGTCTCGCTTCCCGCCTCCCCCTGGACGAGGCGAACAGCTTCACCGTTGACGACATCTACAGCAGGCAAAAGGACCAGGCTCACGTGCGACAACCCTAGTCGCTCAGCGGTCGGAACCCGGCTTCGGGTCCTCGGGGTCGCGGCCGTAGGCGTTGCGGGTCATGCGTTTCGACACGTAACCCATGGCGGCGATCGCACCGGCGACGCCGAGCAACCCGACGATCAGCCCGAGGACGGGGCCCGGTTTCAGCACCAGAATGATCACGGTCGCGAGGACCAGGACCGCGGTGGCGGCGCCCATCGCATACACGGCGAGCCGGCCGATCGACAGGTCGCCGCGCCCGTCCCCGGGTTCGGTCACAAACTGCGAACCCAGTTGCGGAGCAGTTCCGCGCCCGCGTCGCCGGACTTCTCGGGGTGGAACTGGGTGGCGGACAGCGCGCCGTTCTCGACGGCGGCGAGGAACTTGCCGCCGTGGTCGGCCCAGGTCAGGGCGGGCGGCGCCAGCCGCTCCGGCGTCGGCAGTTCCCAGGTCTGGGCAGCGTACGAGTGGACGAAGTAGAACCGGGTGTCGGGATCGATTCCGGCGAACAGCGTGCTGTTGGCCGGTGCCTCGACGGTGTTCCACCCCATGTGCGGCAGCACGTCGGCCTGGAGCCGTTCGACGGTGCCGGGCCATTCACCGCAGCCTTCCGCCTCGACGCCGAACTCGACGCCGCGTTCGAAGAGGATCTGCATGCCGACGCAGATCCCGAGGACCGGCCGCCCGCCCGCCAGACGCTGACCGATGATCCGCTCCCCCCGCACCGCGCGGAGCCCCTCCATACACGCCGCGAAGGCGCCGACGCCGGGAACGACGAGACCGTCGGCCGCGAGTGCGACCTTGTGATCGGACGTGACCTCGACGCGCGCGCCGGTCCGGGCCAGAGCGCGGGTGGCCGAATGCAGGTTGCCGGAGCCGTAGTCGAGGACGGCAATCGTGGAGACGGTCATGACACAACCTTATCCGGAGGCCGAACGACGCCGGAGGGCGCGGCCGACGACCGTTCCGGCGGCCGGGACCACCGCGACCGCCGTCGCCGCGACCCCGAACACCCAGGAGTACCCGGCCACCGACGCGACGGCTCCGAGTGCGAGGGAACCGAACCCGGTGCCGGCGTCGAACCCGATGTTCCAGCCGGCGCTCGCCGAGCCGAATCGGGCCGGTCCCGCGGCGGTGAAGATCATGACGAGCGACTCGTTCTGCACCGCGCCGAACCCGAACCCGAAGGCCAGCGCCGCGCACACCAGCAGCGGCACGGGCGCCGCTGTCGCCGCGGCGACGGCGAACAGGACCAGGCCGAGGCACACGACCGTCAGGGCGGGAATCAGGGCACGGCCCACCCCGAGCCGGTCGGAGACCGATCCCGCGGCGTACCGCCCGATCAGCGTCGCCCCGCTCGACACGGCGAGGATCACCCCGGCGAGCGACGCCCGCTCCGAGATCGCGATCGGCAGCAGGCTGGACAGACCGCCGAACGCGGCCGCCACGATCGCGATCGACAGCCACGGGGTCAGCACGGCGGCGAGCGGGATGCGACCCTGCGACGCGCGATCCGCGGGGGCGTGGGTCGCCGGGAGCCGCGTGACCGCGACGACCGCGAGCGCGGGAATGAGAGCGCCGATCACGAAGACGGGGGTCGCGGACCAGTGCGCCATGATCGCGAGCCCCGCCGGCAACCCGACCATCTGCGCGGCGGCCACCGCGATTCCCTGCGCACCCGTCGCGCGGCCGAGCATCTGCCGCGGAACGAGTTCGGCGACCAGCGCACTGCTCGCGACGGTGAGCATGCCGAAGCCCGATCCGCGGACGGCCGACACCGCCAACACCGGGATCGCGTCGGTGGAGAGCAGGAGGAGAAGCGACGGCGGCCCGAGCAGCATGCAGCCCGCGGCGAGCACCCAGCGGTGCCCCCATCTGCGCAGGAGCCGGGGCACGCCGAGTTGGGTGGCGACGGTCGCGGCCATGAACACGGCCGTCACGCTGCCGGCGAGAGTGTCCGAGCCGCCCGACAGCGAGACGATCAGCGGAACCACCGGCAGCAGCACCGCCCAGCCGCCGAACGCCGCGGCGCCCATCACCATCGCGGTGGGCAGACCGCGGGTGCGGAGCAGGCCGCGGCGCTCCCCCACTGCGACCGGCACTACATCAACCTGAGAACGCCCGCCACGGCTGCCAGCACCGCCAGTGCCAGCAGCACGCCCGAGGCCAGTTTGTTGAACTTCCACATGGAGTACGCGCCGCCCGCCGCGATACCCGCGGCGATGAACAGGACGTAGACGAGGACGACGCTCACGAATGCGTCCGGTTCACAGGCTGCCCTTGGTGGACGGCACGCCCGTGACGCGGGGATCGGGTTCGACGGCCTCACGCAGTGCACGGGCGACGGCCTTGAACTCGGCCTCGGTGATGTGGTGCTGATCGCGCCCGTAGAGCACGCGCACGTGCAGGGCGATGCGCGCGTTGAGCGCGATCGACTCGAACACGTGCCGGTTGATCACGGTCGCGTACGGCACCCCCGGGTACCCGCCGATGACGGCGTGCAGCAGGTGCTCCGGTTCGCCGGTGTGGACGCAGTACGGGCGCCCGGACACGTCGACCGACGCGTGGGCGAGCGTCTCGTCCATCGGGATGAACGCGTCACCGAACCGGCGGATGCCCTTCTTGTCGCCGAGGGCCTGCCCGAGCGCCTGTCCGAGCACGATCGACGTGTCCTCGACCGTGTGGTGCGCCTCGATCTCGATGTCGCCCTTCGCGTGGACGGTGAGGTCGAAACTCGCGTGGGAGCCGAGCGCGGTCAGCATGTGGTCGAAGAACGGAACTCCGGTGGAGACGTCGACGGTGCCGGTGCCGTCGAGGTTCAGTTCGACGGTGATGCTCGATTCCTTGGTGGTGCGCTCCACGCGGGCGATGCGGTCGGTCATCCTCGGTCTCCTGAGCTGGTGAGTTCGGTGGCGGCGATCTCGTCGCTCGCCACGATGAAGGCGTCGTTCTCGGAGGCCAGCCCGACGGTGGCGCGCAGGTATCCGGTGATCCCGACGTCCCGGATCAGCACTCCGCGGTCGAGGTAGGCCTGCCAGGCGCGGGCACTGTCGGTGAACTCACCGAACAGGATGAAGTTCGCGTCGCTGGGGATGACATGGAAACCCGTGTCCTCCAATGCCTTCGACACCCGCACCCGCTCCGCCGCGAGGGCGTGCACGCTGCCGAGCGTCTCGTTCGCGTGCCGCAGCGCCGCGCGGGCAGCGGCCTGCGTGACCACCGACAGGTGGTACGGCAGCCGGACCAGGAGCAGCGCCTCGATGAATGCCGGGGCGGCCGCGAGGTATCCGAGCCTGCCGCCGGCGAACGCGAACGCCTTGCTCATCGTCCGCGACACCACCAGCTTCGACGGGTACTCGTCGATCAGCGTCAGGGCGCTCGGCGCGTCGGAGAATTCGGCGTACGCCTCGTCGACGATCACGATGCCGGGCGCGGCGTCGAGGACACGGCGCAGTTCCGCGATGCCGACGCTGTGCCCGGTGGGGTTGTTGGGGCTGGTGACGAACACGACGTCGGGCCTGCGCTCGGCGATCGCCGCGGTCGCGGCGTCCACGTCCAGCGCGAAGTCGGCGCGGCGGAAGATCGGTAGCCACTCGGTCTCGGTGCCGTCCGCGATGATCGGGTGCATCGAGTACGACGGCACGAAGCCCATCGCGCTGCGACCGGGACCGCCGAACGCCTGCAGCAGCTGCTGCAGGATCTCGTTGGACCCGTTGGCCGCCCACACGTTGTCGACCGTGACCGGCACCCCGGTCTGGCGGACGAGGTACGCGGCGAGGTCGGTGCGCAGGGCCACCGCGTCGCGGTCCGGGTAGCGGTGCAGTTCGCGTGCGGCCTCCCGCACGGACTCCGCGACGTCGTCGACGAGCGCCTTCGTCGGCGGGTGCGGATTCTCGTTGGTGTTCAGCTGAACGGGGACCGTCAGCTGGGGCGCCCCGTACGCCGACTTACCGCGCAGATTTTCCCGGATCGGCAGGGCGTCGACCCCGATCGACGAACCGGGCACGTTCGCGGCGGTCACCGCAGCGCCTCGAACCGCAGCCGCACGGCCTCACCGTGTGCGGGCAGGTCCTCGGCGTTCGCGAGGGTGATGACGTGGCCGGAGACCTCCTTCAGCGCGGATTCGGAGTAGTCGACCACGTGGATGCCGCGCAGGAACGTCTGCACGCTCAGGCCCGAGGAGTGCCTGGCGCAGCCCGCGGTGGGCAGGACGTGGTTGGACCCGGCGCAGTAGTCGCCGAGGCTGACCGGCGCCCACGGCCCGACGAACACCGCGCCCGCACTGGTCACCTTCGCGGCGACGGCGGTGGCGTTCTCGGTCTGGATCTCGAGGTGCTCGGCGGCGTACGCGTTGACCACCCGCAGCCCGGCCTCCACGTCGGAGACCAGGACGGTGCCCGACTGGGTGCCGGACAGCGCCGCGGTGACGCGCTCCTTGTGCTTGGTGATCTCGAGCTGCGCGGCCAGCGCGGTGTCGACGGCGTCGGCGAGTTCGACGCTGGACGTGACGAGCACGCTCGCGGCCATCACGTCGTGCTCGGCCTGGCTGATCATGTCGGCGGCGACGTGCACCGGGTCGGCGGTGTGGTCGGCGAGGATCGCGATCTCGGTGGGGCCCGCCTCGGCGTCGATGCCGACCAGGCCGCGGCAGAGGCGCTTGGCGGCCGTGACGTAGATGTTGCCCGGGCCGGTGATGAGGTCGACGGGGGCGAGTTCGGAACCGTTCGTGTCGGTGCCGCCGTAGGTGAGCAGCGCGACGGCCTGACCGCCGCCGACGGCCCACACCTCGTCGACACCCAGCAGGGCGGCCGCGGCGAGGATGGTCGGGTGCGGCAGACCACCGAACCCGGACTGCGGCGGCGACGCCACCACGAGCGAGCGGACGCCGGCCGCCTGCGCGGGCACCACGTTCATCACGACGCTGGACGGGTAGACGGCGTTGCCGCCCGGGACGTACAGCCCGACGCGGTCGACGGGCACCCAGCGTTCGGTGACGGTACCGCCCGGGACGACCTCGGTGGTGGTGTCGGTGCGGCGCTGGTCGGCGTGGACCTTGCGGGTGCGTTCGATCGCGACCTCGAGGGCGGCGCGGACTGCGGGGTCCAGTTCGTGGAGGGCGCGGTCCAGTTCGGCCTGCGGCACCCGCACCTGCGCGGGGCGGACGCCGTCGAACTTCTCACTGAATTCGAGGGCGGCGTCGGCGCCGCGTTCACGGACCGCCTCGACGACGGGGCGAACCTGATGCAGGACCGCGTCCACATCCACTCCACCTCGAGGAAGTGCGGCGCGAAGTTCGGCCGTGGAAGGGGTACGACCACGAAGGTCGGTGCGGGCGAGCATGAGAGGTCCTCTCTGCGACTGTCGGGACACGGTGTCTCGGACGAGCGGACTGTTCTGCGGAGAACAGGGCTCGACACCGATTATCCAGGATAGGCGCACCCCGTTTTCACCGGTCGGCGGCCGACCGGGTTTCAAGTCGGTGGCCGTGCACGCAACAGCACCCGCCGACGTCGTGACGCCGGCGGGTGCCGCACTGTGCTGCGCGTCGTCCCGGCCGCGGGAACCTGGCGGCCTAGAGACGGGTCGAGTGCAGGAACCTCCTCGCCAGGTTCTCCTCGGTCGACGCGCCCGGCGTCCACTCGGTGATCCAGGGGCCGGTGCCCTCGCTGGGGTCGACCACTCCCCGCTCCAGCCACGCGTACCGTCCTTCGAGGATCGAGTGCGCGACCTGCTTGTCGGCGTCGTCGGTGTTGTGCCACAGACCGTCGAACAACTTCTCGACCCGCAGCGCCGCCTGTCGGCAGAACACGTCGGCGAGTTCGTAGGCCGCGGCGCCCTCGGCCTCGTTCTCCTCCCGCTGCATCTCCGCCTTGACGCAGGTGGCGGACATCGCGAACAGTTCGGCGCCGATGTCGACGACCCGGCCGAGGAAGCCCTGCTGCTTCTCCAGGGCAGCCTGCCACCGGGCCATGCCGTAGAACGTGGAGCGGGCCAGCTTGCGGGAGTGCCGTTCGACGAAACGCAGATGCTTGGCCAGGACTCCGAATTCGCCGAACGACGTCGGCACCTGCCCCTTGCCCGCCACGAGTTGCGGCAGCCACTTCGCGTAGAAGCCGCTCGCCTTGGCCGCCGCCCGGGCCTTCGCACCGGTGTCGGCGTGCGGGTCGGCGAGATCGCCCGCCGCCGTGAGGTGCGCGTCCACGGCCTCGCGCGCGACCAGCAACCGCATGATCTCGCTCGACCCCTCGAATATCCGGTTGATGCGCAGGTCGCGGTCCAGCTGTTCCACCGGCACCGCCCGTTCACCGCGGGCGGCCAGCGACGCCGCCGTCTCGTATCCGCGACCGCCGCGGACCTGGATCAGCTCGTCGGAGATGACGCAGGCCATCTCGGACGACCACAGCTTGGCGAGCGCCGCCTCGATCCGGATGTCGTTGCGACCCTCGTCGTTCATCTGCGCCGACAGGTCCACGACCGCCTCGAGCGCGTAGGTGGTCGCGGCCATGAACGACAGCTTGTTGGCGACGGCCGCATGCTCGGCGATGGCTTTGCCCCACTGGACGCGGACACCGGACCATTCGCGGGCGATCTTCAGCGACCACTTGCCTGCGCCGGCGCACATCGCCGGAATCGCCAGCCGGCCGGCGTTGAGGGTGGTGAGTGCGATCTTCAGTCCGTCGCCCTCCCGCCCGATCAGGTTCTCCCGCGGAACGCGCACCTTGTACATGCGGGTGACGCCGTTCTCGATCCCGTGCAGGCCCATGAATGCGTTGCGCCGTTCCACGGTGATGCCCGGGGTGTCCGCCTCGACGACGAAGGCGGAGATGCCGCCGCGATGGCCTTCACTCTTCGGTACCCGCGCCATGACGACGAGCAGTTCCGCGACGACGCCGTTGGTCGTCCACAGCTTCACGCCGTCCAGTTCGTAGGCGGCACCGCCCTCGATGGGTACCGCCGAGGACGCCAGCCGCGCCGGATCGGACCCGACGTCGGGTTCGGTGAGGAGGAACGCGGAGATGGCGCCGCGGGCGCAGCGCGGCAGGAATTCGCGCTTCTGTTCGGGGGTGCCGGCCAGCTTGAGCGGTTCGGGGACGCCGATCGACTGATGGGCCGACAGCAGCGCGCCGAGGCTCGGGTGCACCGACGCGACGAGCATCAACGCCCGGTTGTACGCGACCTGGGAGAGTCCGAGGCCGCCGTACTCCTCCGAGATCTTCAGGCCGAAGCACCCGAGGTCGGCGAGGCCGCGGACGTAGTCGTCGGGAATGCGGGACTGCGATTCGATGACGCTGCCGTCCATCTCCTCGCAGTATGCGCGGAGGCGGACGAGGAATTCCTCGGCCTTGGCGGCGTCCTCGGCAGCCGGCCGTGGGAAGGGATGAACCAGATCCAGCCGGAACCGTCCGAGAAACAGTTCTTTCGCGAAGGAGGGTTTGTCCCAGCCGGATTCCCTCGCCTCCTCTGCGACTGCTCGTGCTTCTTCTTCGGTGACCTTGGGAGCTGAGGTGTCGACCATGACGCGCCTCCTACTGGCGGGTAGTCCTACTCGCCAGTATCCCCCAATCTGCGCACTCGGGACAGCGTTTCCGCTACTGTTCGGCCGGTGCGGACCCCCACACGACTCCTGGGTGCCGGCGCGGTCCTGCTGTGCTTGCTGAGCCCCGCCGCCGCGGTGCATGCCGCCCCTCTCCCCGACGACTTCCTGTGGGGTGTGGCGACGTCCGGGTTCCAGTCGGAGGGTTCCTCCCCGGACAGCAACTGGCGGCGGTATTCCGACTCCGGCCGCACCCACGACGCGATCGGCACCTCCGTCGACTTCCGGCACCGGTACGCCGAGGACATCACAAGCGCCGCGGATCTGGGTGTCGACGTCTTCCGGTTCGGCGTCGAGTGGGCACGACTGCAGCCCGCGCCGGGCGTGTGGGACGAGACGGAGCTGCGGTACTACGACGACGTCGTCCGTGAGATCACCGGCCGCGGCATGACCCCGATGATCACGCTCGACCACTGGGTGTACCCCGGATGGGTCGCCGACCGGGGCGGGTGGGCGAACCCGGAGATCGTCGACGACTGGCTCGCGAACGCGCAGAAAGTGGTCGAGCGCTATGCCGGTATGGGCGCGCTCTGGATCACGATCAACGAGCCGACCGTGTACGTGCAGAAGGAGCTGTCATTCGGTGGCATCGGCCCCGACCGGGCGCCGCAGATGCTCGACCGGCTCGTCGACGTCCACCGCCGCGCCTACGACCTGATCCACGAGATCGACCCGGGCGCGCGGGTCAGCAGCAATCTCGCCTATATCCCGGCCGCCATGGACGCGCTCGACGCCACGTTCGCCGACCGCGTCCGCGACAAACTCGACTTCCTCGGCGTCGACTACTACTACGGTCTCTCCCTCGACAACCTCACCGCGGTGAACGCGGTCACCGACGCCTTCTACGACGTCAATCCCCAGCCGGACGGCCTCTACCACGCCCTGATGCGGTACACCCGCAAGTTCCCGGGACTACCGCTGTACGTCGTGGAGAACGGCATGCCCACCGACGACGGGACACCCCGCCCGGACGGCTACACCCGGTCCGATCATCTCCGCGATCACCTCTACTGGATGGAGCAGGCGCGGGCCGACGGCGCACCGGTGATCGGATACAACTACTGGTCGATCACCGACAACTACGAGTGGGGCACGTTCCGTCCCCGGTTCGGCCTGTTCACCGTCGACGCTGTGACCGATCCGACCCTCACCCGGCGGCCGACCGATGCGGTGGCGACCTACCGGGACGTCGTCGCGAACGGGCTCCCGCCCGGCTACGAACCCCGCCGTCGCGCCGGAATCTGTTCCCTCGTCGATCCGCCCCTCAGCTGCACGAATCCCCCGTAACGGGACCACCGCGGACGCGACGTACGATCAGCTCGTGTCGTGGCAGATGTGGTGTGCAGTGCTCGGGGCGTCCTGCGTGATCAGCCTGTCGCCGGGTGCGGGCGCGATCGCGTCGATGGCCACCGGAATGCGATTCGGGTTGCGGCGCGGCTACTGGAACATCGCCGGTCTCCAGCTGGGGTTGCTGTTGCAGATCGCGGTGGTCGCCGCGGGGCTCGGGGCGCTGCTCGCGAACTCGACCCTCGCGTTCACCGTGATCAAGTGGTTCGGCGTCGCGTACCTGGTGTATCTCGGCGTCCGGCAGTGGCGGGCGAGCGCAACCGATGTGTCCGGCGTCGACGGCGAGGTCGCCGAGACCAGCGGGCCCGCGATGACACTGCGCGGTTTCCTCGTCAACGCCAGCAACCCGAAGGCCGTCGTCTTCATGCTGGCGGTGCTCCCGCAGTTCATCACCCCGTCGGCGCCGCTGCTCCCGCAGTACCTGATCATCGCCGCCACCATGGTCGCGGTCGACGTCGCCGTCATGACCGGCTACACCGGCCTGGCGTCGAAGGTCCTGCGGCTGATGCGCTCACCGCGCCAGCAGCGGGCCACCAACCGGACGTTCTCCGGGTTGTTCTTCGTCGCGGCCACGTTCCTGGCGACGATTCGCCGTGCCGTCTGACCCGTGAGTACTTCTTAACCGCCGGCGGTTGAGAAGTACTCACGGGTGGGGTCACATGTCGAGGCCGAGATCCAGCACCGTCACCGAATGGGTGAGCGCACCGACCGCGAGGTAGTCGACCCCGGTCGCGGCGTACTCGGCCGCGACGTCCAGCGTGAGACCACCCGACGACTCCAGCTTGGTGCCGGGGGCGTTCGCGTCGCGGCGCTGCACGGCGATCTGCGTCTGCCACAGCGGGAAGTTGTCGAGCAGCACCAGTTCCACGTTCTCGGCGAGCACCTCGTCGAGTTGCGCGAGGCTGTCGACCTCCACCTCGCATTCGATGTCCGGCGCCGCGGCGCGCACGGCCCGCAGTGCCGCCACCACCGACCCCGCGGCGGCGACGTGGTTGTCCTTGATCAACGCGGCGTCGCCGAGACCCATGCGGTGGTTGACGCCACCGCCCACCCGGACGGCGTACTTCTGCAGCGACCGCAGCCCCGGCAGCGTCTTGCGGCTGTCGCGGATCTTCGCCCCGGTGCCCTCGACCGCATCCACCCACGCGGATGTGGCGGTGGCGATGCCGGACAGGTGGCAGACCAGGTTGAGCATCGTCCGTTCCGCGGTGAGCAGCCCCTGCGTGGGCGCGGACACCGTCAGCACGGCCTGGCCGGGCACGATCCGGGTGCCGTCGGCGACCCTGTCGAGGACGTCGTAGCGGCCCGCCCCGATCACCTCGTCGAGCACCAGCAGTCCCACGTCGAGGCCGGCGACGGTACCGTGTGCACGGGAGACCACGGACGCCTTGGCGACCGCGTCGGCCGGGACCGTGGACGCGGACGTCACGTCGGGGCCGTATCGCAGGTCCTCGTCCAGGGCGAGGCGCACGAGCGTACGGACCTCGTCCGCGTCCAGACCGCCCGGAAGGACGTGGTCGGCCATCACAGCACTCCTGTCAGTTGGGGTTGGAGAAGCTCGAGTTCGCCGTCACGCAGGCGCACGTGCGTGCTGCGGCGCCACTCGCCGGACGTCTCCGGGTAGTCGCTGCGGGTGTGGCATCCGCGACTTTCGGTGCGCGCGCCCGCGGCGAGCACGAGCGCTGCCGCCGTCAGGGTCAGCGCGGCGTCTTCGAGCGCAGTCTGTCCCTCCGGCACCGTGCGCGGCGCGGCGGCGAGGGCGGCGGCGACCGCCTCGAGGCCTGCGCCGTCCCGGACGACGGAGGCGTTGCCGGTCATCAACTGCTGCACCAGTTCCCGCGGCGCGGACGGCAGTGCTTGACGGCCGGGATCGGCCGCCTCGACGCGTAGGTCGGCGCGTTCGACGGCTGCGGCGCCGGCCCGTTCGCCGACCACCAGGCCTTCGAGCAGGCTGTTGGAGGCCAGCCGGTTCGCGCCGTGCAGCCCGGTGCGGGCCACCTCCCCCGCCGCGTAGAGGCCGGGGACCGAGGTGCGTCCGTCGACGTCGGTGACCACGCCGCCGCACGAGTAGTGGGCGGCAGGGGCGACCGGAATCAGCTGTTCGCGCGGGTCGATCCCGGCTTCCAGGCAGGACGCCGTCACGGTCGGGAACCGCCGCGCGAACCCGGGCAGCTGACGGGCGTCGAGGTAGACGTGGTCGTGTCCCAATTCCCGCAGCCGCGACGCGATGGCCCGCGACACGACGTCGCGGGGTGCCAGGTCGCCGCGCGGATGCACGCCCGCGGTCACCGAATCGCCGTTGGCGTCGACGAGGATCGCGCCCTCGCCGCGGACGGCCTCGCTGATCAGCGGGCGCCGGCCGAGACCGCCGGGGGTGAACAGCACGGTCGGGTGGAACTGCACGAACTCGAGATCGGCGACGGCCGCGCCTGCGTCGAGTGCGAGGGCGATGCCGTCGGCGGTGGCGCCGGGCGGGTTGGTACTGCAGGCGTACAACTGCCCGAGCCCGCCGGTCGCCAGGAGAACGGCGGGTGTGTGGATCACGCCGAGGCCGCGCGGGGAGTCGACGAGCACCCCGGTGACTCCGCGCGCATCGGTGAGCACGCGGACCGCGGAACTGTCGAACAGGACCGGAAGCCCCGCCGCGCCCAGCGCGCGCTGCACCTCCGCACCGGTGGCGTCGCCGCCGGCATGGATGATCCGCCGGGTGCTGTGCCCGCCCTCGCGGGTGCGTGACACGGTGCCGTCGCGGCCGCGGTCGAACACCGCACCCAGATCGGTCAATGCGGCCACGGCGTCGCGGCCGCCGGCCACGATCGACCGCACGGCCTCCTCGTCGCACAGGCCGACGCCGGCCTCGCACGTGTCAGCGACGTGAGAGTCCACCGAATCGGTGACGGCGTCACCGACCACGGCGATACCGCCCTGCGCGTACTGCGTCGCGGTGTCCGTCGTCCCACCCTTGCTGACGGTGAGCACGGTCAGCCCCCGCAGTGAGGCGGTGCGTGCGGCCGTCAGTCCGGCCACACCACCGCCCACCACTACGAGGTCGGCGTGCTCTTCCCAGGAAATCCCCCGGGCCGGGCTGCTCACTCGCCGCCGCCCGGGTTTCCGATCTCGATCATCCGCTGCACCGACTTGCGGGCACGCTCGGCGGTCGCGAGATCGACGTGAACCTCGTCCTTGCCCTCGAGCAGGCAGCGGAGCAGGGCGGCGGGGGTGATCATCTTCATGTACGGGCAGGACGCGCGGTCGTTGACGGCCTGGAAGTCGACCTCCGGCGCGGCCTTGCGCAACTGGTGCAGCATCCCGACCTCGGTGGCCACCAGAACCTGCTTGGCCCCGGTGGCACGGGCGGCGTCGAGCATGCCGCCCGTCGACAGGATCTTCACCTTGTCCTCGGGCACGAATCCCTCACCGGCGAGGTAGAGCGCCGAGGTGGCGCAACCGCATTCGGGGTGGACGAACAGTTCGGCACCGGGGTGCGCCTTCGCCTGCGCGGTGAGCTCGTCGCCGTTGATGCCGGCGTGGACGTGGCACTCGCCGGCCCAGATCTGCATGTTCTTGCGACCGGTGACGCGCTTGACGTGGGCGCCGAGGAACTGGTCGGGCAGGAACAGGACCTCGCGGTCGGGGTCGATCGACGCGACCACGTCGACGGCGTTGGACGACGTGCAGCAGATGTCCGTCAGACCCTTCACCTCGGCGGTGGTGTTGACGTACGACACGACGACGGCGTCGGGGTATTCCGCCTTCCACTCGCGCAGCTGATCGGCGGTGATCGAGTCGGCCAGCGAGCAGCCCGCGCGCTCGTCCGGGATCAGCACCGTCTTGGCGGGGCTGAGGATCTTCGCGGTCTCGGCCATGAAGTGCACGCCGCAGAACACGATGGTGTCCTCCGGGGCCTCGGCCGCGATGCGCGAGAGTGCCAGGGAGTCGCCGACGTGGTCGGCGACGTCCTGGATGGCGGGCAATTGGTAGTTGTGCGCGAGGAGGGTCGCTCCCCGCTCGCGTGCCAGCCGTTTGATCTCGGCAGCCCACTCTTCGCTCGCCTCGACGCCCGCGTAACCGCCGGGACCGTCCTGAATCTGCGGGTCGGTACCCGCCCACAACGTCGTGGTCGTCATGGCTTGCTCCTTCACCGTGAACTCGGGCGGGCTGGCCCGAATTTCCGAAATCGAGGTTTTCGACTTAGGATCGAAAACATGCCCAATAGTAACACCACGCATGAAGTGCTTACCGCGGTGTTCCAGGTTCGCCACTTCCCCGGCTATATCGACGCAGGTCACAGCGGTGATATGCGTCACGCGGGAGGCACCGGCGAGCTCGCCGTGCTGCTGTGGCAACGGGCCCTCGATCCGCAGGCCGGCGCATGGTCGCTGCCCGGCGGACTCCTCCGCGAAGACGAGGACCTCACGACGTCCGCGCGACGCCAGCTGGCCGAGAAGGTGGACGTGCAGGAGGTCTCCCACCTCGAGCAGCTGTCGGTGTTCAGCGATCCGCGACGGGTGCCCGGACCGCGCACCATCGCGTCGACATTCCTCGGGCTCGTCCCCCTCCCCGCCGACCCGCAGTTGCCGCCGGACACCGCGTGGCATCCGGTGTCCGCGCTGCCCGAGATGGCGTTCGACCACGGCACCGTCGTCCGGCACGCCCGGACCCGCCTCGCGGCCAAGCTCTCCTACACCAACATCGCGTTCGGTCTGGCGCCCGACGAGTTCTCCATGTCGACGCTGCGCGAGATCTACTGCGCCGCACTCGGTTACCAGGTGGATGCAACCAACCTCCAGCGCGTCCTCGGACGTCGCGGGGTGCTGACCCCCACCGGCAACACAGCGCCGTCCGGCCGCACCGGCGGTCGCCCGGCCGCCCTTTATCGCTTCACCGACTCCACCCTGCGGGTGACGGACGAGTTCGCGGCGCTTCGACCGCCGAGCTGAATCCGATCGTCAGGCGGCCGCGGATCCACCTGCCTGCGTGGTGCGCCGCCGCCACGCCGACGCGACCGAGGGCTCCGCGCCGAGCACCGAATCGATGCGGCCGAAGCGGCCGAGAACGCGGTCGAGAAACTGCTCGACCTGGCGGGGATCGTCCGGATCGGCGGCGACCGCGAGGAGTCGGTGACCGGACATGCCCGGCATGATCCGGGCCAGTTCCGCGACCGTGCGTGCGGTGACCGCAACGCACCAGCCCGAATCGAGCAACTCCTGCGCGGTGCGCCTGCCCTGCTCGCCGCCTGCGGCAGTCACCACCACGACACCACGGGCCGAGCCGGCTTCGTCGGTACGCATCATCTTCGCCTCCTGGGGATCGACATTTCCGACTCCAGGTAAGCGCCGGTACTCGAGACTGCGACGGGAGTGCGCTGTGAAATCGCCGGGAGACGGTGTCACACCCGGGCGAGACCCCGCCAGAACGTGTCGGATGCGGCGGTGACCACTTCGTCCACCGGCGCGTCGTCGAGCATTCCGCCGGCGGCGAGGGTCGCGATCCCGTGGAAGGTCGCGAACGCGACGAGGGCGATGCGCGAGGCGTCCCCGGGTCCGATGTCGCCCGCGGCCTGGGCCTCGGTGACGATCCGGACGGTCAGATCCATCGAGCTGTGGCCCGCCTCGACGACCTGGGAGGCGGCCCCGGGCGCGTGCTTGTTGCCGTACATCAGGGCCAGCAACTCCCGGTGCGCGAGCGCGAACGTCACGTAGGCGTCGGCGAGCGCCGCGAAGCGGGCCCGGGCATGGGGTTCGGCCTGGTCGACCGCGCGTTCGAGGGCGGCGGTGAGCCGCCGGAAACCGGATTCGGCGAGTGCGTCGAGCAGCGCCTGACGGTCGCGGAAGTGCTTGCTGGGTGCGGCGTGACTGACCCCGGCCTCTCGGGCGAGCTGTCGCAGGGACAGGCCGTCGACGCCGTCCCGCTCGAGGGTGCTCTCGGCGCGTGCGAGCAGCACCCGGCGAAGACTCCCGTGGTGGTAGGGCTGTTCGGCGGCGGACACGGCGCAAGCGTAACAAAATGTTGTCATTGACTACATAGATGGCACTGACTACATTCGGAATCACCCCACCGCTAGGAGCAGACATGCCTTTCGACGTATCCGGAACCACCGTCCTCGTCACCGGCGCGAGCGCGGGCCTCGGTGCCGAATTCGCCCGCCGGTTCGCCGGGCGCGGCGCCGACCTCGTCCTCGTCGCGCGGCGCGCCGACCGGCTCGACCAACTCGCCGCCGAACTCCGCGCCGCACACCACGTGACGGTCACCGTGCTCCCGTTCGACCTCGCGGCACCCGGCGCAGGCGCGCGGTTGCGCAGCGAACTCGCCGCGCGCGACATCCGCGTCGACTCGCTGATCAACAACGCGGGATTCGGGACGCACGGAGACTTCGCGTCCGCCGACCTGGAGCGGCTGACCTCCGAGATCCAGCTCAACGTCACCACTCTCGTCGAGTTGTCGCACACGTTCCTGCCCGACCTGCTCCGGGGGCGCGGCGCACTCGTCAACGTGGCGAGCACCGCCGCGTTCCAGCCGACGCCGGGCATGGCCGTCTACGGGGCGACGAAGGCGTTCGTCCTGAACTTCACCGAGGCGTTGTGGGCGGAGGCGCGAGGAACCGGCCTCACCGTGCTCGCCGTCTGCCCGGGCCCCACCCGCACCGAGTTCTTCGACGTCGTCGGCTCCGACGACGCCGCCGTCGGCCGCATGCAGACCGCCGACCAGGTGGTCGCGACGGCGCTGCGAGCCCTGGACCGGCGCAGCACGCCGCCGAGCGTCGTCTCCGGGCTGATGAACTGGGTGTCGTCGGTCAGCACCCGCTTCGCGACCCGCCGCATCGGCGCTCTCGCCAGCGGGCGCCTGCTCGGTGACGTGCGGATGCGGGCCTCCGTCACCCGGTAAGCGTCACGACGTCACCGTCGCGTCGTGCTCCTCCGGCTCGTCGAGTTCGACCGGCGCATCACCGACGCCGAGATCGTCGTACGGGTTGAGCGCGGCGAGCACCAACGTCACGACGCACGCGACGAGCGGTTGGAAGATCAGCACCAGCGGGGTCCCGATCCCCGGCGCGACTGCCACGACGGCACCGGCGGTCGAGGTGTCGGGGTCGGGGAAACGCAGGGCCGCCACACCGATTCCGCCGAGGGCCATCACGCAGGCGCCGGCCACGCTGCCGGCGAGTACGGCGCCCAGCGCCACCGGTCCGCGACTTCGCCGCGCCGTCCACGCCGCGACCGCGGTGAGGATGCCGACCACCAGGCCGGCACAGGCGAACATCCCGATCGCGTCGAACCGGTGCACGCTCTCCCCCGTCAGCGACACCCCACGGTCGGGGGACACCACGAGCAGGTGTTCGGGTGGTGCCAGGAGTCCCCACAGCACCCCGGCGAGCGCGCTCGCCACCACCGTCCCGCAGAAGATTCCGGCGGCAGATCGAACCCTGAAGCGCGGGAGCGTGGTCACGCGTCCGACGCTACCGCCGTCCGCGGCAGATCGAGTCGAACACACCGTGGCGGGAACATTTCGCCCACCAGCCGTCGGGGCTGATCTGCACCACCATCCGGCGGCCGCACGCCTCGCAGAAGCGGGGCGGTTCCAGCCCGAGTTGCGCGGCGGTGGGGACCGTGTCGTCCACACCGGCCACCACGCGGCGGCCGGTGTACGGGTTGTAGCGCTCCTCCAGACCGTCGGCGTCGCCCGCGGTCGTCTCCATGGTCGTCACAGGGTGTCGTTCAGGGCCTTGATCGGCATCTGCAGATCGACGAGCAGGTCGAGGTCCTGTTCCGCCGGACGGCCGAGGGTCGTCAGGTAGTTGCCGACGATGACGGCGTTGATGCCGCCGAGGATGCCCTGCTTGGCGCCGAGGTCGCCGAGGGTGATCTCGCGGCCGCCCGCGAAGCGGAGGATGGTGCGGGGCAGCGCGAGCCGGAAGGCGGCCACCGACTTGAGGGCCTCGCTCGCCGGCAGCACCTCGAGGTCGCCGAACGGGGTTCCCGGACGCGGGTTGAGGAAGTTCAGCGGGACCTCGTCGGGTTCGAGTTCGGCCAGGTTGGCCGCGAACTCGGCGCGCTGCGCGAGGCTCTCACCCATGCCGAGGATGCCGCCGCAGCACACCTCCATACCGGCTTCGCGGACCATGCGGAGGGTGTTCCAGCGTTCGTCCCACGTGTGGGTGGTGACGACGTTCGGGAAGTGGGACTTCGACGTCTCCAGGTTGTGGTTGTAGCGGTGCACCCCCATCGCGGCGAGCTGGTCGACCTGTTCCTGGGTGAGCATGCCCAGCGAGCAGGCGATCTGGATGTCGACCTCGTTGCGGATCGCCTCGATACCGGCGGCGACCTGGGCGAGCAGCCGCTCGTCGGGCCCGCGGACGGCGGCGACGATGCAGAATTCGCTGGCACCGGACTTGGCGGTCTGCTTGGCGGCCTCGACGAGGGACGGTATGTCGAGCCACGCGGCGCGCACCGGCGACTGGAACAGCCCGGACTGCGAGCAGAAGTGGCAGTCCTCGGGGCAGCCGCCGGTCTTGAGGCTGATGATGCCCTCGACCTCGACCTCGGGGCCGCACCACTTCATCCGCACGTCGTGCGCGAGGGCGAGCAGTTCCTCGAGGCGGTCGTCGGGAAGTTGCAGGACTTCGAGCACCTGGCTCTCGTTCAGCGCTTCGCCGCGCTCGAGAACCTGCTCACGCGCGAGGGCGAGGATGTCTGTCTGTACCGGGGCCGAGGTCACACGTATCTCCTGGAAAACGGGCCGATCACGTGCCGTGAGTCGACGGAACCGAAAAATTGAACACCGTACAAGTTGAACGGTGTTCACGTTAGATCCGTGATGGAATACTGTCAAAGCCGGAGCAAGCTTTTCGACGAGATTGGGAGATCACACAGTGCAATTGCGACGCGGCGACGTACTCGACGGCGCAATGGCCATCCTCGACGAGTTCGGCCTCGCCGACCTCACGATGCGCAGACTCGCAACGGCCCTCGGCGTGCAGCCCGGCGCCCTGTACTGGCATTTCCCCAACAAGCAGACGTTGCTCGGTGCCCTCGCCGACAAGATCCTCGAAGACGTCGACGCCCCGGTCACGGTGCCCGGATGGGACGCGGAGTTCACCGAATTGGCGCATCGGCTACGCACAGCGCTGCTCGCCCACCGTGACGGCGCCGAACTGGTCTCCGCCACCTACGCGTCCCGCATGACCAACTCCCGGGTGCGGGAAAGCTTCGCGGCGGTGGGTCTGCGATCCGGGCTGTCCCGCGAACACGCCGAACTGTCGTCCTACTCGCTGCTCTACTACGTCCTCGGCCACACGGTCGACGAGCAGTCGCGGGCGCAGATGGAATCGGCAGGCGCCCTCACCCGCGCCGCGCTCTCCCCCGACGCCCCGCAGTCGCAGATCGCGGCGTACGACGAGGATCTCCTCGACGGCGATCCGGCGGTGCGGTTCGACTTCGGTTTGTCGCTGTTCGTCGACGGAATTCGCGCGCGACTGAAAGACTCCGCCCACCGCCCTTGAGCGGGCACAATTGAGTGGACGCCGCGCTGGCCACTCGCGGACCGCGCGACGCCTCCCACGGCCCAGGGACGGACGCGATGACGTCTTCGCTCGGCCGCCGCGCCGGAACGGTCCTCGCGGCGGCACTCGCACTGTCGCTTCTCGGCGCGCCCACCCCGGCGCCGGCACAGACCGCGGTGGGCGACCCCGGTGCCGTCGTCGCCGAGACGCCGGTGGCGCCGGACGCGCGGCCGGCAGGTGTCACCGAGGCCACGTACGTCACGTACTGGACGACGGGGCCGATGAACGAACCCGCGCTCAGCACCGGCGCGGTCCTGCTGCCGCCCGGTCACGCGCCGCCCGGCGGATGGCCCGTGGTGTCCTGGGCCCACGGAACGGTCGGCATCGCCGACGCGTGCGCGCCGACGGTGACGGGGAAACTCGCCGGACCGTACGTCCGAGCCTGGCTAGACCAGGGGTACGCCATCGTCGCAACGGATTACGTCGGCCTCGGCACACCCGGCGTGCACCCGTACCTGGACGGCCCCACCGAGGCGCACAGCGTGATCGACATGGTGCGCGCGGCGCGGGCCGTCACGCCGTCCCTGTCGAACCGGTGGGTCGCGATCGGCCAATCGCAGGGCGGCCACGCCGCTCTCGTCGCCGCCTCGATGGCCACCACCTACGCACCCGATCTCGACTTCCGCGGCACCGTCGCCACCGGCGCCCCGTCGAATCTGGAGAACCTCGCGCCCCTCGTCGGCCCCGGTTTCCCGCAGCTCCCCCTCACCGGCAGCACGGTGTTCGTGGCGTACGCGCTCGCGGGACTGCGCGCGTCGCGGCCCGACCTGGACGTCGACAGCTACCTCACCCCGCTCGGCGTCGACGTCCTGAATCGCGTCGAGTCGCTGTGCTATGAGGAGGCGGCCCCGCAACTCGCCGGCATCTCCATCGGGCAGTTGATGTCGCGCCCCCTCGACGATCCGGCGGTCCTGGCGGCGGTGCGCACCACACTCGGAGTCCCCGTCCGGGGCTACGACCGGCCGTTGTTCATCGGCCAGGGAGTGTTCGACGACGTCGTCCCCATCGCCCTCACCTGGAAGTTCACCGCCGACCTCACCGCGAACGGGCAGCAGTTCCTCTTCCGGACGTATCCGACGGGCCACCTCACGACCATGCCCACGTCCCTGCCCGACACCACCGCGTTCGTCCGGAGCCTGTTCGGCTGAGATTCACTGGTAAGACCACTTGACCTCTTACCTGTAGCCGCCCTAGTGTCGGGGTCATGATGTTCGAGCCGATCGCGCGGAAATCCGCCTCCACCGAAGTCTTCGACCAGATCACCGCGCGCGTACTCGGCGGCGACCTCGCCGCCGGCGAGGCCCTGCCCAGCGAGCGGCGCCTGGCCGAGGCGTTCGGGGTGTCCCGGCCCGCGGTCCGGGAGGCGATCCAGAAACTCGCCCAGGCCGGGCTCGTCGAGGTCCGGCAGGGCGACGCCACGTCGGTCCGCGACTTCCGGCAGCACGGCGGGCCCGAACTGCTGTCCCAGCTGCTGATCCGCGGCGGTGAACCCGACTGGGCGGTGGTCCGCAGCGTCCTCGAGGCGCGGCGGATGATCGGCGTGCAGGTCGCCCGGCTCGCCGCCGACCGGGCCACCGAGAAGTCGGCCGCAGCTCTCCGCGAAGCCGTGGATCACCTTGCCTCCGAGAGCGATCCGGTCGCGCAGCAGGTCGGTGCACTGGCCTTCTGGGAGCGCGTCGTCGACACCGCCGATTCCATCGCGTTCCGGCTCATCTTCAACAGCCTCCGCAACGCGTACGAACCGACCATGACGGCGATGGCCGCCGTGATGGTCGCGGAGGTCGGCCGCGCCGACCTGTACCACCGGCTTGCGGAAGCCATCTCCGCACACGACGAGGACCTCGCGGCGCACACCGCCACCACCCTGCTCGACCTCGGGACGGCGGCCGTGACCGCCGTGATCGACACACTGCAACAACACGATTCGGAGAAGGACACATGACCACGACACCTCCCGCAGATCGCCGCCAACGCAGGTCGATCACCCTCCGCGACGCCGCCGACCAGTTCCGCCGCCACCCGTCACCGTGGATGATCGGCGGCATGCTCGCCGCTGCCGCGGTCGCCCGCGTCGTCGTCGGCGACTGGCAGGTCACCGATGCCGTCGTGCCGCTGGTGATGATGGCGGTGTTCCCGTTCGCCGAATGGGTCATCCACGTCTGCATCCTGCACTGGAAGCCCCGGAAGGTCCTGGGCCTGACCGTCGATTCGCTCCTCGCCCGTAAGCATCGCGAGCACCACGTCGATCCCCGCGACGTGCCGCTCGTCTTCATTCCGTGGCAGACCCTGATGTGGCTGATCCCGGTTCTCGTGGCGCTCGCAGTGTTCGCGTTCCCCCGCACCGGGCTCGGGCTGACCTTCCTCGTGGTGCTGAGCGTCCTGGGCGTCCTCTACGAATGGACCCACTACCTCATCCACAGCGACTACAAGCCGAACTCCCGCCTCTACCGCGCGATCTGGCGCAACCACCGCCATCACCACTACAAGAACGAGCACTACTGGTTCACCGTCACCACCTCGGGAACCGCCGACCGGATCCTGGGCACCGACCCGGATCCCGGATCGGTCGAGAAGTCGCCGACCGCCCGCAACCTCCACACGATGCGCTGACGCACCCGTGAGTACTTA
Organism: Rhodococcus sp. T2V; assembly: GCF_029269925.1. Classification (NCBI taxonomy): domain Bacteria; kingdom Bacillati; phylum Actinomycetota; class Actinomycetes; order Mycobacteriales; family Nocardiaceae; genus Rhodococcus; species Rhodococcus sp. T2V. The sequence goes on from NZ_JARJBD010000013.1 coordinate 39,840, forward strand.
TCAACGTCGGGCGGTTAACAAGTACTCACGGGCGGCGACGCCGCAGCTTGTTGCCCAACCAGACGATCGGGTCGTACCGCCGGTCGACCACCCGTTCCTTCATCGGAATGATGGCGTTGTCGGTGATCTTGATCCCTTCGGGGCACACCTCGGTGCAGCACTTGGTGATGTTGCACAGTCCGAGACCGAAGTCTTCCTGCGCCGCGTCACGACGGTCCGCCGTGTCGAGGGGATGCATCTCCAGTTCGGCGACGCGGATGAAGAAGCGGGGACCGGAGAACGCCGGCTTGTTGTCGTCGTGATCACGGATGACGTGGCACGTGTTCTGGCAGAGGAAGCACTCGATGCACCTGCGGAATTCCTGCGACCGTTCGACGTCGATCTGCTGCATCCGGTACTCGCCCGGTCCGAGTCCCGGCGGCGGGGTGAACGACGGGATCTCCCTCGCCTTCTCGTAGTTGAACGACACGTCGGTGACGAGGTCCCGGATGACGGGGAACGCCCGCAACGGCGTCACCGTCACCACCTCGTCCTCCGTGAACGTCGACATCCGGGTCATGCACATCAGCCGCGGCTGACCGTTGATCTCCGCGGAACACGACCCGCACTTGCCCGCCTTGCAGTTCCATCGCACCGCGAGGTCCGGGGTCTGCGTCGCCTGCAGCCGGTGGATGATGTCGAGTACCACTTCACCCTCGTTGACGGGGATGGAGTAGTCCTCGAGGGCGCCGCCGTCGGCGTCGCCGCGCCATACCCGGAACTGCGCGTCGTATCCCATCTCAGGCCTTCCTTCCCGGATGTTCCGCGAGTTCGGCGTCGGTGTAGTACTTGGCCAGTTCGTCGATGTCGAACAGCTCCAGCAGTTCCGGTCGCATCGGAAGCTGCGGCTCGCGGGTGACCGTGACGTCCGGGACCACGGAATCGGGGTGCGCGGACATGTCGCCGACGACGCTGCACACCAGCAGGGTGTTGCGCCACTCCGCCTCCATGTTCGGGTGGTCGTCTCGGGTGTGCCCGCCGCGACTTTCCGTGCGCAGCAGGGCCGCCTGCGCGACGCATTCGCTGACCAGCACCATGTTCCGCAGATCGACGGCGAGGTGCCAGCCCGGGTTGAACTGACGGTGCCCCTCCACCTCGACGCCCCCGATCCGGCCCTTGATCTCGGTGAGTTTCTCCAGGGCGCGCGCGATCTCGTCTTCCTTCCGGATGATGCCGACGAGGTCGTTCATGGTCTGCTGCAGTTCGGTGTGGAGCGTGTACGGATTCTCGGTGGTGCCGGCCTCCCCGACCGCGGGATCGAACGGCGACAACAACATCCGGGCCGCGGCGTCCACCGCGTCGGCGGAGACGACCGGCCGCTCCTGCAGCGACTTCACGTATTCCGCGGCCCCGAGTCCCGCGCGACGGCCGAACACGAGGAGGTCGGACAGCGAGTTGCCGCCGAGCCGGTTGGAACCGTGCATCCCGCCCGAGCACTCCCCCGCGGCGAACAGACCTGCGACGCTGGACGATCCGCTGTCGGGGTCGACCTCGATGCCTCCCATCACGTAGTGGCAGGTGGGTCCGACCTCCATCTGCTCCTTCGTGATGTCGACGTCCGCGAGTTCCTTGAACTGGTGGTACATCGACGGCAGGCGCCGGACGATCTCGTCGGCGGGCATCCGGGAGGCGATGTCGAGATACACGCCGCCGTGCGGGGTCTGCCGTCCCGCCTTGACCTCGGAGTTGATGGCGCGGGCCACCTCGTCGCGGGGCAGCAGGTCCGGTGTGCGGCGGTTGTTGTCGGAATCCTCGTACCAGCCGTCGGCCTCTTCCTCGGTCTCCGCATATTGCCCTTTGAAGACGGGCGGGATGTACGAGAACATGAACCGCTCGCCCTCGGAGTTCTTCAGCACCCCGCCGTCGCCGCGGACACCCTCGGTCACGAGGATCCCCTTGACGCTGGGCGGCCACACCATTCCGGTGGGGTGGAACTGTACGAATTCCATGTTGATGAGGTTGGCGCCGGCGCGCAGGGCGAGGGCGTGTCCGTCGCCGGTGTACTCCCACGAGTTCGACGTCACCTTGAACGACTTCCCGATTCCGCCCGTGGCCATCACCACTGCGGGCGCCTCGAACAGCACGAAACGTCCACTCTCGCGCCAGTATCCGAAGGCGCCCGAGATCCGGTCGCCGTCCTTGGTGAGCTCGGAGACGGTGCACTCGGCGAAGATCTTGATGCGGGCCTCGTAATCGCCGGTGGCGGCGAAGTCTTCCTGCTGAAGCGACACGATCTTCTGCTGCATGGTGCGGATCAGTTCGAGTCCGGTGCGGTCACCGACGTGCGCGAGCCTCGGATACGTGTGACCGCCGAAGTTGCGCTGACTGATCCGGCCGTCGGGTGTCCGGTCGAACAGGGCGCCGTACGTTTCGAGTTCCCACACCCGGTCGGGGGCCTCCCGGGCGTGCAGTTCGGCCATCCGCCAGTTGTTGAGGAATTTGCCGCCGCGCATCGTGTCCTGGAAATGGGTCTGCCACGTGTCCTTCTCGTTGGCGTTTCCCATCGCGGCGGCGCAGCCGCCCTCGGCCATGACGGTGTGCGCCTTGCCGAACAGCGACTTGCAGACGACGGCCACGGACAGGCCCTGCTCCCGGGCCTCGATGACGGCTCGCAGTCCGGCGCCCCCGGCACCGATGACCACGACGTCGTACTGGTGCCGTTCGACTTCCGTCATTCCACTCCCTCTTCGGTGAAGTCAGTTGATCAGGCGCAGGTCGGAGATGGTGCCGCTGGCCACGAGCATCACGTAGAAGTCGGTGACGATCAGTGTGGCGAGGGTGGTCCAGGCGAGCTGCATGTGCCGCGTGTTCAGTTTGCTGACCCCGGTCCAGAGCCGGTAGCGGATCGGGTGCCGGGAGAAGTGGGTGAGCCTGCCGCCGGTGACGTGCCTGCAGGAATGGCAGGAGACGGTGTACGCCCAGAGCAGGATCACGTTGCCGACCATGATAAGGGTGCCGAGCCCGATTCCGAATCCGCCGTCGGCGCCGTGGAACGCGCGGATCGCGTCGTACGTGTTGATCAGCGAGACGACGAGTGCGACGTAGAAGAAGTAGCGGTGCGCGTTCTGGACGATCAGCGGCAGCCGCGTCTCCCCCGTGTACTTGCCGTGTGGTTCCGCGACCGCGCACGCGGGCGGCGAGAACCACACCGACCGGTAGTAGGCCTTGCGGTAGTAGTAGCACGTGAGCCGGAAGCCGAGCAGGAACGGCAGCACCAGGAACCCGAGCGGGATGATCATCGGCAACTCGCCGATGGGTGTCCCGAAGTCGCTCGAACCGGGCACGCACGAATCGCTCAGGCACGGCGAATAGAACGGGGTGAGGTAGTGGTAGTCCTCGACGAAGTACGCGGTGCGGACCCACGACCGGACCGATGCGTACACCACGAAGACGGACAGGCCGAGCACCGTCAGCAGCGGCGCCAGCCACCACCGGTCGGTGCGGAGCGTGCGTTCCGCGATCCGGGCACGCGTCGGCGCCCCCACACCGGCACTTTCGGAATTCTTCGGCGGCGCGCTCATCCGCGCTCGTAGTGGAGCCCGCCCAGCCCCTCGTCATCGACACCGAGCCACATCGACGCGTCGTACGGGGTGTCCGACACCTTGATTCGTTCCACCGGTTCGCGGTGAACGACGTTCGGTGGCGAGGAGTCGAGGTCGCGCGCGTCGATCTCGAGGCGCTCCAGATCGTTGCTCAGCCGCCGCACGGATGCGGCGTCGCCGTACATCGTTCGCAACGAACCGACAGCGCGCCGAAGGCGGTCGATGGTGCGATTCAATTCGAGCATTTCGGAGGTCGACATGTGACCCCTCCCAACCCAGCCGGATGTAGCCGTGACCTGAATCACACTACCGATATTCCGGAAAACCGGGGCAGCTTTCGGCCCGCAGAAAACCGGGGACGATGAATTTCGCCGGGCGGCCGAGTCGATACCTATAGGACCACCGAAACCGAACCCTCACCGGGAGGAAATCATGGCCGACGCCACCATCGGAAGCATCCTGCTCGCCAGCACGCACCCCGAACGATTGCGGGACTGGTACACGGCCGCGTTCTCGCCGAAGGTCGACCGCACCCCCGGCGAACCGGGCTACGACGTGCTCAATTTCGACGGCTTCTCCATCATGCTCGACCGGCGCGACGACGTCGGCGACACGAATCCCGAACCCGGGCGCGTCCTCCTCAACGTCGAGGTCGCCGACGCCCGCGCCGCGGCCGGCCGCCTCGACGAGCTCGGGGCGACGTGGCTGTCCCCGCTCGAGGATCGTGACGGCAGCTGGTTCGGCACCGCCGTCGACCCCGACGGCAACTACGTTCAGATCATCCAGCTCAGCGCGCAGGCGCGCGCCGAGATGTCCTGACCACCGGTAGGAAAGAGACAGAGCCATGTTGAACAACGCGAGAGCATTCAGCGGATTCGCCGTCGACGACATCGCCGCGGCCAAATCCTTCTACACCGACACCCTGGGGCTCGAGGTCACCGACGAGGAGATGGGCCTGCTGGGCCTGCACCTCCCCAAGGGTCCCGTGGTGCTGATCTACCCGAAACCCGACCACACACCGGCGACGTTCACGATCCTGAACTTCGCGGTCGACGACGTCGAGAAGGCCGTCGACGCGCTCACCGAGCGCGGGGTCCGGTTCGTGCGATACGACGGTTTCGATCAGGACGACAAGGGAATCATGCGCGGCAACGGGCCGGACATCGCCTGGTTCACCGACCCGGCAGGCAACGTGCTGTCGGTGCTCGCGGAATCCTGACCGTCGCGGTCAGCGAACCGTGATCGTCGTCTTCAGCCACGTACCGTCGAACCACGTGGACGCGGACGCGGCGAACGACGCCGGGTCGAGCCGGCCGCTGCCCGCCGGGATCGAGCCGGCCAGTTCGACGCCCGTCACGGCGGGCAGGTCGTCCAGATTGCACCGCTCGGCGAGTCCGGGCTCGTCCGGCCACGACCCGATCACCGTGCCCGCGCAGGCGATCCCGGCCGCCGCCAGAGCCCGGGTCGTGAGTTCGGTGTGGTTGAGCGTGCCGAGTCCGGCAGCCGCGACCACGACAGCCGGTGCGCCGAGCGCGAGCGCGAGATCGACGAGCGTGAAGCCCTCGGCGCCCATCCGCACCAGCACCCCGCCCGCGCCCTCGACGAGGACCAGATCGTGCCGGTCGGCGAGAGCGCGGACCGTCTCGACGACGTCGTCGCACCGCAGCATCGGCAGGCCGCTGCGCCGGGCGGCGGTGTCGGGGGCCAGCGGCTCCGGATAGCGGGCAAGTTCCACCACCGCTGTGACACCGGACAGGCGGGTCACCTCCGCCAGATCGCCCGGCTCTCCCGGGGCGACCCCGGTCTGCGCGGGCTTGCACACCGCGACGGACAGCCCCGCCTCGCGCGCGGCCGCCGCGAGCGCCGCCGTCACCACCGTCTTGCCGACGTCCGTCGACGTTCCGGTGACCATGAGGATGCTCATGCCGACGCTCCCGCCAGGACGTCGGTGAGCACGGACTCGATCCGGGCCAGTTCGTCCGGATCGAGCGTCGCGCGGGCGGTGAGCCGCAGCCGCGACGTGCCCTCGGGCACCGACGGGGGCCGGAAGCAGCCGACGTGCAGCCCCTGCTCGCGGCAGGCGGCCCCGGCGTCGAAGGCGCGCTGCGGGTCGCCGAGGATCACCGAGACCACCGCCGACTCGGGTGCCGCAGCACCGGTGAACCGCGCGAGATCCCGGGCGCGGTCCAGGACGGAGTCGGCGCGGTGCGGTTCACGCCGCAGAACGGCGAGGGCGGCCCGGGCCGCACCGACGGCGGCCGGGGCCAGTCCGGTGTCGAAGATGAACGTGCGCGCGGCGTCGACCAGATGTGCGCGCACCTTCTCCGACGCCAGCACCACACCGCCCTGGCTGGCCAGCGACTTCGACAGCGTGGCCGTGACGACGATGTCGGGTTCGCCCGCGAGCCCCACCTCGTGCACGAGTCCGCGGCCCCCTGCGCCACGGACTCCGACACCGTGGGCCTCGTCCACCACGAGAAACGCGCCGTACTCGCGGCACACCCGGTGCAGGTCGACGAGGGGCGCGAGATCACCGTCCGCGCTGAACACCGAATCCGTGACGACCAGCGCCCGCTCCTCCGGCCGGGTGGCCAGTGCGCTGCGGACGAAGTCGAGATCGGCGTGCGGTGCGATGGCCACCCTGGCCCGGGACAGCCGGCACGCGTCGACCAGCGACGCGTGGCTGCCCGCGTCGGAGACGATCAGCGATCCGGCGCCGGACAACGCGGTGACGGCGCCGAGATTGGCGGTGTATCCGGAGGAGAACACCAGCCCGGCGTCGGCGCCGACGAACTCGGCCAGTTCCGTTTCGAGCAGTTCGTGCTCGGTGGTCGAACCGGTGACCAGTCGCGAGCCGGTGGCCCCGGCGCCCCACCGCCGCAGCGCGGTCATCGCGCCGTGCAGCACCTCGGGGTGCCGTACGAGCCCGAGGTAGTCGTTGGACGCCAGATCGATGAGCGCGCTGCCCGGTGTGCGTGGACGCAGCTCGCGGCGCAGTCCCGCAGCGCGCCGCCGCTCCTCGACGTCGTCGAGCCAGGTGGTGAAGGTGTGGTCGGTACTCACACTCGGCACCATACGCGACTTGAACGGTGTTCAACCCGGGTGGACCCGTTTTTCCTCCGATGGCTAGGGTCGAGACCGTGACCTCCCCGAGCCTGTCCGCCGATGACATCACCTCCCTCGACGCCTCCCTGCTCTGGCATCCGTACGGCGCCTTTCCCGCCTCGACCACCCCGCTCGTGGTGGCCGAGGCGAGCGGCACCCGCCTCACACTCGCAGACGGACGCGAACTCGTCGACGGCATGAGTTCGTGGTGGGCGGCGGTCCACGGCTACCGGCATCCCGTCCTCGACGCGGCGGCGACCGCGCAGCTCGGCCGGATGAGCCACGTGATGTTCGGCGGGCTGACCCACGAACCGGCAGCGCGGCTCGCCCAGCTGCTCGTGGAGATCACCCCGGACGGACTCGACAAGGTGTTCCTCGCCGATTCCGGTTCGGTGTCCGTCGAGGTCGCCGTCAAGATGTGCCTGCAGTACTGGCGCAGCCGCGGCAGGCCGGAGCGGCATCGGCTGCTGACCTGGCGCGGCGGCTATCACGGCGACACGTTCGCGCCGATGAGCGTCTGCGATCCGGACGGCGGCATGCATTCCCTGTGGACGGACGTCCTCGCGCGGCAGGTCTTCGCGGGACCGCCGCCGCGCGAGTTCGACCCGCGGTACGTCGCGGAGTTCGAGCGCCTGGTGGCCGCGCACACCGGCGAACTGGCGGCCGTCATCGTGGAGCCGGTGGTGCAGGGCGCCGGAGGCATGCGTTTCCACGACCCCCGGTACCTGTCGGAGCTGCGCCGCATCTGCGACGAGCACGGGCTCCTGCTGGTGTTCGACGAGATCGCCACGGGCTTCGGCCGCACCGGCGAACTGTTCGCCGCGGACCACACCGGGACCCGCCCCGACATCATGTGCGTCGGCAAGGCCCTCACCGGCGGATACCTGACCCTCGCCGCGACGCTCTGCTCCACCGACGTCGCCGAGACCATCAGCGCCGGCGACGCAGGCGGGCTGATGCACGGCCCCACGTTCATGGCGAACCCACTGGCCTGCGCCGTCGCGGTGGCGTCGATCGAACTCCTGCTGTCGCGCGACTGGCGCGGCGAGGTCGAGGACGTGCGCCGGGGGCTCGAATCGGGTCTCACGCCTGCCCGGGAACTGCCCGGCGTCCGGGACGTCCGGGTGCTCGGCGCGATCGGAGTGATCGAACTCTCCGAGCCCGTCGACATGCGGGCCGCGACCGACGCCGCGGTGGCGGCGGGGACCTGGTTGCGGCCCTTCCGCAACCTGATCTACGCGATGCCGCCGTACGTGTGCACCAGCGAGGACGTGCGGAAGATCACAACCGGAATGCTTGCTGCCGCACGGACCTCCACCCGGGGCTGACGGTGCGCTCTCGTCGGGCTGAGAGCGACGCGAACGCGGGCTAGTGTTCTCGATATGGAAGCGAGCGAGTCGACCGGCACCACGCCCATTCCCGTGTGGCCCGGCAGCGCCTACCCGCTGGGCGCCACCTACGACGGGGCCGGGACGAACTTCTCCTTGTTTTCCGAGGTCGCCGAGGCGGTCGATCTGTGCCTGATCGCGAAGGACGGCACGGAGACGCGGGTGCGCCTCGACGAGGTCGACGGCTACGTGTGGCATGCATACCTGCCGACCGTCGTGCCCGGGCAGCGGTACGGGTACCGGATCCACGGCCCCTGGAACCCCTCGGCCGGGCACCGCTGCGACCCCAGCAAGCTTCTCCTCGACCCCTACGGCAAGGCGTTCGACGGTGAATTCGACGGCGACCGGTCCCTGTTCTCCTACGACATCGACGCGTCCGCGGAGGACGCCCCCAGGGACTCGGGGGACGAGGAATCCGGGGACGACGCGCGGATCGTCGACACCGACGACGACATCGAGGCGGAGGACGCCGAGGACACACTCGCAGCGGAAGCCGAGGACGACTCGGCGCCGGGACTGCCCGGACACGATTCGCTCGGCCACACGATGACGACGGTCGTGATCAACCCGTTCTTCGACTGGGCCGCCGACCGCGCACCGAAACACCCGTACCACGACACCGTGATCTACGAGGCCCACGTCAAGGGCATGACGGCGACGCATCCCGGTGTGCCGGAAGAACTTCGCGGCACGTATGCGGGCCTCGCGCATCCGGTGATCATCGACCACCTCGTCGACCTCGGCGTCACCGCGATCGAACTGATGCCGGTGCACCAGTTCATGCACGATCAGACCCTGCTCGACAAGGGGTTGCGGAACTACTGGGGCTACAACACATTCGGCTTCCTGGCCCCGCACACCGGGTATTCGTCGGCGGAGAAGCCGGGCGCCGCGGTGTCGGAGTTCAAGGCGATGGTCCGCTCGTTCCACGAGGCGGGCATCGAGGTGATCCTCGACGTCGTCTACAACCACACCGCCGAGGGCAACCATCTCGGTCCGACCATCTCGTTCCGCGGCATCGACAACGCCGCCTACTACCGGCTCGTCGACGGCGACGCCGAGCACTACATGGACTACACGGGCACCGGGAACAGCCTCAACGCCCGGCACCCGCACACACTGCAGCTGATCATGGACTCGCTGCGGTACTGGGTCACCGAGATGCACGTCGACGGCTTCCGCTTCGACCTCGCGTCCACGCTCGCCCGCGAACTGCACGACGTCGACCGGCTCTCCGCGTTCTTCGACCTCGTCCAGCAGGATCCGATCGTCAGCCAGGTCAAGCTCATCGCCGAACCCTGGGACATCGGCGAGGGCGGCTACCAGGTGGGCAACTTCCCCGGCCTGTGGACGGAGTGGAACGGCAAGTACCGGGACACCGTCCGCGACTACTGGCGGGGCGAACCGGCGACGCTCGGCGAATTCGCGTCCCGGCTCACCGGCTCCTCCGACCTCTACGAGGCGACCGGCCGCCGCCCCGGCGCGAGCATCAACTTCGTCATCGCCCACGACGGGTTCACCCTGCACGACCTGGTGTCGTACAACGAGAAGCACAACGAGGCCAACGGCGAGGACAACAACGACGGCGAGAGCCACAACCGGTCCTGGAACTGCGGCGTCGAGGGACCCACGGACGATCCGGAGATCCTCGATCTGCGGGGGCGGCAGAGCCGCAACATCCTGGCCACCCTCCTGCTCAGCCAGGGGACGCCGATGCTGGCGCACGGTGACGAGATGGGCCGCACCCAGCAGGGCAACAACAACGTGTACTGCCAGGACTCGGAACTGTCGTGGATGGACTGGTCGCTGGCGGACACCAACGCCGACCTCGTCGAGTTCACCAAACGGGTCATCGCGCTGCGGATGAAGAATCCGGTGTTCCGCCGCCGCCGGTTCTTCGAGGGCACCCCCATCCGCAGCGGCGACCAGACCCGTGACATCGCCTGGCTCACCCCGTCCGGTGAGGAGATGACCCCCGAAGACTGGGACAGTGGTTTCGGGAAGTCCCTCGCGGTGTTCCTCAACGGCGAGGGCATCCCCGAACCCAACCACCGCGGCGAGCGGGTGGTCGGCGACTCGTTCCTGCTGTGTTTCAACGCGCACGACGAGGAGATCGAGTTCTCCACGCCGAACTCCGACTACGCCGACGAGTGGGCGGTCGTGCTCGACACCGCCGTGCCGACGGGGGCGAAGGACGCGGTGATCAAGGCCGGGAATTCGCTGCAGGTCGAGGCCCGGTCGCTGGTCGTGCTGCGCCGGACCGCCTGAGCCGGGGACGACGATGGGGATCACGGCGACCTACCGGCTGCAACTGCGCGGAGACTGCTTCACCCTGGCGGACGCCGCCGCCGTCGCCGACTATCTGGACGACCTCGGGATCTCGCACGTCTACCTGTCGCCGATCCTGACGGCCACCACCGGTTCGACCCACGGTTACGACGTCACCGACGTGACCCGCGTGTCCCCCGCCCTCGGTGGCCGGGAGGCGCTGGCCGCGCTGTCACGGGAGTTGCGCGGCCGCGGCATGGGCATCGTCGTCGACCTGGTCCCCAACCATGTGGGGGTCGCGAATCCGCGTGAGAACGCCTGGTGGTGGGACGTTCTCACGCACGGTCGCGGCTCCGGGTACGCCGACTTCTTCGACATCGACTGGAGCGAAGACAACGGCACGGGCGGGCGGCTCGCGCTGCCCGTCCTCGGATCGGACGCCGACCTCGAGTCGCTGACCGTCGACCGCTCGGGACCGGAGCCGCTGCTCGCGTTCTACGAGCACCGCTTCCCCATCGCCCCCGGCACGGACGCGACCGAGCCGGCGTCGGTGCACGACGCGCAGGCGTACCGCCTGGTCCCGTGGAACTCCGGGCTCGTCGGGTACCGCCGATTCTTCGCGGTCAGCGACCTGGCCGGGATCCGTCAGGAGGATCCCCGCGTGTTCGAGGCCTCGCACCGCGAACTGCGGAGCTGGGTGGCGGACGAGTTGATCGACGGCGTGCGCATCGACCACCCCGACGGGTTGTCCGATCCGGCCGAATACCTCGACCGGCTGCGCGGCGTGATCGGCGCGGACCGCTGGCTCGTGATCGAGAAGATCCTCGGCCACTCCGAACCCCTGGACGATCACCTGCCGATCGAGGGCACCACCGGCTACGACGCACTGGCCGAACTCGGCGGCGTGTTCGTCGACCCGTCGGGAGCTCCCGCGCTCACCGCCCTGTCGGCGTCCCGCACGGGCGACCGGGGTGACGCGACGTGGATCCACGGGCACGAAACCGCGATCAAACGCGACGTCGCGAGCACCGGCCTCGCCCCGGAGGTCCGGCGCCTCGTCCGCGCGATCCGCGCGGAGACCGGCACCGACTGCGCAGATCCTGACCTGCGCGACGCCGTGGTGGACGTCGTCGCGGCGATGCCCGTGTACCGGTCCGACTACAGCCCGCTCGCCGGGCTCGCGACCCGCGTGATCGGGGACGCCGCGCGGCGCGAACCGGGGCGGTCCGCGGCGCTGTCCGCCCTCGCCGCCGCCCTGATCGCCGGCGGTGAGGCGGCCACCCGCTTCCAGCAGGTTTGCGGCGCGGTGATGGCGAAATCCGTGGAGGACTGCCTGTTCTACCGCACGGCCCGGCTGGTGTCGCTGCAGGAGGTGGGCGGCAATCCCGCGAACGTCGGCATCTCCCCCGCCGAATTCCACCTCGCCGCGGCCGAGCGCGCCGCCCGGTGGCCGCAGGCGATGACAACGCTCTCGACGCACGACACCAAACGCGGCGAGGACGTCCGCGCCAGGATCGGCATCCTGTCGCAGGTGCCGGACCTGTGGGCCGAATGCGTCGACCAGTGGGAGCGCATCGCCCCCAGCCCCGATCCCGCCACCGGACTGTTCCTGTGGCAGAACCTGTTCGGGGTGTGGCCGGTCGACGGCCGGGCCGCGGGCGACGTGCCCGACTTCCGCGACCGCGTCCACGCGTACGCGGAGAAGGCCGTCCGGGAGGCCGGGACCCGGACGTCGTGGAACGACGTGAACGAGGACTTCGAACGCGACCTCCACCGCTGGCTGGACACGGTGATCGACGGCACCGTCGGCAAGGCACTCGGATCGCTGTGCACGCAACTGGCGCCGCACGCCTGGTCCGATGCGCTCGGCCAGAAGCTCCTCCAGCTGTGCGGGCCCGGGATCCCGGACGTGTACCAGGGCACCGAGCTGTGGGAGGACTCGCTCGTCGACCCCGACAATCGCCGACCCGTGGACTACGACGTGCGGCGGACCGCGCTCGCGGGGCTGGGGACCCCTCCGGTCGACGCCACCGGCGCGGCGAAGATGCACGTCGTGCGGACGGCCCTGCGCCTGCGCCGGGACCGTCCGGGAAGCTTCGTGGGCGGCACGTACGCGCCGGTCTTCGCATCGGGGACCGCGGCCGAGCACCTGATCGGTTTCACCCGCGGGCCCCAGGGATCGGCGCCGGACGTCGTGGCCCTGGCCACCCGGCACAGCGTGGGACTGCACCAGGACGGCTGGGGCGACACCGCGGTGACCCTCCCGGACGGCGCCTGGACCGACCTGCTCACCTCCGTGACGCACCCCGGCGGCCGCGTCGACACGTCCACCCTGTTCGCCCGCTACCCCGTGGTGCTGCTGGCCCTGTGAGTACTTCTCAACCGCCCGCGGTTAAGAAGTACTCACAGGGGTACTGGCCTGTGTATGCGACGTGTGGTTGCCCGGGCGTACGGAGGGCCGGAGGTCCTCGCGGTGGTCGATGCGGAACCGGCGGATCCGGGACCGGGTGAGGTGGTGATCGAGGTCCGCGCGATCGGGGTCAACCCGATCGACTACAAGCTGTACAGCGGCGCGTTCGGCACCGATCCCGCCGTCCTGCCGATGCGGCTGGGCAGCGAGGCGGCGGGCGTCGTCGCGCAGGTGGGTGACGCCGCCACGGGCCCGAGGGGCCCGATCGCGGTGGGCGACGAGGTGATCGCGTACCCGTTGTCGGAGGCGTACGCGGACCGGCTTGTCGTGTCCGGTGATTCGGTGGTCCCGAGACCGGCGTCGTTGCCGTGGAACGAGGCGGCCGGACTTCTCGCGGTGGGTGCCACCGCGGTCGACACCCTCGACACGGCGAACGTCGGCACCGGCGACCTGCTGCTCGTGCACGGGGCGGCAGGCGGCGTGGGGTCGTTCGTCGTGCAGTTGGCCCGGGCCCGCGGCGCCACGATCATCGGCACGGCCCGCCCCGTGCACCACGACTACGTGCGGTCGCTCGGCGCGACCCCGGTGTCGTACGGGGACGGCCTGAGCGACCGGATCCGTGTCCTGGCACCGGACGGGGTGGACGCCGTCATCGATACTGCGGGCAGCGACGAGGCCGTGGACGTGTCCGTGGACCTGGTGCGGGACCGGTCGCGGTTGGTGACGACGGTCCCCGGGCCACGGCCGGTCGAGGCGGGATTCCGGATCGTGGGAGCGCTGGGCGCGGAAGGCATGGAACTGCGTAAGCGGTTCCGAGCCGCCCTCGTCGACCTCGCGGGCAACGGCGACGTGCGGGTGCGGGTCGCGCGCACGTACGCGCTGTCGGAGGCGGCGCGCGCTCACGCCGATCTCCGGAAGCCGCACGCGGCGGGCAAATTCATCCTGTTGCCGTAGACGGAACCCGTTCAGTGCAGCAGACTCGCCCGGATCGTCGCCTTCATCCAGTTCCGGTAGTCGTCGACATCCCACCCGCACTGCACGCGCAGCATCGAATACACCTGCGGCGACACGACGGTGAACAGCACGTCGGCGGCCCGCTGGACGGAGATCTCGGGGCGCAGCAGTTCGTGCGCGGCGAGTCCCTCGGCGAGGGTCATCGCATTCTCGGCGGACGCCCGCGCTCCCTCGTCGGCGAACCGCCGCATGTCCTCGTCCGCCCCCGAGGATTCGATCGACGTCGCCATCAGGGTTCCGGCCCGCTCCAGGACGTCGGTGCTGTAGCCCACCATCTGTTCGAGGATCCGCTCCACCGGGTCGCCGTCCCGGGGTGTGCGGGCATCACGCGCGACGTCGGTCTCGCCCTGAATCGCCGCGTGCAGTGCCTCGTGGAACAGTTCCGCCTTGCCGCCCGGAAACGCGGTGAACACCGTGCGGGTCGACACCCCGGCTGCTTCGGCCACGTTTCGCACCGTGGTGCTGACGTATCCGCGTTCGGTGAACAACCGGGCCGCGGCATCCCGGACGAGGAGGCGGGTCCGGCGCGCCGATTCCGCACGCAGCGGCGAAGAGTAGGGCCTCTTGGCGGAGTCGGGCACGGTCTCACGATAGACGCATTCGATTCATCGATCGTGCAACCAATGAGGCACGGCGATCCGCCGCGCCTGGACCGGGCGAAACGCCCGATGCCTACGACTTCGGGTGTTCCACCCAGGCATCGGATCCGGGAAACACGAGGGCCTCGTGGCCGTCGTCGTATCGGACGAGATAGGGCGGTTCGCCGTTCTCGCCGTGTACCTCCACGACCTCGGCGGTCGTCTCGTGCACCCCGACCACCCTGCCTTGTACGTGCAACCGGTCTCCCACTGCTACGTGCATGACTGCTCCTCGCGACGTTCGAGTCCGTACTCTCAGCTTGCTACTTCCGGAACCTGGGCGAAAGGGCCGACTCGCCGCCATCTCCGCCGACGTGTGCCATCGTGGGGACATGGCTAGGTATCGATACCTCGACAAGGACCGTAACGTGCTCGAGGAGCAGGACTTCGGCACCGTGCAGGACGCCGAGGAACACCGGTTGTCGGTTCTCGGCGCCGAGATCATCGAGGAGGTCGAGGACTCCGGCACGCCCGAGAGCTGACTGTCCTGCGCGGCCCGCCCGGTCGAGGCATGCTGATCGGGTGCACACATTCGAGGTTTGGGCCCCGATCCCGACATCGGTTTCCGTGGAGGTCGACGGCAGGCGCCACGAGATGACCCCGTCACCGGACGGGTGGTGGCGGGCCGACGTCGACGCGTCACCGGACTCCCGGTACGCGTTCCTCCTCGACGACAGCGACACCCCGCTCCCCGATCCGCGGTCGCCGCGCCAGCCCGACGGCGTGCACAGCGCGTCCCAGCTCCACACGCTCGACGAGGGCCTCTGGACCGACTCGCAGTGGACCGGGCGGCAGCTCGCCGGCTCCGTCGTCTACGAATTGCACGTCGGCACGTTCACTCCGGAGGGCACCTTCACCGCCGCGGTCGACAGGCTCGATCATCTCGTCGGCCTCGGCGTCGATTTCGTGGAACTGATGCCCGTCAACGGGTTCAACGGTACCCACAACTGGGGATACGACGGCGTCCTCTGGTACACGGTGCACGAGGGCTACGGCGGACCGGACGGGCTGCAGACCCTCGTCGACGCGTGCCACGCCCGCGGTCTCGGTGTGGTCCTCGACGCCGTCTACAACCACCTCGGACCGTCGCGGAACTACCTCGACCGGTACGGCCCGTACCTGGCGCAGGGCGCCAACACCTGGGGCCGCAGCATCAACCTGGACGGACCGGACAGCGGCGAGGTGCGCCGCTACATCATCGGCAACGCGCTGCGGTGGTTCCGCGAGTTCCACATCGACGCGCTCCGACTCGACGCCGTCCACGCGCTCGTCGACCACACCGCCACCCATCTTCTCGAGGATCTGGCCATCGAGACCCGCCGATTGTCCGCGCACCTGAGGCGACCGCTGACACTCATCGCCGAGAGCGACCTCAACGATCCGCGCCTGATCACGTCGCGGTCGGCAGGCGGCTGCGGCCTCGACGCCCAGTGGGACGACGACGTGCATCACGCCATCCACGCTGCGGTGTCGGGCGAGAGGCAGGGCTATTACGGAGATTTCGGTTCGATGGCCTGTCTCGCGGACACGCTGCGCCAGGGCTGGTTCCACGCGGGCACGTTCTCGACGTTCCGGGGTCGCACGCACGGCAGGCCGCTGGACACGCGGCGGACCCCTGCCAGTTCGCTGGTCACGTACACGTGCACGCACGATCAGATCGGCAACCGGGCGACCGGCGACCGGCCCGGCACGTATCTCGATTCCGGGCAGCTCGCCGTGAAGGCGGCGCTCGTGCTCTGCTCGCCGTTCACGCCGATGCTGTTCATGGGCGAGGAGTGGGGGGCGAGCACCCCGTTCCAGTTCTTCACCTCGCACCCGGAGCCGGACCTCGCGCGGGCGACGGCGGAGGGACGCAAGGCCGAGTTCGCGGAGCACGGCTGGAGCACGGACGACGTTCCCGACCCGCAGGACCCGGAGACGTTCGAACGGTCCAAGCTCGACTGGGACGAACCGGCCCGGCAGCCGCATGCCCGGCTGCTGGACTGCTATCGCTCGCTGCTCCGGCTACGGCGGGAGCGCGCCGAGCTGACGGACCCGTGGCTCGAGAACCTGTCCGTCGACTACGACGAGGCACAGCAGTGGATCGTGGTGCACCGCGGCGCACTTCGCCTCGCCTGCAACCTGAGTGCCGAACCGGTGACCGTCCCGGTCGGCGGCTCCCCCGTGCTGTGGTGGGAGCCGCCGACGCAGGACGGGACCGGGTCGGCGACGGTGCTACCGGGTCACTCGTTCGTGGTGCTCGACAGCTCGCCCTGACGGTCGCGCAGCATCCGCAGGACGAGGATCGCGGTCGTGAACAGGATCACGGCCGTCGCGCCCGCGGCGACGTGCATGCCGTCGACGAACGCCGACTGCGCGGACTCCAGGAACACTGCCCGCGCCGCCTCGGGGAGATGCTGAGCCTCCGCGACCGCGGCGCCGAGCGTGCCCTGGGCGGGCTCGATCCGTTCCTGCGGCAGCATCGACGTGTCGAGTCCGTTCCGGAAGATCGCCATGACGACGCTGCCGAGCACGGCGACACCGAGCGCGATGCCGAGTTCGTATGCGGTCTCGGACACCGCGGAGGCGGCGCCGGCCCGTTCGGGCTCGACGGCGCTCACCACGAGGTCGGACGTCAGCGTCAACGCGATACCGACACCCGCTCCGGCGAGACCGAAGCCGACCACGAACATCGTCGGGGCACCGTCCACGCCGAGCGTGAGCATCAGTGCCGCACCCACACCCGCGACGGCGAGACCGCCGCCGAGCACGTGCGAGGTGGCCCACCGGCGCACCATCCAGGCCGCCGCGAGCGCGGTCACCGCGCTCATCAGCATGCCGGGCAGCATCAGCACACCCGATTCGAACGCAGTGTTGCCCAGCACCAACTGCAGGTACTGCGAGCCGAAGAACAGCACACCGGCGAGCGCGAAGATGGACAGCAGGTTGGTGAGGACGGCGGTCGAGAACGCGGGCTTCGCGAACAGTCCGATGTCGATCATCGGGTCCTTCATCGACTTCTGCCTGCGCACGAACACCACACCCGACACGACACCGACGAGACCGACGCCGAGGAGCACCGGGTCGACGCCGTGCACCACGGTCTCCTTGACCGCGTGCACCAGCGGCAGCATCGTTGTCATCGACAACACGACGCTGAGCAGGTCGAACCGTCCCGGTGCGGGGTCCTTCGACTCGGGAATCACGATGGGTCCCACGGCGATCAGCACCAGCATCACGGGGATGTTGATCAGAAACACCGAGCCCCACCAGAAGTGCTCGAGCAGCCAGCCGCCGATCAGCGGGCCCGCCGCGGTGCCGCCACCGGCCATCGCGCCCCACACGCCGATGGCGAGGGTCCGCTGGCGCGGGTCGACGAAGATCGTGCGGATCAGGCCGAGGGTCGCGGGCATCAGGGTGGCACCCGAGATTCCCTGCAGCACACGGGCCGCGATCAGCATCTCGGGTGTCGGCGCCCACGCCGCGATCAGCGAGGCGATACCGAATCCGGCGGCGCCGAGGAGCAGCAGCCGGCGCCGCCCGATCCGGTCGCCGAGCGTGCCCATGGTGATGAGCAGTCCGGCGAGGACGAAGGAGTAGACGTCGATGATCCACAGCAGCTGCGTGCTGCTGGGCTCGAGGTCGGCGCTGATGAACGGCAGTGCGAGGTCGAGCACCGTGCCGTCGACGGCGATCAGGAGGACGGCGAAGGCCAGGACGACCAATCCGAGCCAGTCTCGGCGTGATGCGGAGGACTGACCTGGCGCGCCGTAGGCGTCGTTGATCCCGCGATCCGTGGAGACAGACATTTATCTTCCTGCAACTTTCCGATTGGGGCCGGCACCGTGATGAACCGTCCGGCCGGTACAGTACCGTTACCTTACCGTTAACCGTCCGGACGGTAAAGTTATTTCCCGGGTACAGTCCCTCTCCATGGCTGCCGGTACGCGCGATCGAATACTCGACGCCCTCGAGAAGCTGCTGCTCGACGTGGGGATAGCCCAGGTGACCCTCGAAGCCGTCGCGGCGGAGGCCGGGGTGTCCAAGGGCGGACTGCTCTATCACTTCCCCAGCAAGGAAGCACTCCTCGCCGCCATGGTGCGCCGGCTCGGCGAGCGGGCCGACGCCCAGCTCGCCGACGCCGTGTCCGGCGGCACCTCGATGTCCGAGTGGTACCTGCAGGTCCCCGACGCGAGCACGACCGAGGAACTCGCGCTCTACCGTTCGACCATCGCCGCCCTACGGAGCGTCGACGGGCAGCACGACGAGATCCAGAAGGCCGTCACCGACGTCATGCGCAGCTGGGACGAGGGCCTGCGCGGCGAGATCGACGATCCCGTGCAGGCCGAGATCGTGCGGCTCGTTGGCGACGGCATCTACCTGGCCGCGCTGCTCAGGCTTCCCATGCCCGAGCCCGAGCTGTACAAGAAGGTCGTCGCACGGCTGCTGCAGAAGTAGCGGCTCAGGTGAGGTAGCGGTACGCGGGGCTTCCCGGCTCCAGACGTTCCACCTGCATCCGGGACTGCTCCATCCGCTCGAGCAGCTCGCCGAGCCCCTCCGCCTTGCCGAGTTCGATACCCACCAGGGCGGCGCCGGTCTCCCGGTTGTTCCGCTTCACGTACTCGAACAGCGTGATGTCGTCCTCGGGGCCGAGCACCTCGTCCAAAAATCGGCGCAGCGCGCCCGGCTCCTGCGGGAAGTCGACCAGGAAGTAGTGCTTGAGACCGAGATTCACCAGCGAGCGTTCCAGGATCTCGCCGTACCGCGAGACGTCGTTGTTGCCGCCCGAGATCAGGCACACCACCGTGGACCCCGGCTCGAACGTGATGTTCCCGAGTGCCGCCACCGACAGCGCGCCCGCCGGCTCGGCGATGATGCCCTCGTTCTGGTACAGCTCGAGCATCGCGGTGCACAGCGCGCCCTCGTCGAGGTTGGTCATCACGAACGTCTCCGGATCGAGCCGGATCGTGGACGCCCCGCCGGCCTGGCCGAGCGACGTGTGCGTCACCACCTCGGCGCCGAGGGCGGAGACCACGGCGTAGGGCAGGTCGCCGACCCGCTTCACCGACGCGCCGTCGACGAACGGGTCGATCTCCGTCAACGTCACGGGACCACCGGCCACCAGGGCCGCCGTCATCGACGCCGCCCCCGTCGGCTCCACGCCGACGATGGCCGTGCGCGGTGCGTGCGCATGCAGGTAGGTGGCGATGCCGGCGATGCACCCGCCGCCGCCGACCGGGACCAGGACGGAATCGGGGGCCGCGCCGAGCTGCGCGAGGATCTCGGCGGCGATGGTGCCCTGACCGGCCGCGGTCCGGGCGTCGTCGAACGGCGCAACCATCGTCGCGCCCGTCCGCCGCACGTCGGCGGCGGCCGCAGCGGCGGCGGCGTCGTACGTCTCCCCCGTCAGGATCAGCTCGACGAACTCGCCGCCGTGCGCACGGATGCGGTCACGCTTCTGCTTGGGGGTGCTCGACGGGACGTAGATGCGGCCGGTGATTTCCATTGTGCGGCAGGCGAACGCGACGCCCTGCGCATGGTTGCCTGCGCTGGCGGTCACGACTCCGGCGGCACGCTCGGCGGCGTCGAGCTGGGCCATGAGATTGTAGGCGCCGCGAAGTTTGTAGGAGCGGACGACCTGCAGGTCTTCACGCTTGAGGTAGACGTTCGCGCCGGTCAGGGTCGACAGGCGGTCGCTCCACTGCAGTGGGGTCGCGTCGATCACGTGGGAAATTCGCTCGATGGCCGCGTCGATATCGCCCACTGTCAGGGGCGAGGTGATGTTCTGGGCTGCGGTATCGGGCGATGTGGACACCCGGATATGTTCCCACTCTCCGGCCATGGGATACCAGTCGGGTTCAGCCGCGCGGATCGAACTGAGACGGTCGCGGCACGTTCCGGACGTTCGACTTCGCCATTTTCACGGCCTCGCCGACACCCCCGTTCATCACCATCTTCGACAACGCCAGCGCGAAACCGGTGAGCTGCCCACCCGTGACGGTCGGCGGCAGCGACAGCGCCAACGGGTCGGTGACGAGATCGACGAGGGCCGGTCCGTCGTGATCGAACGCCTGCCGCAGACCCGCTTCGATATCGGCCGGATCCTCGATCCGGCGGGCGAAGATGCCCAGCGCGGACGCCACCGCCGAATAGTCGACCGGCGCGACGTCGACCCCGAAATCCGGCAGCCCGTCCACCAGCATCTCCAGCTTGACCATGCCGAGAGTGGAATTGTTGAACACCACGACCTTGACCGGGAGCCGGTACATCGCGACCGTCACCAGTTCCCCCAGCAGCATCGACAGCCCGCCGTCGCCCGACACGGACACCACCTGCCTGCCAGGCGCGCACACCTGGGCACCGATCGCGTGCGGCAGGGCGTTCGCCATCGATCCGTGCAGGGCCGAGGAGAGGAAACGCCGCGAACCGTTCGGCGTCAGGTAGCGCGCCGTCCACACGTTCGACATTCCCGTGTCCGTGGTGAAGATCGCGTCGTCGGCAGCGAGGTCGTCGAGGATCGACGCGGCGTACTCGGGATGGATCGGGACGCGCTGCTTGGCCGGTTTCGTGTACGCGCCGACCACCTTGTTCATCAGCATCCGGTGCTTCTCGAGCATGTCGCCCAGGAATCGGCGGTCGTCCTTCCGCCGGATCAGCGGGACGAGCGCACGCAACGTGCACTCCACGTCGCCGTGCACCGCCAGATCGACGTCCGTTCTCCGGCCGATTCGCTGTGCGGCCCGGTCGATCTGCGCGGTGCGGACGCCGTCGGGGAGGAACTGGTTGTACGGGAAGTCCGTTCCGACGAGCAGCAGGAGGTCGGCGCCGTGCATCCCGTCGTGAGCCGCCCCGTACCCCAGCAACCCCGTCATCCCGACGTCGAAGGGGTTGTCGTACTGGATCCATTCCTTGCCGCGCAGGGTGTGACCGATCGGCGCACCGATCGCGTCGGCAAGGCCCAGCAACTCCTCGCGTGCCGCGCGCACCCCCTCCCCGGCGAAGATCGCGACCTTCCCAGCCGCGTTCACGGCGTCCGCGAGTGCCTGCACGTCGGACTGGTCCGGCACGATCGACGGCGCAGCCGTGCGCGGCACCGTCGGCGCTCGCCCCTCGGCGGGGCGGTCCGCGATGTCACCCGGCAGGGTGATCACCGCGACACCGGACAGCGCGGTCGCATGCGCGATGGCGGACGCCAAGACGCGCGGGGCCTGGGCGGGACTTCCGATCAGCTCCGTGTACCGGGAGCACTCGACGAACAGCCGGTCCGGGTGGGTCTCCTGGAAGTAGCCGAGACCGATCTGCTCGCTCGGGATCTGCGCCGCGATCGCGAGCACCGGCGCCCCGGACCGGTCCGCGTCGTAGAGACCATTGATCAGGTGCAGATTGCCCGGCCCGCACGAGCCGGCGCAGACCGCCAGTTTGCCGGTGACCTGCGCCTCCGCGGCCGCGGCGAAGGCGGCCGCCTCCTCGTGCCGGACGTGGATCCAGTCGATGCCGCCGTTCTCCGCCCCGCCCGAACGCCGGACGGCGTCGACGACGGGATTGAGGCTGTCACCCACGATTCCGTAGATCCGCCGGACGCCGGCGTCCTGGAGTTGACGTACCAGTTGATCGGCAACGGTTTTCGCTCTCATCGGGCCTCCGGTCGGGGACGGTCGAACGGCGAACGACAGCGGCGGGGCGCGACTCAGGCGGGTTCGAGCACGAACACCGGGATCTCCCGATCGGTCTTCTTCTGATATTCGGCGTAGTCCGGGAACGCGGCGACGGCGCGCTCCCACCACGTGACCTTCTCGTCGCCCGTGACCTCACGGGCCACCATGTCGCGGGTCGCCGAGCCGTCGCGGAGTTCGACGTGCGGTTCGGCCTTCACGTTGTAGTACCAGACCGGGTTCTTGGGGGCGCCGCCGAGCGAGGCGACGATCGCGTACGTCCCGTCGTGCTCGACACGCATCAACGGCGTCTTACGGATCTTGCCGGATTTCGCGCCCCGGGTGGTCAGCAGGACGACGGGCCTGCCGCCCAACGTCGTGCCCTCGGCCCCGTCGGTGGATTCCATCAACTCGGCCTGATCCGCTGCCCACTTGGACGGACTCGGTTCGTATTCACCTGTGAGTGGCATGCGTCCAGTCAACACCTGATCCGCGAGAGCCCGCCACCGATTCCACCGAACCAGCGCGCATGCGAACGACCGCATCCGATTGTTCGTTGCGCCGAACTCCGGATTCCGAGTACCCTGATCGCACGCGGGGACGTCCGCTCCCCCGACCCACTCCACTGAGGTGACCTGCGATGACGACACACGACGCTTGGGTGCGCCGCGATGCGCCCCGCAGCACCCCTGCCCGGACCGTCGATCTGGCCGGCACCGAGTGGCCCCTCTACAAGCTGGAGGCCCTGGCAGTCGCGCTGCTGGTCTTCGTCACGATCCTCGTCGTCACCCAGACGCTGCAGGCGGCCGTTCTCACGGCCGCCGCTGCCGCCGTCGTGGTGTGGTGGGCGCGGCGGCTCTTCCCGCCGCGCTCCTAGCCTCACCCATCGAAGCGATCACACGGACAGGCAGCTCGGTCCGAGCAGCGCCTTGAGGTCGCCCATCAACGCCGACGACGGTTCCACCCGGAGCACGTCGTCCACCTTCCACAACGTGACCTCGGTGCCGCCGATCAACCGCACGTGCACGTCCGACGTACCCGGATGGCGGGTCAGCACCTGACGCAGCGCGCCGATCTTGTCCTTGGTGCACTGACGCAGCGGCAGACTGACCGCCAACGGCTTCGCGACCCCCACCGCCGAGAGGTCCGGCACCGCAAGGTCGTTGGCGATGAGTGAGATCCGGTCGTCACGGATCGACACGCGCGCCTTGACGAGCACCACGGAGTCCTCGGTGACGTCCATCCCGTACACCGAGTAGGCCTGCGGGAAGAACAGCACCTCGATACCACCGGTCAGGTCCTCGAGCTGCGCGGACGCCCAGGTGAGACCGTTCTTGTTGATCCTCCGGTTCACCGACGCGAGGATGCCGCCGACGGTGACCTGGGTGCCGTCCTTGATGTCGCCTTCGAGGATGGTCGGGATCGCGGTGTCGGACTGCGCCGACAGCACGTGCTCGACGCCGTTGAGCGGGTGCCCGGACACGTACAGTCCCAGCATTTCCCGTTCCAGCGCCAACCGGTGCTTGGAGTCCCACTCCTCCTCGGGGATCTTCACGTTGAACACCGAGGCGATCGACTCGTCGGCGTCGTCGCCGCCGAACAGGTCGAACTGGCCGATCGCCTCCGCCTTCTTGGTGCCCATCACCGCGTCGATGGCGTCGGCGTGGACGAGCATGAGCCCCTTGCGCGGGTGGCCCAGCGAGTCGAATCCGCCTGCCTTGATCAGCGATTCGGTGACCTTCTTGGAACAGGCGGCCGCGTCGATCTTGTTGAGGTAGTCGGAGAAGTCGACGAACTTGGACTTCTCCTTGCGCGCCTTGATGATCGAGCCCACCACGTTGGCACCGACGTTGCGGACGGCGCCCATGCCGAACCGGATGTCCTCACCGACGGAGGCGAAGTTGACCTCCGATTCGTTGACGTCCGGCGGCAGCACGGTGATGCCCATCTTGCGGCAGTCCGCAAGGTAGACGGCGGCCTTGTCCTTGTCGTCACCGACCGAGGTGAGCAGACCGGCCATGTACTCGGCCGGGTAGTTGGCCTTGAGGTAGCCGGTCCAGAACGACACCAGACCGTAGCCGGCGGCGTGCGACTTGTTGAACGCGTACCCGGCGAACGGGAGGATGGTGTCCCAGAGCGCCTTGATCGCCGGTTCGGAGAAGTTGTTGGCAAGCATGCCCTCGCGGAACCCGGCGTACGCCTCCTCCAGCACCGAGAGCTTCTTCTTACCCATGGCGCGGCGGAGGATGTCGGCCTGCCCGAGCGAGTACCCGGCCACCTTCTGGGCGATCTGCATGATCTGCTCCTGATAGACGATCAGGCCGAAGGTGTCGGCCAGGATCTCCTTCAGGGGCTCCTCGAGCTCCGGGTGGATGGGCTTGACCTCTTGCCGCCCGTTCTTGCGGTCGGCGTAGTCGTTGTGCGCGTTCATGCCCATCGGACCGGGCCGGTACAGCGCGAGCACCGCGACGATGTCCTCGAACCCGGTGGGCTGCATGCGGCGCAGCAGGTCACGCATCGCGCTGCCGTCGAGCTGGAACACGCCGAGAGTGTCACCGCGCGAGAGCAGTTCGTACGTGGCCGGGTCGTCGAGCGGCAAGGTGTCGAGGTCGAGGTCGATGCCTCGGTTGGCCTTGATGTTGTCGATCGCGTCACCGATGACGGTGAGGTTCCGCAGTCCGAGGAAGTCCATCTTCAGCAGGCCGATGGCCTCGCACGACGGGTAGTCCCAGCCGGTGATGATGGCGCCGTCCTGGGCACGCTTCCACACGGGAATCGCGTCCATCAGCGGTTCGGACGACATGATCACCGCGCAGGCGTGGACGCCGGCGTTTCGGATCAGGCCCTCGAGCCCCTTGGCCGTCTGATAGATCTTCGCGACGTCCGGGTTGGAGTCGATGAGGGCGCGAACCTCCACCGCTTCCTTGTAGCGCTCGTGGTTCGGGTCGGTGATGCCGGACACCGAAATGTCCTTGGCCATGATCGGCGGCGGCAGCGCCTTGGTGATCTGGTCGGCGATCGCGAAACCGGGCTGACCGAACTGGACGCGGGCGGAGTCCTTGATGGCCGCCTTCGTCTTGATGGTGCCGAACGTGATGACCTGGGCGACGCGGTCGCTGCCCCACTTGTCCGTCGCGTAACGCACCATCTCGCCGCGACGGCGATCGTCGAAGTCGATGTCGATATCGGGCATGGACACGCGCTCGGGGTTCAGGAACCGCTCGAACAGCAGGCCGTGCGGGATGGGGTCGATGTTGGTGATGCCCATCGCGTAGGCGACGAGCGAACCGGCCGCCGAGCCTCGGCCGGGACCGACCCGGATGCCGACCTCGCGCGCATGGTTGATGAGGTCGCCGACGACGAGGAAGTAGGCGGGGAAACCCATTTCGAGGATGACGCCGATCTCGTAGTCGGCGCGGGCCAGGTACTCCTCGGGCGGTCCGTCGGGGAACCGGCGGTCCAGCCCGCGCATGACCTCCTTGCGCAGCCAGGTGCCCTGCGTCTCGCCCTCGGGGACCGGGAAGATCGGCATCCGGTCGTGGTGCGCCCACACGTCGTCGTACGACTGGACACGCTCGGCGATGAGGAGGGTGTTGTCGCACGCGCCGGGGACCTGGTCGTCCCACAGGGCCCGCATCTCCGCGGCGGACTTGAGGAAGTAGCCGTCACCGTCGAACTTGAACCGGGTGGGGTCGGACAGCGTCTTGCCGGTCTGGATGCACAGCAGCGCCTCGTGGTTCTCCGCGGCGTCCTTCGTGACGTAGTGGCAGTCGTTGGTGGCGAGCGGAGGAATCTCGAGCTTCTTGCTGATCTCGAGGAGGCCCTCACGCACGCGTCGCTCGATCGACAGGCCGTGGTCCATCAGCTCGAGGAAGAAGTTGTCCTTGCCCCAGATCTCCTGCCACTTGGCTGCCGCCTCGAGCGCCTCGCGGTCGTGGCCGAGTCGCAGCCGCGTCTGGATCTCGCCGGACGGGCAGCCCGTGGTCGCGATGATGCCCTCGTGGTGGGTGGCGATGAGGTCTTCGTCCATGCGCGCCCACTTGCCGAGCTGACCCTCGATCGACGCGAGCGAGGACAGCTTGAACAGATTCCGCAGACCGGTCGCGTTCTCGGCGACCATCGTCATGTGGGTGTACGCGCCGCTACCGGAGACGTCGTCGGACTTCTGGCTGCGGTCGCCCCACAGCACACGCTTGGTATTGAAGCGGGACTCGGGCGCGACGTACGCCTCGATGCCGATGATCGGCTTGATGCCCTGCTTCTTCGCCACGTTGTAGAACTCGCTGGCGCCGTACATGTTGCCGTGGTCGGTCATGCCCACCGCCGACATCTCGAGCCGCGCGGCCTCTTCGAACAGGGGGCCGACCTTGGCCGCACCGTCGAGCATCGAGTACTCGGTGTGATTGTGCAGATGTACGAACGAGTCAGCCACGTGCGCCTCTCTGAAGGTCTGGGAGCCTCACGAGTGTAGGCCCTCGGACCGACAGCTCCGGTCGCCGACGGCGGGTGTCGGCGAAGTCGTGACGCGAGTTACGGGACGGGCGCCTGGGACGGGTCGGGATTGCGCCGCTCGCGCCGGACCCGTACCAGCGCATCGGTACTGAAGATCGCGAGCGCCACCCAGATCAGGGCGAAACCGATCCACCGCGACGCGGGCATGTCCTCGTGGAGAACGGCGACGCCCCACGCCATCTGCAGCGCCGGTGTCAGGTACTGCAGCATGCCGAGTGTGCGCAACGGCACCCGTTGCGCCGCGGCGCCGAACAGCAGCAGCGGCAGGGCGGTCACCGGGCCTGCGGCCATCAGCAGCAGGGTGTGCCCGACGCCGAACCCGAGGAACGTGCCTGCGCCGGTGAGGGCGAGGAACACGAGGTAGCCGATCGCGACGGGTGCGGCCACGATGCCCTCGGCGGTGAGGCTCGTCCGCGGGTCGAGCGGCATCACCTTCTTGCACAGCCCGTACAGCGCGAACGAGGCGGCGAGGGTGAGCGCGATGTACGGCGGGTGCCCGTAGTCGACGGTGATCACGATCACCGCGACGGCGGCGAGGGCGAGCGCGACGATCTGGGCGGGCACGAGCCGTTCCCGGAAGATCACTACCCCGAGCAGCACGCTCACCAACGGGTTGATGAAGTACCCGAGCGCGGTCTCGACCACCCGGTCCGACGTGACCCCGTAGATGTAGGTGCCCCAGTTCACGGCGATGGCCGTCGAGGCGGCCGTGACCAGCAGCCAGGTGCGCGCGCTCAGCCCGCGCAGCGAGCGGAGCCGGCCCGAGACCGCGAGGACGACGAACATGAGTGCGAGCGTCCACACCACGCGGTGCGCGAGGATCTCCACCGACCCGGCCGGGCCGAGCAGACCGAAGAACGCCGGGAACGCGCCCCACAGCACGTAGGCGCCGACTCCGCAGGCGGCGCCCACGGTTTCCGCCTTCCGCGCCGTCACGAACCGCTCCCCGGAACGGCCCCGTCGTCGGGGCCGGGCGCGACGGTCTCGACCTGCTCCGGCAGCAGCGGGCGCACCGCGAACCGCCCGGCGACGGCGTCGGCGCCGAGCGCCTCGACCGCCCGGACGTCCGGTTCGGACCGCAGCGCGGCCAGCGCGTCGTGATCACCGCGGACGACGACGCCGATCACGCACGCGCAGTTCCGGGCGAGTTCCGCCGACGAGACCGCCGCGATCTGCGCCTGCCGCGCCGTTTCGCCCGTCATCGCCTGGACGCGGCCGGCGGCCAGGACGCTCGCCCGGGCGAGGGCCGCGTCGCCTGCCGCGACGGACACGGGCACGAGGGGGGTCTGCACCCGGTCGAGCGGCACGCGGAACAGCACCTGCGACACCCGGGTTCCGGAGGCGGCGCCCCGGACGGTCGCCGTGGTCACCGGACGCGTGAACGAGACCAGCGCCCAGTGCTCGTGGCGACCGTCCGCCTCGTCGAGCGATCGGTCCGCCCGCGCCAGGTAGTCGGCCACCGCTTCCCCGTTGTCCGGGCCCAGCGTGTCCGTCCACACGGGCGCGCGGCGAACGGGGTTCAGTGCCCCGAGCACGACGATCACCACGATCAGCACGACGGCGGTGAGCACTGCCGGCACCGCGGCACCGCCGGGGCGCGGGAGCCGCACCTCAGCTCGCCCGCAGAACCCCGAGAGCGTCCTCGAGATCCTTCGGGTACTTGGACGTGATCTCGACCCACCGCCCGTCCGCGGGATGCGCGAAACCGAGCGACCGGGCGTGCAGCCACTGACGCTCCAGCCCGAGGCGCTCCGCCAGCCGCGGATCGGCCCCGTACGTGAGGTCGCCGCAGCACGGGTGCCGCAACGCCGCGAAGTGGACGCGGATCTGATGGGTCCGGCCCGTCTCCAGGTGGATGTCGAGCAGGCTCGCCGCCTGGAACGCCTCGACCGTGTCGTAGTGGGTGATGCTGGGTTTGCCGTCGGCGGTGACCGCGAACTTCCAGTCGTTGCTGCGGTGCCTGCCGATCGGGGCGTCGATGGTTCCGCTGCTCGGATCCGGGTGACCCTGCACCAGCGCGTGGTACCGCTTGTCGATGGTCCGCTGCTTGAACGCGCGCTTGAGGAGCGTGTAGGCGCGCTCCGACGTGGCCACCACCATCACCCCGGACGTGCCGACGTCCAGCCGGTGCACGATGCCCTGACGCTCGTGCGCACCGGACGTCGAGATCCGGAAGCCCGCGGCGGCGAGGCCGCCGATCACCGTCGGACCGGTCCACCCCACGCTGGCGTGGGCCGCGACCCCGACCGGTTTGTCGACGGCGACCACGTCGTCGTCGGCGTACAGGATCTCCATGCCCTCGACGGGTTCCGCCTCGATGGTCAGCGGCCGCGGCGGTTCGGGCAGTTCCACCTCGAGCCACGTGCCTGCAGACAGCCGGTCGGACTTGCCGACGGGCGCGCCGTCGACGAGCACCGAGCCTTCCTCGGTGAGCTGCGCAACCGCGGTGCGCGACAGACCGAGCAGGCGAGCGAGGCCGGCGTCGACCCGCATCGCTTCGAGCCCGTCCGGGACCGGCATCGACCGTGTTTCCCTCACTTCTCTGCCCCCTTGCGTGTTCCGTCCGGTTCCAGCCCCACCAGGGTGAGCACGACGAGCAGGATCGCACCGCACACGATCGCGGAGTCCGCCACGTTGAACACCGGCCACCAGCCGACGGAGACGAAATCGACGACGTGCCCCTGCATCACTCCGGGCGCCCGGAAGAACCGGTCGACGAGATTGCCGAGGGCGCCCCCGAGCACCAGCCCGAGACCGAGCGCCCACCACGGCGACCGCAGCGTCCGGCCGATCCGGACGACGCCGATCACCACACCCACCGCGACGAGGGTCAGCAGCCACGTCATGCCGGTGGCCATGGAGAACGCCGCGCCCGGGTTGCGCACGAGCCGCAGCGAGACGAGGTCCCCGATCAGCCACACCGGGCGGCCGGGCTCGATGTTGGCGACGGCGAGGATCTTCGTCAGCAGGTCGGTCGCGAGGATCGTCCCTGCGATCGCGAACAGCAGCAGCCTGCGCTGATGCTTCGCCGGCCGGGGGGCTTCGGCGCCGGACGCGTCACCGTCGTTCCGGTCTTCGGCGTCGGTCTCGTTCTCTGCCGTGGGGTCTTGACTCACCCGTTCATCATCCACTACGGAGGCAAGCCGCCGTTCACGCGCTCCCGCGCGCACTAGCCTGGGGGCGTGCCACTGTTCTCGAAAGCTCTGCGACCCGGATTCTGCCTACTCGCCGCAACCCTCTCCCTGGTCGCTCTGACCGCCGGGTGCGGAGGTGACGGCGACTCCTCGGAGTCGACCCCCGCAGGGTCCACGTCCACTCCCGCCGAAGTGACCGTCCCGATCTCCGCCACCACCGTCGAACTGATCCGGCCCGGCGAGGAACCACGGGAGGTGATCTCGCGCAGACCGCCGGCGGGAGTCACGCAGGACGTCCAGCTGACCACGGACGCGCAGGTGTTCCAGCAGATCGACGACCAGCCCGCCCAGGACTTCTCCTCCCCCCAGGTGACGCTCCCCCTCACCGCCGCCGTCGGCCGGGCGACCGAGGACGCGGACGGCGGCACCACCGTCGACCTCACGCTCGGCGACGTCACCAGCCCCGACGGCCGCCTCGGCAGCGCGCTCGAAGCCAGTGCCGGTTCCGGCGCCGGCTTCACCGTCGACCCCACCGGTGCGATCACCGCGCTGCGCCTGCGACCGGACGCCGAGGCCCAGGACATCGCCCGCTCCGCGATCGAGCAGGCCTTCTACCAGGCCGTGTACCGCACTGTCCCGTTTCCGGCGGAACCGGTCGGCGTGGGCGCCCAGTGGACGATCCGCCAGCAGGTGATGAGCGGCATCGCCCTCGACCAGACGACCGTGGCCACCCTGACCGCGCGGGACGGCAACCGCCTCACCCTCGACTACACGATCGACCAGAAGCCGAAGTCCCCCGTGTGGGAACTGCCCGGCGAGGCAGGCACGCTGAACGTCGACCAGTACGTGATGCAGGGCTCGGGCACGATGACCGTCGACCTCGGTCTGCCGCTGCCGGTGTCCGGGACCGTAACCGTGGGCGGCGACCAGCAGTACAGCGACCCCGACGGCGCCACCCGCCTGCACCAGACCACGTCGAACTCGGTCCGGTGGGGTTCCTGATGCGCCGCGGACCCGTCGTCGCCTCCTGCTCCCTGCTGGCCGTGCTCGCCCTGTCCGCGTGCTCGTCGAACGCGTCCGGCGACGCGGGCGACGCCACCGCGCTGGAGCCGCTCGGTCCGGTGGTGACCGCCGCGCCGGACGCGGCGGGTACCCCGTTCACCGATCGGGCCGCGCTGAAGGCGGCGCTCCTCGACGTCGGCGACCTTCCCGTCGGATTCACCCCGGTGCCCGATCCCGAGGACGATCTGGGGTTGCCGCCGGCGTCCGAGTCGGCGGAATCCGACAAGTCGAGCACGGATCCCGCCGACTGCGGCGCGGTGCTGTCACCGGTCGCGGACCAGCGCGCGGGAGCGGCAGCCTCGGCGTCCGGCTGGTTCAGCGGCCCGGGCTTCGCGACCATCGACCAGGACGCGGCGAGCTACGCCACCGGCGCCGACGCGTCCCAGGCCTTCGCCGCGGTGCAGGAGCGGCTGTCGGGATGCACCCGGTACAGCGGCACGGACGCCGACGGCGTGCAGGTGCAGTACCGGATCGGGGGCCGCGCGCAGCAGCCCGCGGGCGACGCGTCGACGGCGTTCCGGCTCGTCACCACCAGCGAGGGCGTCAGTCTCGTCTCGGACGTGGTGGTGGTCGTCGTCGGCAGCACCGTCACTCAACTGGTCGCGACGGGACAGGACCCGATCGACGCCGGCGTCTTCGGCGACCTGACGAGCACCGCCGTGGCGAAGCTCGCGCCCGCACCCGCCGGCTGAGACGGTCCCCGTAGACGACCGATGCCGGCGTCCCCGAGGGGACACCGGCATCGGTGCGAGAACGCGGCGATCCGTCAGGACCGCACGGTTCGGCCTGGAATCAGGCAGGGCATGCAGGCGAGGTCAGCTGCGCGAGCGACACGATCTGGCATGCGGTGATCTTCGACAGCTTCCACGTTCCGTTCTCGCCGGGAACGAAGATGGCCGGAACGCCACCCTGCTGGACCTGGCCGTTGACGGTCAGCTGCAGCTGGCCGCTGGCGGTGCCGTCACCGTTGTCGATGACCGGGTCGAGAACGGTGACCTCGGCGTTGTTGGCCTTCGCGGCCGCAGCGACCTGGTTGATGAGCTCCGGATCCTGCTCCGAGCCCTCGACCATCGCGGACTTGACCTCGAGCGGAGTCGCCGGGTCGAGGCCCTGTACCAGAAGCGCGTTGAGATCGGCCGCGGTGGGCACCTCGATGGCTTCCGAGGTCTCGGCGGCTGCGGAAGTCGTCGTCGTGGTCTTGGCCGCGGTGTCGCCCTCGTCGGAGCCACACGCGGACATCGTGAGGGCTGCGGCGATTGCTACTCCGGCAACCGTGATCTTACGAAGCTTCAACTCAATAACCTCTTCATTCTCGGTGTTCGTTCTCGGACGATCTGAGCTCGTTCGCTACCCGGGCGACATTACCCAAGGGTAGGCATCAGCGCCCGAGGCTACCTTCTCGTGGAGCCGGTCTCCACTCCCTCGTTCGGGCGGTGGGTCCGGTCACGCGAGCGAGCCTTCCACATCGGCCGGTTCGAGCTGCCCGTCGTCCTCCTTGAAGGTGCGGGCCTTTCCCGGACCGGTTGTGCGCGTTTCGAATCGGACGGTCACGACGCCGTGCCCGGCACCCTGCACCCAGCCGTGGCCGAAGTCCGGGTGCGTCACGTCGAGCCCGGGATGCCACCGGGTGTCGATCTCCCGGGCATGTACCGGGACGGGCTCGGAGAGGCCGTCGTCACCGGCCGCCTCCGTGATCTTCGACTCCTGGTAGCCCGGGACGTCCAGGTCCAGTTCGGGGAACAGCGAACCCTGGCGCACCGTCGACAGTCCGGCGAACCCCACCCCGACCAGACGCACCGGCCCGAGTTCGATCGGATCGATCACCTGACGCTGCGCGGCCGCGACCAGAATCTGACGGTCGAGTGTCGCGTAGGGCAGCGTGACCGAACGCGTCACGATGCTCATGTCCGACTTCTTCAGCTTCAGCACCACCGTGCGCGCTGCCCGGCCGTCCTTCTGCAGGCGCACGAACGCGGACGCCGCGCTCGACTCGACAGCGCCCCGCAGTTCCGCCATCGTGACGATGTCGGTGGCGAAAGTCGTCTCCGCACTGACCTGTTTGGACTCGGCACGCTCGGCGACCGGCCGATTGTCGATGCCCTGCGCCAACCGGTGCAGGCCCGGTCCGATCGTGGTGCCCAGAATCGACGTGACCTCCGATTCGGGGGTCCGCGCGAAACCGCCGATGGTCTCGATGCCGAGCCGCTTCAGTTTCTCCTCCGCGACCGGGCCGATGCCCCACAGCTTCCGCACCGGAAGCTCGTCCAGCACCGCGTGCTGCTCGTCCGGTGAGATCACCGTGATCCCGTCGGGTTTGGCGAGACCGGACGCGATCTTGGCCACCTGTTTCCCCGACCCGGCCCCGATGGACGCGACGAGCCCCGTCTGCTCGAGGACCAGGGCCCGCAGACCCTCGCAATAGCGCCCCACCGCGGCCGCATCCGCTCCGGCCAGTTCGGTGGGTTCGCCGAACGCCTCGTCCATCGACAGTTGCTCGAGCACCGGCATCGGCCCGCGGAGCGCGTCGAACACGGACTTGCTCAGCATGCCGTACAGCCGGCCCCGCGGCGGCAGCACCACCGCACCCGGGCCCACCAGCCTCCGGGCCTGATGCATCGGCATGGCCGACCGCGCGCCGAACACCCGCGCCTCGTAGCTGGCCCCGGCGACGACACCGCGTCCGCCGAGACCACCGACGAGAACCGGGCGGCCGCGGAGCGTCGGCCGGGTGAGCTGCTCGACCGACGCGAAGAACGCGTCCATGTCGAGGTGCAGCACCCACCGACGACTCACCTGGTGCAAAATACCCGCCCGGTCCGACAGGTCACGCCTTCGTGATCGCCGCCCGCACACCCTCACCGAGTTCGACGGCATCGCCCGGCGCCTCGGCGAGTTCCAGTTCGACGGCGAGGATCTCGCCCGCGATCAGTTCCCGGTGCGCGAGCGCCCAGTCCCGCCGCTCCGCGGGCACGTCGAGGACGACGGTGATCCGATCCGACACCTCGAGCCCGGCCGCGCGGCGCGCGTCCTGCAACTCGCGGATCCGGTCCTTCGCCCAGCCCTCGGCTTCGAGTTCCTCGGTGACCGCCGAGTCCAGGACCACCAGACCGGCACCGTCGGGCAGGGCCGCCGTGGATTCCGGTTCGGCGGCGACGAGCCGCTGCGTGTACTCCTCCGGCAGCAACTCGATCCCCGCCGCGACGACGACGCCGTCCGAATTCTCCGACCAGTCACCGGCCTTCACGGCCTTGATGACGGTCTGCACGTCCTTGCCCAGCCGCGGCCCCGCGGCACGCGCGTTGACGACGAGCTCGAAACGGCCGTGCACGTCCACGTCGGTGGTGAGGTCGACCTTCTTGACGTTGACCTCGTCGGCGATGAGACCGAGGTACGGGCGCAGCCGCTCCGCGTCCTCGGACGCGACCGTCACCTCGGGCAGCGGCAGCCGCACCCGCAGGTTCTGCGCCTTGCGCAGACCCAGCACCGTCGAGCACACCGACCGCACCTCGTCCATCGCCGACACCAGCTCCGCATCCGCGGGCAGCGCACCCTGGGCCGGCCAGTCCGCGAGATGCACGGACCGTCCGCCGGTCAGCCCCCGCCAGATCACCTCACTGATCAGCGGCAGCAACGGGGCGGCAAGCCGTGTGACCACCTCGAGCACGGTGTGCAGGGTGTCGACGGCCTCGGCGTCCTCGTCCCAGAACCGCGAACGCGACCGCCGCACATACCAGTTCGTCAACGCGTCGCAGAACGTGCGCAGTTCGTCGCACGCCCCGGCGATGTCGTTCGTCTCGAGCGCGCCGGTGATGACGTCCCGGGTGCCTGCCAGCTTCGCGAGGATGTACCGGTCCAGGACGTTCGTCGAATCCGTGCGCCACTCACCGGACGTCGGCGCATACAACTGCAGGAAGCTCCACGCGTTCCACAGCGGCAGCAGCGCCTGCCGGACACCCTCGCGGATGCCCTGCTCGGTGACGACGAGGTTTCCGCCGCGCAGGATCGGCGACGACATGAGGAACCAGCGCATGGCGTCGGAGCCGTCGCGCTCGAACACCTCCTTCACGTCCGGGTAGTTGCCCTTGGACTTGCTCATCTTCAGGCCGTCCTCGCCCAGGACGATGCCGTGGGCCGCAACGGTCTTGAACGCGGGACGATCGAACAGCGCCGTCGCCAGGACGTGCAGCGTGTAGAACCAGCCGCGGGTCTGCCCGTTGTATTCGACGATGAAATCGCCCGGGAAGTGAGAGTCGAACCATTCCCGGTTCTCGAACGGGTAGTGCACCTGCGCGTACGGCATCGACCCGGACTCGAACCAGCAGTCCAGGACCTCCGGCACGCGCCGCATCATCGACTTCCCGGTCGGGTCGTCCGGGTTCGGGCGCACCAGGTCGTCGATCATCGGGCGGTGCAGATCCGTCGGCCGCACCCCGAAGTCACGCTCGAGCTCGTCGAGGGAGCCGTACACGTCCGTGCGCGGGTACGCCGGGTCGTCGGACACCCACACCGGAATCGGGCTGCCCCAGTACCGGTTGCGGCTGATGTTCCAGTCGCGGGCACCCTCGAGCCACTTGCCGAACTGCCCGTCGCGGATGTGCTCGGGTACCCAGGTGATGTCCTGGTTCAGCTCCACCATGCGCTCGCGGAACTTGGTGACCGCGACGAACCACGACGGGACCGCCATGTAGATCAGCGGCTGTCCGCTGCGCCAGCTGTGGGGGTACGAGTGCTCGATCGTCTCGTGCCGCAGCAACTTTCCAGCAGCCTTGAGGTCCTTGATGATCACCGGGTTCGCGTCGAACACCAGGAGACCCTCGTACGGCGGCACCATCGCCGTGAACTTGCCGCCCGGATCGAGCGGCTGCACCAGTTCGATGCCGTTGCGGACGCAGTAGTCGTAGTCCTCCTCACCGAAAGCCGGTGCCATGTGCACAATTCCGGTACCGGACTCGGTGGTCACGTAGTCGGCCGACAGCACCACGTGCGCGTTGTCGTGGCCGGCGAAGAAGTCGAACGGCGGGTCGTAGCTGAGCCCGACGAGCTCGGCACCCTTGTGCTCGGACAGCACCTCCGGCGCCTCGCCGAGTTCGCGGGCATAGTGCCCCAGCCGGTCCTTCGCGAGCACGTACCGCTTCCCGTCGCCGCCCGCGACCTGCACGTAGTCGATGTCCGGGTGCACTGCGACGGCGAGGTTGGACGGCAGCGTCCACGGGGTGGTGGTCCAGATGACGGCGTTGGCGCCGTCGAGCGGGCCCTCACCGCGGAGCGGCATGTCGACCGTGACGGCGGGATCCTGGCGCATCTTGTAGGCGTCGTCGAGCCGCGTCTCCTGGTTCGACAGCGGCGTCTGCTCGTACCAGCTGTACGGCAGCACGCGGAAGCCCTGGTAGATCAGGCCCTTGTCGAACAGTTCCTTGAACGCCCACATGACAGACTCCATGAAGTCGAGGTCCAGGGTCTTGTAGTCGTTGTCGAAGTCGACCCACCGGGCCTGACGGGTGACGTAGTCGCGCCACTCGTCCGTGTAGCGCAGCACCGACGACT
The DNA here is from genome assembly GCF_029269925.1 of Rhodococcus sp. T2V. Lineage (NCBI taxonomy): Bacteria > Bacillati > Actinomycetota > Actinomycetes > Mycobacteriales > Nocardiaceae > Rhodococcus > Rhodococcus sp. T2V. The sequence continues at coordinate 76,127 of NZ_JARJBD010000013.1, forward strand.
TGCAGTACTCGTTGAACTTCTCGAGACCCATGACGTCGATCTCGGACTTGTCCTTGATGCCGAGTTGCTTCTCCGCCTCGAGTTCGGCGGGCAGGCCGTGGCAGTCCCAGCCGAATCGGCGCTCGACCTTGTTTCCGCGCATCGTCTGGAACCGCGGGATCAGGTCCTTGACGTACCCCGTCAGGAGGTGGCCGTAGTGCGGGAGACCGTTCGCGAACGGCGGGCCGTCGTAGAACACGAACTCGGGGGCGTCGTCACGCTGGGCGACCGAGGCCCGGAAGGTGTCGTCCGCGTCCCAGCCGGCCAGCACCCGTTGCTCGATCTGGGGGAACCGGACGCCGGCGTCCTGGGAGACGCCGTAGTCGACCTTGGGGTACGACTCGTTGCTGCTGGTCACGTTGCTGGTGTCGGTCACCGCGATCTCCTCGTGCCTGACGTACTCGGCACGGGGACGACGGGGACGCCTCCTGCGTCACCACCGCGGTACCACCCCGCTTGCACCCCGGAGGGCGCCTCTCGGTGCAGGGCTGTGACGGGCCCACCCGTTCGGTTCTACTGAGCCGGCGTGCCGGCCGTTCTTCCGAAGGCTCCCCGGTGATGGCCGGATCGTCGCCACGAAACTCGGTTACTGAATTATTCGCTGAATGCAGTCTAGCCGCCACCGCCGGATGGCAACTCAGTCGGCCTCGTCGGATCCGGGTGTCGTGCCCGTATCCGCTGCGGGACCGCGTTCACCGGGAACGCCGCTCGCGGGTTGCCGGGGCACGACCGCGGTCTTCTTACCCGCGAGGGCGCTGACGAGCAGCAGGATCGCTCCGGCGACACATACCACGATGCATCCCCAGGCCCACACGACCGAACCGGTCATGAGGGCCACCACCAGGAGAGCGAACCCCACCGCTGCAAAAGCGAGTGTCACGACCAGCACGGCTCAACCTCTATCCGGGCCGCTGGCTGGGCAACTACCGCGCGCTCAGTCAGCTATTGCCCTTGGCGTAGGACTGGCTGTAATTGGACTGCGATCCACCCTGCGCGAACGAATCCTGACCGCCGTCCACCGGAACCGCGGATCCCCGCTGCTCCAGTTCCTCGAGCTGCGACTCCAGGTACGACTTCAGGCGCACACGGTATTCGCGCTCGAACGTCTTGAGCTGCTCGATTCGACCCTCCAGCACGGAACGCTGCTGGTTGATCGTCGCCATGATCTCGGTGTGCTTCTTCTCCGCGTCCGCCTGCAGCGCGTCGGCCTTCTCCTTGGCCTGGCGCAGCTGCGTCTCGGAACGGGTCTGAGCGTCGGTGATCAGTGCTTCCGACTTCTGGCGCGCGTCCGAGATCATCGTCTCGGAACGGGTCCGCGCGTCGCTGACCAGCTGCTCCGAGTTGGTGCGCGCGTTGCCGAGCAGCTGCTCGGACTCGGTCTTCGCGTCGCTCGTGAGCCGGTCTGCCATTTCCTGGGCGAGACCCAGGACCTTGGCGGCCTGCATGTGAGCGTCGGCGCCCTGGGCGGGAGCGGCGGGAGCCGCGGCGGCCGGAGCCGGAGCGGGCGCCGGAGCCTTGGGCTGCTCGACGACGCGCGCCGGCTCCGCCTTGGGGGCGGGAGTCGGTGCTGCGGACGTGGAGCGGGGAGCCTTCTTCGCATCGGCGAGCTCCTTGTCGAGCTCCCCTACTCGCTGCCGAAGGTCGGCGTTCTCCTCGATCAGGCGCGACAACTCTTGCTCGACGAGGTCGAGAAACGCATCGACTTCGTCTTCGTTGTAGCCCCGCTTACCGATCGGTGGCTTGCTGAACGCGACATTGTGCACATCAGCGGGAGTCAGCGGCATGGAAGGATCCCTTCACGCGTCATTTGGCGGTCTAGCAAGCATTCAGTTACAGCGCAGTCTACGTAACGGTGAAACAAGACTGGATCAATGGGGTCCATTCTGTCACACCACTCCCGTGGCACGCGCTTGTCCCTGAACGATCGACATCAGGATGAAGACGATGAACAGCAAGACCATGATGGATAGATCCAACCGCACCCCACCGAGATTGATCGGGGGGATCAACCGCCGAAGCAGTTTGACCGGTGGATCGGTGACCGTAAAAATCGCTTCGAGAATGACGACCACGACGCCGGTTGGCCGCCAGTCTCGTGCGAAGGTCCGTACGAACTCGACAATGATTCTGCCGATGAGTAGCAGCCAAAAGACAAACAGTATCAAGTAGATCACCGAGAACAAGGCCACACCTTCACTCTGCCTGAGAATGTCCGGCCGATCAAAACGAGCCGCGTGGCCAGGGCGTTCTGCGCCACAGCCGTCGCGGCTCGCGTCGTGTCGGACGTTCGGATCCCGATGGTCGTTTCCCCCGCTCCCCGGCTTACTTCTGGCTGTAGAAGCCGGTTTCCGCTATGCGGCGGCGTTCCTCGGCGGACACGTCGATGTCTGCGGGTGAGAGCAAGAACACCTTCGTGGCCACCTTGTCGAACGAACCGCGCAGTGCGAACGCCAGGCCTGCGGCGAAATCCACGAGGCGCTTGGCGTCGGCGTTGCTCATCTCGACCAGGTCCATGATGACGGGGGTGCCGTCCCGGAACCGCTCGCCGATGGTGCGGGCCTCCCCGTAGTCGCGGGGACGGAGCGTGGTGATCTTGGACAGGGGGCCACCTTCGTCGAAGAGGGGTCCGCGACGGCTCTCGACCCGGTCGGAGCGCGTGTCGACGGCGAGCGCGCCGCGGGTGCTGCCGCGCACAGCCCCGCTCGCGCTCGGACGGGCCGACCGGACGGCCACGGGTTCGACCCGGGACGAGTGCCGGGGGCTCTCGTACCGGTCGAAGTCGTCGTCGAGGTCGTCGCGGCGACCGGGCGCGTAGGCGGCCTTGCTGAAGGCCGGTTCGGCGAAGTCACGGTCGTCGCGGTCGAGGTACGGATCGCGTCCACTGTCGCGCGCCGGTCGAGCGGGCCTGCGCGCAGGTTCCGGCTCGTCCAGGTACTCGTCCTCGTAGTCGTCGAGGGGAACCATGCCGAAGTAAGCCTTGAACTTGTGCAGACTGCTCATTGATCGACCTTCCTTGGCGCGGCGGACAGGATCCAACTGCGACCGGTCGCAGCGGTGTGGACGGGTTGGCGATCACCTGAGCGATCTATTTCGAGGTTATAGGCCTCGAACCCAACAGCGCGGTTCCGACACGCACGCAGGTGGACCCGTGTCGGACAGCGTGCTCGAGATCATTCGTCATGCCCGCCGAGAGTTCCGTCGCATCCGGATGGTCGCGCTGCAGCCGCGCGTGTATGTGGTGCAGTTCCTCGAACGCCGCGTCCGGGTCGGCGTCGATCGGCGGAACCGCCATCAGTCCGCGGTACTCGAGCCCCGGCGACGACTGCACCTGCGCGGCAAGGCGATCGAGGTCGGCGATCGCGGCGCCGCCACGCTGCGGGTCACCGTCCAGGCTGACCTGCAGCAGTACCCGCAGCGGCGCGGGCCGCTCCCCCGCCTCCAGTGCGGTGGCCGCCGCGCGGCCGAGGGCGCCGACGAGTCGTTCGCTGTCCACCGAATGGATCGCATACGCCCAGTGCGCGACCGCCTTCGCCTTGTTGCGCTGAAGATGCCCGATCATGTGCCACCGCACCGTCGGGTCCGTCACCGCGGTGCGGAACTCCGCGATCTTGGCAGTGGCCTCCTGCTCCCGCGACTCCCCGAATTCACGGCAGCCGAGGTCGTACAGGATCCGCGCGTCCGATTCGGGGAAGAACTTCGTGACGGGCAGGAGCGAGACCTCCGACGGGTCGCGACCGGCGTCCCGGCATGCCGCGTCGAGTCGTGCGCGCACGGCGCCGAGCGCAGCCTCGATGTCCCCGACCCTGCTCATCGTTTCCACTCCCACACCGAATCTCTCGCCGGCATCGCCGGCAGTCGTCACACGCTGTCCTGCCCAGTATCCATCCAGATCACCGCCGCGAGCCGACCGGTCGGGGCCTGGCGGCGATGACTGAACAGCGTCGGGTCCTCGATGGTGCAGCGCGGATCCTCCGCCACTCCGGCGACACCCGCGTCGAGCAGTTGTTTCCGCAGACCCGCCCGCAGGTCCAGGCCCGGGGTCCCCTTTGCAGTGCGGACGGCGCTGCCGGGAAGGAACTTCTCGACGTCCGCCTGCATCGCCGCGGGAACCTCGTACTGGCGGCCGCTCGCCGCCGGACCCAGGAACGCGCCGATCCGGTCGATCCGCGCTCCCTGCTCCACCATGACGTCGAGCACCCGCGGAACGATGCCGATGCGGGCGCCGATCCGGCCGGCGTGGACGGCGGCGATCACCCCGGCCTCGTCGTCGGACAGCAGCACCGGGACGCAGTCGGCGCTGAGGGTCGCGAGCGCGAGCCCCCGCACGGTCGTCACCAGCGCGTCCGTCGCGGGCACCGGCGTATCGGTGGGCCCGTCGACGACGGTCACGTTGCGGCTGTGGATCTGCTCCATCCACACCAGGTGGTCGAACGGCACGCCGATCTCGCCCGCGAGCCGGCGCCGGTTCGCCTCCACCGCGGCCGGATCGTCGCCGACGTGATCACCGAGGTTGAACGTGTCGTACGGTGCGACGGAGTGCCCTCCGGCGCGGGTGGTGACGACCCGGCGAACCCTGAACTCGGGGGCGGTCGGCGAACTCAACGACGCATGAAGGAGGGCACGTCGACTTCGTCTTCACCCTCCTCGTCGGACACCGGCACCGCGCGGGACTGCCCGTTTCCGGGAAGCGGCGGCAGACTGCTCGGGCTCTGGTGCGAGCTGATCGTCTCGCGGGTCACCGACATCGGTTCGCTGTTCTGCTGCTCGACGGACTGTCCGACCTCGCCCGCCCGTCCGGCGCCGATGGCGCTGCGACCGGCGGCACCCGACTCGACCGGCCTGCGGGTGGGGGTGCCGCCGTCGAACCCGGCGGCGATGACGGTGACCCGCACCTCGTCGCCGAGGGAATCGTCGATGACGGTGCCGAAGATGATGTTGGCGTCGATGTGGGCGGCTTCCTGCACCAGCGACGCAGCCTCGTTGATCTCGAACAGACCGAGGTCGCTGCCACCGGCGATCGAGAGCAGCACGCCGCGCGCACCCTCCATCGACGCCTCGAGCAGCGGAGAGTTGATCGCCGATTCCGCGGCCTTGATGGCCCGGCCCTCGCCGCGCGAGGATCCGATGCCCATCAGCGCGCTACCCGCGCCGGACATGACTCCCTTGACGTCGGCGAAGTCGACGTTGATCAGTCCGGGGGTGGTGATGAGGTCGGTGATGCCCTGGACACCGTTGAGAAGGACCTCGTCGGCGCTGCGGAACGCGTCCATGAGGCTGACCGCGGCGTCGCCGAGCTGCAGGAGGCGGTCGTTGGGGATCACGATGAGGGTGTCGCACGATTCGCGCAGCGACTGGATGCCGGTGTCGGCCTGGCCGCCGCGGCGCTTGCCCTCGAAGGAGAAGGGGCGCGTGACGACGCCGACGGTGAGGGCGCCGAGCTTGCGCGCGATACTCGCCACGACCGGTGCGCCACCGGTGCCGGTGCCGCCGCCCTCGCCTGCGGTCACGAACACCATGTCGGCGCCCTTGAGGACTTCCTCGATCTCGTCCTTGTGGTCTTCTGCGGCCTTGCGGCCGACTTCGGGATCCGCGCCGGCGCCGAGCCCGCGGGTGAGTTCCCGGCCGACGTCGAGCTTGACGTCGGCGTCACTCATCAGCAGCGCTTGCGCGTCGGTGTTGACGGCAATGAACTCGACTCCCTTGAGTCCCTGCTCGATCATCCGGTTGACTGCGTTCACGCCGCCGCCGCCGATGCCGACGACCTTTATTACGGCGAGGTAGTTGTGCGGGGGCGTCATCGGCTCTCGCCTTCCATGAGTGTGTATCACGCTTTCGTACAGATCAGCCCAGCCTGAAGCCTCAACCTCAACCATAGGGTTACGGTTATGTCAAGTGCTGCTCGACTAGAGCGAAACGCTATGCACCGTCCTACGGATACGCCATTAGGCGCGCCGAGACGCGCCGAGTTATTTGACGAACTCGCCCGCAACTCTTTCGCATCCGGGTCACGGCCCCTCACCGCACCGTCGGCAGGTCGGGACTCGACACGTCGTACGTCTGCCCGGGCTGGGTGAGCAGCGGCAGGGTGACCGCGGCCTTGCGCTCGGACTTCTCCGTGCCGCCCCACACCACGATCCGGCCGTCGAGCAACGTCACCGCGATATCCGAAATCGACTTCGCCGCAACCTGTCCCACCTGACCGCGCAGCTGGGGCGGCATCGACTCCAGCACCTCGATCGCCGCTTCCGTCGACGGGTCGCCCCACCCCGGCTTCTCCGTCACCAGTCGCGGTACCCCGGGCGGCGGCGGTGCGATCTCGTAATCCACGGCCTCGGCGTCGAGGAGATGGGTGCCGCCGGGGCTGTCGACGAACACGACGGGCACCCGCTCGGTTACCGTGACGCGGATGGTGGACGGGTACACCCGTTGCACGCGGGCGGACGCCACCTTCGGGATCGCGGCGACGCGCAGGGCCGCGCCCTCGGTGTCGACCCGGAGCAGCGGCTGCCCCTGCGGTACGGCCAGCGCCTGGCGAATCTGCTCCTCGGAAATCGACGTCGCCCCCGCGACGTCCGTCTGCCGCACCGACAGCAGCGGCGTGAACCACGCGACGAGACCGAGCGCCACGACCACGACGACGCCGACCACACCCATCACCGCAGGCCGCCGGTACCACGGACGCCGCGGCGTCTCCACCGCCGCGGACTTCCGTGCCGCCGAAGCCGATTCGCGGGTGCGCCGAGTGCCGGGGTCGGTGGCGGTCGCGCTGCGCCGACGCGATGACGTCCGGTCGCCCGCCGCCGCGCGTGCGCCGGACGTGCCCGGTCGCGGACTGCGCGCGGCGTCGCGGCGGACGGGGCGGTCCGGCCGCTCGGACCGGCCGCGGCGCTCCCGCGTCATCGCGACGGGTGGTGGTGCGGAGCCGCACGCAGAGCGTCGAGGATCTGGTTCCCGAGCATCGTCACGTCGCCGGCGCCCATGGTGATCACCACGTCACCGGGGGACGCGAGTCCCGCGACCTGACGCGGCGCCTGCGACAGGTCCGGCTGGTAGTGCACCGGCTTCGACACCGACAGCGCGACCAGGGCGCCGCTGACGCCCGGGAGCGGTTCTTCCCGCGCCCCGTACACGTCGAGGACCACGACCTCGTCGGCGAGGTCCAGGGCGTGCCCGAATTCCTCGGCGAATGTTGCTGTGCGGGAATACAGGTGCGGCTGGAAGACCACGATGACCTTGCCGCTGCGCACCGAGTCCTCGGATTCGCGGCGGTCGGCCTCGTGGGGCTGGCGCACCAGATCGGCGGCGGCGCCGAGCACGGCCCGCACCTCGGTCGGGTGGTGCGCGTAGTCGTCGAACACACGCACCCCGTGCTCGCGGCCGGTGAACTGGAACCGGCGGTGCACTCCCCCGAAACCGGCGATGCCCTCGAGGATCTCGTCCACGTCGGCGCCCGCCTCCCGGGCGGCGAGGAGCGCGGCCAGCGCATTGAGCGCCATGTGCCTGCCGGGCACATTCATCCGGATCGTTCTCGGCGCCTGCTCCCCGGCCAGCTGGAACTGCAGTACCCCGCCGACGTCCCTGGCCTCGAAACTCAGCAGGCGCGCACCGACCTCGACGCCGTCGATCGGAGCGAAGGCCCCGTCCGCGTCCTCGGCGCTGCCGTAGCCGAGCACCCGCACCCCGGGCAGTCCTCGTGCCGCCACCCGCTGCGCGAGCGCCGCGGATCCCGGATCGTCGAGGCAGGCGACGAGCAGCCCGCCGTGCGAGAGCCGGGCCGCGAAATCGTCGAATACCTGGATGTAGGCCTCGGGGCTTCCGAAGTAGTCGAGGTGATCGGCCTCGACGTTGGTGACGACGACGACGTTCGGGTCGTACTGGAGCAGTGAACCGTCGCTCTCGTCGGCCTCGGCGACGAACACGTCGCCGCTGCCGTGGTGGGCGTTGGTTCCGGCCTCGTTGAGTTCGCCGCCGACCGCGAACGACGGATCGTACCCGCAGTGTTGCAGCGCCACCACCAGCATCGACGTCGTCGACGTCTTGCCGTGGGTGCCCGACACCAGCAGGGTGCGGTGTCCCTGCATCAGCGAGGCCAGCACCGCGGGCCGCAGGATCACGGGAATCCCGCGCCGGGCCGCCTCCACGAGTTCCGGGTTGTCCTTGGGGATGGCGGCGTGGGTGGTGACCACGACGGTCGGGCCGCCGGGCAGCAGGTCGAGTGCGGAGGCGTCGTGGCCGATGCGGACCTGCGCGCCGCGGGCACGCAACGAGAGGACGCCGCGGCTCTCCTTGGCGTCCGAACCGGACACCTGTCCACCCCTGGCCAGCAGGATCCTCGCGATTCCGGACATTCCGGCGCCGCCGATCCCGACCATGTGGACACGTTCCAACTGCGCGGGCAGGTCGGTCATCGGGTTCCCCTCGTCTGCGCGGCCACGTCGATCACGATGCGCGCAACCTCGGCGGCTGCGCTGCGGTGACCCGCGCCGGCCGCGCGTCGTCCCATGTCCTCGAGCCGTGCGGGGTCGCGCAGCAGGGGGATCACGTTCTCCGCGACGAATCCGGCGGACAGGTCTCCGTCGGCCACAATCATTCCACCTCCGGCGGCGACGACCGGCCGCGCGTTCAGTTCCTGCTCACCGTTGCCGTGCGGCAGCGGCACGTACACCGCGGGAAGGCCGACCGCCGACACCTCGGCAACCGTCATCGCACCCGACCGGCAGATCACGGCGTCCGCCGCCGAATAGGCGAGGTCCATCCGCGACAGGTAGGGAACGGCCACGTACGGCGGGCCGCCCGGGGTCGCGGGAACGTCGAGGGTGTTCTTCGGTCCGTGCGCGTGCAGGACGGCCACCCCGGCCGCCGCGAGCGACTCGGCCGCGCCCGACACGGCCTCGTTCAGCGACCGCGCGCCCTGGGAACCGCCGAACACCAGCAGCACCGGGCCGTCGGCGGGGAGGCCGAAGTGTGCACGCGCCTCCGCCCGCAACGCGGTCCGGTCGAGACCGGTGATCGACGCCCGCACCGGGATACCGAGGATCTCGGCGTCCGAGCGCCCCCGTGCCGACACGCCCGAACCGGCGACCGCGGCCAGGACGCGGGCGGCGCGGCGGGCACCGATCTTGTTCGCGATCCCGGCGCTGGCGTTCGCCTCGTGCACGACGATCGGAATGCGGCGCCGGCGGCGGAGCACGCCGGGGCCTGCCGCGAGGTACGCGGGCAGCGCGACGTACCCGCCGAAACCGACGACGACGTCGGCACCGGTCGCGTCGAGCACCTCGCGGGTGCGGCGCACCGACGCGCGCACGCGCCCGGGCAGCCGCAGCAGGTCGAGGGTGGGTTTACGGGGCAGCGGCACCGGCGGAACGAGTTCGAGCGGGTAGCCCCGCTCGGGAACCAGCGTGGTTTCGAGGCCACGCGCCGTGCCGAGAGCGGTCACCACCGCGGTGTCGTCGATCGCCTTGATCGCGTCGGCCACGGCCAGGGCCGGTTCGATGTGCCCGGCGGTACCACCGCCGGCCACGATCACCGACAGGGTGGGCTTGTCGCCGTTCACCTACGAAATCCTCGCTCTCCTGCTCGGCCACCCGAGCTTCGCTGTTGACGTGCACCGCGTTCGGGGGTGCGGCCCTTGCCGCGTTCGGGGCGGCCCTTCTCGTATGTGATGCTGCGGGTCCTCGGGGCCATCTCGCGACCGGCCCGGCGACGCGCCTCGGCCCGGCGCACCGCCTCCGCGCGCGCCGCGTCCGCCCGCACCGGTGAATACGCCTCCGGTTTGCGGAGCCGCAGCAGACGACCGAACGGGCCGTCCTGCCCGGAGTGCAGCGCCGCGACCGCCTCCGGTTCGTGCCGCGCCGCGTTGGCGACGAGACCGAACATGAACAGTGTGGTGGCCGTCGACGTTCCGCCCGCCGACACCAGCGGCAACTGCAGACCGGTGACGGGGAGCAGCCCGATCACGTATCCCACGTTGATGAACGCCTGCCCTGTGATCCACACCGTCGCCGTTCCGGTGAGCAACCGCAGGAACGGGTCGGCGGATCGGGCGGCGATGCGCAGGCCCGTGTACACGAACAGCCCGAACAGGCCGAGGACCGCGGCGCCGCCGAGATATCCGAGTTCCTCGCCGATGATCGCGAAGATGAAGTCGTTGTGCGCGTTCGGCAGGTAGCTCCACTTCGCGCGGCTCTGCCCGAGCCCGCGGCCGAGGATCCCGCCGTCCGCGAGCGAATACATCGCCTGCCGCGACTGGTAACCGATGCCCTGCGGGTCGGATCCGGGGTTGAGGAACTCGCGCACGCGAGCGGACCGGTAGCCGGCGGTGAGCGCCAGGATCACGATTCCGGCGACGCCGGTGCCGACGATGGCGACGAACAGCTTCAGCGGCAGTCCCGCGAACCACAGCAGCGCCATCAGGATGATGGCCAGCGAGACCGTCGTGCCGAGGTCGGGCTGCAGGATGATCAGGACGAACGCGACGAGTGCGGCCGGAACCAGCGGCACCAGCATGTCGCGGACGCTGGAGATGTCGCTGCGGCGCGACGCCAGGATGTGCGCACCCCACGCCGCCAGCGCGATCTTGGTGAGTTCGGCGGGCTGCAACGAGAATCCGGCGACCACGAACCAGCCGCGGGTGCCCTGGGACACGGTGCCGATGCCGGGGATGAGGACCAGGACCAGCAGGATGATCGTGACCGCGAACGCCGGGAACGACAGGGCGCGCATCACCCGGACGGGGATCTGCAGCGCCGCGTAGAACAGGCCGAGTCCGAGAGCCGCGAACAGCGCCTGCCGGGTGAAGAGGGTGTAGGCCGAGCCGTCGGAGGCGTAGGCCTCGACACTCGACGACGACAGCACCATCACCAGGCCGAGGACCGTCAGCAGGAACGCGATGGTCACGACGAGGTGGAACGACGCCAGCGGCCGCGACAGCCACGCCCCGATCCGGGTGCGCGGGCTGCGGGGAGGGGCCGTCCGCGTGCGCGGACTCGACGGTGCGCGCTTGGCCACCCCGGGTGCGGCGGCGGTACGGGCCGGGGACCGCTGTCCTTCGGGGACGCGGCGGGTGCGGGCTCCGGCGGAGGTCATCGCGGCGTCCTGGAAATGTCCGACTCGTCGAGCCTGCCGACGGCGTCCGCGAAGCTGCGCCCCCGGTGACCGTAACTGTCGAACATGTCGAGCGACGCCGCCGCGGGCGCCAGGACCACGGCATCGCCTGCCGTTGCCAGCGCAGCCGCCTCGCGCACGACGACGCCCATCACGGCGTCGCTGTCGGTGTCCGCCGGCAGCACCACCCGGTGCGTCGCGGTCTGCGGGACTGCACTCACACCTGCATCGTCTCCCGTTTCCACGGTGACCACGGGAACCTCGGGGGCGTGTCGCGCAAGCGACTCTGCGATCTGCCTCGCATCGCGGCCCAGCAGGACGGCGCCCGCGAGGCGGCCGGCCACCTCCCGGACGAGGTCGTCGACCCGCGCGCCCTTCAGCAGACCACCGGCGATCCACACCACCCGGTCGTGGGCGAGGATCGACGGGCGGGCGGCGTGCGGATTGGTCGCCTTGGAGTCGTCGACGAACGTCACTCCCCCGACTTCTGCGACGTGCGCTGCCCGGTGCGGGCCCACCACGTGGGCGGCCAGGCCTGCTGCGACGGCGTCCGGTGGAACCCCGATCGCCCGGGCGAGAGCCGCCGCTGCCAGCGCATCCATCAGTCCGGCGGGCCCGGGTGGGGTGATCCCGTCGGCCGGGGCCAGCCGCTCGCCGTCCGCGAACGCGCGATCGACGAGATAGCCGTCCTCGACGCCCAGTTCGCCCGGCGCGGGCACTCCCAGCCGGAAACCCAGGGTGCGCGCCGCGAGGGACGAGGAGAAGAGAGAGGACGCGACTTCGTCGTCGAGACCGAGCACCGCGACCTCACCGGTCAAGGCGCGGGCCTTCGCGTCGATGTACGGCTGCATGCCGCCGTGCCAGTCCAGGTGATCCTCGGCGATGTTGAGGATCGCGCCCGCAGTCGGCCGGACCGAGGGCGCCCAGTGCAGCTGGAACGACGACAGTTCGACGGCCAGCACGTCCGCCCGCGGTTCGGTCTGCCGCAGTGCGTCGAGCACCGGGAGCCCGATGTTGCCGCAGGCCAGGCTCGGCAACCCGGCCGCCTCGAGAACGGAGTGCAACATGGAGGTCGTCGTGGTCTTGCCGTTGGTGCCGGTGACCACCAGCCACCGCCGCGGCGGGCCGTAGAGCCCGGCCCGGTCGACGTGCCACGAGAATTCGATGTCGCCCCAGATCGGCACCCCGTCCCCGGCGGCGACCGAGAGCAGCGGCGCATCCGGGCGGAAACCCGGACTCGTCACGACCAGCGCGAACTCGGCGACCCGCTCCCGTTCGGCGAGCAGATCGTCGATCGGCACGGTCGCCGCCCCCAGCCGTGCGCATTCGGCGAGGGCGTCGACGTTCGAGTCGGTGACGGTGACGTGGGCCCCGAGGTCACGCAGAGGTTCGATGGTGGCGCGGCCGGACACACCCGCACCGGCGACGAGGACACTGCGGCCCCGCAACCAGTCGAGCCCGCCGTGTTCCTCTGTCACGGCGTCAGCCCCCGATCGCTGCCAGGTACTCGCTGTAGAACAGCGCGAGCCCGATCGCGGAGGCGATGGCTGCCAGCAACCAGAAACGGATGATCACCGTGGTTTCCGCCCACCCGGCGAGTTCGAAGTGGTGGTGGAACGGGGCCATCCGGAACACGCGTCTTCGGCTCGACCGGAACACCGCGACCTGGATCACCACCGACGCCGCCTCGGCGACGAACAGCGCGCCGATCACGACCATCAGCAGTTCGGTGCGCGTCGTGATCGACAGTCCGGCGAGCATGCCACCGAGCGCCAGCGAACCGGTGTCGCCCATGAAGATCTTGGCGGGCGCGGCGTTCCACCAGAGGAATCCGATGCACGCACCGGCGCCGGCCGCGCAGATCAGGGCAAGGTCGAGCGGGTCGCGGACGTCGTAGCAGCCCTTGCCGGGGCTCGTCTCGCACGCGTTGCGGTACTGCCAGAACGTAATGATCACGTATGCGCCGAGCACCAGGCTCATGGAACCGGCGGCGAGCCCGTCGAGGCCGTCCGTGAGGTTGACCGCGTTCGACCACGCGCTCACCAGCAGGTAGCAGAACGCCACGAATACGACGGAGCCCATCGTGACCGTGGCGATGTCACGCACATAGGACAGGTGCTCGCTGCCGGGGGTGAGGTCGTTCGCACCGCGGAACTGCAGCGCGAGGATGCCGAACGCCACCGCCGCGATGAGCTGTCCGACGAGTTTCGCCGTCTTGTTCAGCCCCAGGTTGCGCTGCTTGCGGATCTTGATGAAGTCGTCGAGGAACCCGACGCCGCCGAGCGCCGTCGTGAGACCGAGCACGAGAAGTCCCGACGCCGACGGCCCATCCGCGTCGTACCCGATGCCGATCATGTGCGAACCCCAGTAGCCCGCCCACAGTCCGGCGAGGATGGCGACGCCACCCATCGTCGGCGTGCCGCGCTTCGACTGGTGACTCGCCGGACCTTCGACGCGGATCTCCTGGCCGAACCCCTGACGGGAGAAGGCCTTGATGAGAACGGGGGTCAGCAGAATCGAGACGGCGAGCGCGATGCCCGCCGCGAAGAGGATCTGTCTCACCGCGTAGCCTCCGAACCCTTCTGTCCCGTGCTTCCCGCCAACACCGTGTCCGCGACCTCCCACAATCCGATGGACTGCGACGCCTTGACCAGCACCAGATCTCCCGGCGCCAGTTCCTTCTCGAGCAGTGCGACCGCACCGGCGATGTCGGGGACGAGGATCGACTCCTCACCCCACGAACCTTCCATGACCGCACCCTGGTGCATGGCACGGGCGGGCCTGCCGGTTCCGACGATGATCAGCCTGCTGACATCGAGCCGGACCGCGAATCTGCCGATGGCGTCGTGTTCGACCACTGATTCCGGACCCAGCTCGGCCATTTCTCCGAGCACCGCCCAACTCCGGCGCGCCGATCCGCGGCCCGACCTGGCCATCGACACCAGCGCTTTGAGGGCGGCCCGCATCGAGTCGGGGTTCGCGTTGTACGAATCGTTGACGACGGTCACACCGTCCGGCCGGTCGCGGACGTCCATCCGGCGCCCCGAGACGGCGGCGGCGCCGGAGAGCGCCTGCGCGATCTGGTCGAGGTCCGCACCGCATTCGAGCGCCACCGCGGCTGCGGCGAGTGCGTTGCCGACCTGGTGCTCACCGTGCACGGCGAGTTCGACGGGAACGCTGCCCGCCGTCGTCGTGAGAGTGAAACGCGCCCTTGCCCTCTCGTCGAGCACGATGTCGGTGGCCCGCACGTGCGCGGATTCCGAGCTGCCGACGAGCACCACCCGCGCCGACGTGCGCGGGGCCATGGCCACCACCAGCGGATCGTCCGCGTTGAGGATCGCGACTCCACCGTCCTCCGCCGCGGGCAGCGACTCCGGGAGTTCGCCCTTGGCCGCGGCGATCGCGTCCCGCGAACCGAATTCGCCCAGGTGCGCCGTTCCCACGTTGAGGACCACCCCGATCTTCGGGGGCGCGATCGCGGCGAGAGAGGCGATGTGGCCGCGGTCCCGGGCCGACATCTCCAGAACCAGGAACCCCGTTTCGGCGTCCGCGCGCAGCGCGGTCCACGGGTGGCCGAGTTCGTTGTTGAACGATCCGGGCGGCGCGACGACGGGGCCGAGGGGCCGCAGGACGGCGGCGAGCAGATCCTTCGTCGACGTCTTGCCCGCCGAGCCGGTGACACCGACGACGGTGAGCCCCTTCGCGGTGAGGTCGTCGACGGATGCGCGCGCGAGCTTCGCGAGGGCCGCGAGTACGGCGGCGCCCGATCCGTCGGTGTCGTGTTCGAGCGCCATCGCCTTGCTCGGGCCTGCCCCGGGCGTCGGGGCGACCACCACGGCGGGGACCCCGACCGGGCGCGCGGCCAGGACCGCGACCGCACCGGCCTCGATCGCCGCTGCCGCGTGATCGTGTCCGTCGACGCGGGCGCCGGGCAGGGCGAGGAACAGTCCGCCGCCGGCGACCTTGCGCGAGTCGAACTCGACCGTTCCCGTCACCTCGGCCGACGGGTCGGCGACATCGTGCAGTTCGCCGCCCACGATCTCGGCGATCCGAGCGAGTGTCATCGGGATCATCGTGTTCCTCCGACCTGTCGCTCGATCGCGTCGCCCAGTACGTCGCGGTCGTCAAATGGGTACTTCACCCCGTGTATCTCCTGACCGATCTCGTGTCCCTTGCCTGCGACCAGAACCACGTCGCCTGCCTGCGCCCAGCCGACGGCGTCGGCGATCGCCTTCGCTCGGTCCGCTACTTCCCACACCTGTCCCCGCTCGGACTCGGGCACCCCGAGGGCGCCCTCGCGGATCGCGGCCCTGATCTTCGCCGGATCCTCGGTACGCGGGTTGTCGTCCGTGATGATCAGCAGGTCGGCTCCCCGCGCGGCCGCGGCGCCCATCAGAGGCCGCTTACCCGCGTCGCGATCGCCCCCGGCACCCACGACGACGGCGACGCGGCCGCGGACCTGCTCGCGCAGCGTCGCGATCACGGCCTCCACCGCGGCCGGCTTGTGCGCGTAGTCGACGACGGCGAGGAAGTCCTGCCCCCGGTCGATCCGCTGCACCCGGCCCGGCACGTCGACCCCGGCGATGCCGGCGACGGCGTCGCGCGGATCGACGCCCAGCGCGGCGCACAACGCGACGGCGAGCGAAGCATTCGCGACGTTGTACTGCCCCGGCAGCCGGAGTTCCACGTCGAGCGCCGTGCCCTCGGCGGTGGTGAGCGCGAACGTCTGCGAGCCGGATGCCGACACCGTCGCCGGGCCCGCCGTCCACACCGCGCCGTCGGGCACCGGCGTCGTCGCGACCGTCGTCACGATCGAATGTGCGCCGCGCGCGACCTCGGCCATCCGCCGGCCCCACACGTCGTCGACGCAGATGACTGCGTACTGCGCGTGCACGGACGAGTCGGCCGCGAAGAGCCTCGCCTTGGCGGCGAAGTAGTCCTCGAAGTCGCGGTGGAAGTCCAGGTGGTCCTGGGAGAGGTTGGTGAACGCGCCCACGTCGAAGCGGACTCCGTCGACGCGGCCGAGGGACAGCGCGTGGCTGGACACCTCCATGACGACGGTGTCGATCCCCTGCTCGAGCATCACGGCGAACAGCGCGTGGAGTTGCGGCGCCTCGGGGGTAGTCAGGGCACTCGGCACCCGGCGGCCGCTCATCCGGGTCTCGATCGTGCCCACGAGACCCGTCGTCCGGCCTGCCGCGTTGAGGGCGCCTTCGACGAGATACGAGGTGGTGGTCTTCCCCGACGTCCCCGTGATGCCGATGACCTGCATCTTCTCCGAGGGGCGACCGTAGATGGTGGCCGACAGCTCACCGAGCACGCCGCGCGGGTCGTCGTGGACGAGCACCGGAGCGTCGGTGCCCAATGCGGACACCAGCGCGAATCCGGCCTCGTCGGTGAGGATCGCGGTGGCTCCGCGGTCGAGAGCGTCGGCGGCGAACTCCGCGCCGTGCGCACGGGCCCCGGGAAGGGCTGCGAACAGATCGCCCTCCATGATCCCTTGGGCGCGCAGATCCACCCCGGTGACGATCACATGCTCGGCGGTTCCGGTGGGTGCCTCGACCCTCGCTCCGGCGAGCGCGGCCAGAGCGCTCACCGTGGTACGGACCGGCTGGGCGGGGCGAAGACCGTCTGTGACCTTCGCCTCCACTGACGCCGACTGCGGGCGGGACGGAACAGGCACCGGGCTCCTCTCGGATGTCGACTCTCACGGACAACGGCGTAGTGCACGGATCGATACAGCGTGCTACCTCGGCAGTTCCCTGCGTTCACGGCAAATGCGCGTGTCCACTGAACGGCCGACGTGTCAGATTACCGCGAGCGCTCCCGGAACCCGATTCGGCCGACCTTCGCTCAATCGGCCTGCAGCACCAGCCTGCGTCCGGGGTCCGGGGACATCGGCACGCTGTCGCGCTGCAACATCCAGGACGCGATGTTGTGGAACAGCGGGGCGGCAGACTGCCCACCGGAGCCGTCCGCACTGCGTGTCGGCGCGTTGAGCATGATTCCGACGACGTACCGCGGATTGTCGGCCGGAGCGATCCCGGCGAACGTGATCCAGTAGTTCGAGTTCGAGTAGCACTTGCACGCGGGATCGACCTGCTGGGCGGTGCCCGTCTTGCCGCTGATCTGGTACCCGTCGACGGCGGCCTGCACCCCGGTGCCGCGCTGGTTGCCCGTGTCGTTCTGGGTGACGGACCGGAACATGTCGCGGACGGTGGCCGCGGTCTGCGGGCTGACGACCGTCACCTCCTCCGGCGCCTCCGTCTCGGTCCGGTTGCCGGACGCGTCGACCGTCGCCTTGACGATGCGCGGCGGGATGCGGACACCGTCGTTGGCGATCGCCTGGTACATGCCGGTCATCTGCAGCAGGGTCATCGACAGTCCCTGTCCGATCGGAAGGTTCGCGAACGTGCCCCCCGACCACTGGTCCCGGCTGGGGACGCTGCCCGCGCTCTCACCGGGAAGCCCGACGTCGGTACGCTGGCCGAGACCGAACCTGGACAGCATGTCCGCATAACGGTCCTCCCCCACGCGCTGGGCGAGCATCAGGGTGCCCACGTTCGAGGACTTACCGAACACGCCCGTGGCCGTGTACGGCGCGACCCCGTGGTCCCAGGCGTCCTTCACCGACACACCCGCCATCTGAATGCTGCCGGGAACCTCGAGAACCTCGTCGGGTGAGGTCAGCCCGTACTCGATCGCGGCCGCTGCGGTGACGATCTTGTTGACGGATCCCGGCTCGAACGGCGTGCTCACCGGCAGGTTGCCCATCTCCACCGTTCGCGGGTTGTTGCCGACCCCGATCGCGGGATTGAACGTGCTGTCGTTCGACATCGCGAGCACCTCACCGGTGTGGGAGTCGAGCACGACCGCCGACGCGTCCTTCGCGCCGGACTTGTCCTTGGCCATCTGCACCTGCTGCTGGACGTAGTACTGCAGGTCGGAGTCGATGGTGAGCTCGACGCTCGATCCGTCCACCGCCGGTTGCTTGTCCCGCCAGCTGCCGGGAATCACCGCGCCGTCGGAGCCCCTGTCGTACGTCTGGGAGCCGTCGGTGCCGGCGAGGGTGGAGTCGAGCGAATCCTCGAGGCCGAGCAGTCCGTGACCGTCCCAGCCGGTGGCGCCGACGAGGTTGGCGGCAAGGGACCCGCCCGGGTACTCGCGGATGTCCTGGCGTTCGAGGCCGACCTCCGGGAACTTGTCGCTGATCTGCGCGGCGATGTTCGGGTCGACGCTGCGCGCCAGATAGACGAACGTCTCGTCGCCGTGCAGTTTCTCCTTCAGATCCTTCTCCGGTGCGGCGTCGCCGAGCCGGTCGTGGATCTCCTTCGCGATCGCGTCGAGTCGCGAATCGACGTCGGGGGCGGTATCGCTCTTGGCCTTCGCCTCCTCCAGTTCCTTGCGCACCCGTGTGGGCTGGAACGTCAGCGCCTTCGCCTCCATCGTGAAGGCGATGGGATTGGACTTGCGGTCGGTGATCGACCCGCGCAGCGCCGGATCCACCTCGGTGGTCGTGCGCTGGTTCGCCGCCTCCGCGGACAGTTGCGGTGCGTCGATGACCTGGATCCACAGAAGCTGCACGGCGGCGAGGCCGAGCGCCAAGAACATCAGTCCGCGCCCGATCCGTTGCCTGAACGGAAAAGACGCGGTCCCGGCGCCCGCAGGGCGCCGGGGACGATTTCTCGGTGCGCTTCGACTCACCGGCGACCACCGGAGGGTGGAGCAGTCGTCGGTGCGGCGGCCGAAGGGATCACGGGAACCAATTGTTCACCTTGCGCCTGGATCTCCGTGCCATTGCCGGGCTGCGGCGTGGCGCGCGGAGACTGCGTGGTCCCCCGGTTCGGGGCGGTAGCCACGGAGTTGCCACGCTGGGTGTTCGGGGCGGCCGCGTCGAGTGGAGGCACGGGCGCACCCGACGCCGGGGCCGGCTTTCCGACGACCTCGACGCTGCCGTCGGGGTGGACGACGAGCCGAGCCGGGTCGTTCGCGGGGACCATGCCGAGCTTGGCCGCTTCCTCCGCCAGTTTCGGGGCGGAGTTGGCGGTCTCGACGTCACGCTGGAGCGCTGCCTTCTCCTCCGCGAGCGACTGGTTGTGCGCGCGGGCGGCGCTCAGCTGGTACGAGTCCTCCGCGGACCGAGTCGTGAGCAGCAGTGTGACGGCCAGGCCCGTCGCGAGCAGAACGAGGATCGTCGCCACGAACGGAATGCGGGCGGTGAGCGTGCCGGTGCGGTTCTTGCCGGAGACGGCGATCGCGGATCCGTTGTGCACGGCCGCGCGCTGGGTGCGCTTCTTGTACGCCCGCTCAGCCGCGCCCGACCGGTTGTCCGCCCGCGCGGGCCGAATCTCGGTGGAACTCACCTGAACCGTCATGCCGCCGACCTCCTGGCAATTCTTTCTGCAGCGCGCAACCGCACCGGGGCTGATCGTGGGTTCTCTTCGACTTCCTGCTCGGACGCGCGCTCCGCCCCTCGTGTGAGGATCCGGAACTCCGGTCCCATCCCCGGTAATTCGACGGGAAGCCCCTCCGGGCTCTTCGACTTGGACCTGGGAGTGATTTCCTGCTTGACGACCCGGTCTTCCAGGGATTGGTACGACATGAACACGACGCGTCCCCCGACGGTCAACGCGTCGAGTGCAGCCGGTACCGCGGCGCGCAGTGAATCGAGCTCGCCGTTGACCTCCACTCGAAGGGCCTGGAACGTCCGCTTCGCCGGATGTCCCCCGGTGCGGCGGGTCGCCGCAGGAATGGTGCGGTACAGCAGTTCGACCAGCGGCGCGCTGGTCGTGAACGGCTCCTTCGCGCGCTGCCGGACCACCTCGGACGCGATCTTGCCCGCGAAGCGCTCCTCGCCGTACGTGCTGAGGATGCGAGCGAGATCTCCGTGGCTGTACGTGTTGAGGACCTCGGCCGCGGTGATGCCGGTGGTCGGGTCCATCCGCATGTCCAGGGGCGCGTCGATCGAATACGCGAACCCGCGATCCGATTCGTCGAGCTGCATCGAGGAGACGCCGAGGTCGAAGAGGATGCCGTGCACCGACTCCCGCGCGGAGAGACCCGCCTGGGTGAGCGCATCCTCGATGCCGTCGTAGCGGGTGTGCACGAACGTGATCCGGTCTGCGAACGGGGCGAGCCGGCCGCCGGCGATCTCCAGTGCGTGCGGATCACGGTCGAGGGCGACGAGCCTCAGCTCGGAGTAGGTCCGTAGGAAGTGCTCGGAATGCCCGCCGAGGCCGAGGGTCGCGTCGATCATCACGGCGCCCCCGCCCTGCGGGTCGTTCGCGGTGAGAGCGGGGCCCAGCAGTTCGTCTGCGCGGTGAAGCAGTACCGGGATGTGACCGAAACCATCGGCGGGCGAGGAATCTTCCCCCTCGTGATCCACCATGATCCCTCCGGCTCCTGCTCTGTGGTGCGGGTGAACAAGCCCGGTGCCGGGGTTCACTGCTCGAACTTCTCGGGTCGGCCGTTGCCGTGGCGAATGCTTCGAGGTCCCTGCCCGAAATGAAAACCTGGCGCTGGGGAAGTGCGTCAGGGTTCCGTCGGACAGAGGCCTCGCGGCATTCGCCGGGACGTGTTCACGCTCAGACGATCTCGCCGAGCGCGACTCCTGTTGCCTGCGAGTAGTTCTCCTCGTTCGCCTCGACATAGGTCTGCCAGGCTTGCGCATCCCAGATTTCGAGGAAATCGACCGAACCGATCACTACGCAGTCCTTGGAGAGACCCGCGTAACGACGGTGATCTGCCGAGAGGGTGATGCGCCCCTGGGCATCTGCGTGCTGCTCGTCGGTACCTGCCGCCAGTCCGCGAACGAAGGCTCGCGCCTCCGGATCGCTTCTCGACGCGGCCGCGGCCTTGCGTGCGAGAGCGGTGAATTCTTCCCGGGGATACACCGCGAGGCTGTGATCCTGACCCTTGGTGACCATCAACCCTCCCGCCAGCGCATCCCGGAACTTTGCAGGCAACGTGAGCCGCCCCTTGTCGTCGAGCTTCGGCGTGTAGGTACCGAGAAACACTCGACACCTCCCACCGCGTTCGAAATCGAACGCCGTATGCCCGGGCGGTTCACCTTCGCTCCCCGCTGCGCACCACAGTACCCCACTTTCCCCCACCCACAAGGCAGATAACGGCGTGTTGTCCGCCTATTTGCCCAATACTTGCTGGTCAACGCAGATTGGAGTGGGTGGGGGAAAATTCCCGACGTGATCACCGCCACGGGCACCGTCGAACGCGCCCCGGCACACAGCGACGCGGAACACCGGAAAAGCCCAGCTGAGAGCTCACCGGACGGGTGCGTTACCCCTACTCCACGGCTTGTCGCGGACCCGAGGGGGGAAAGTGGGGAAACGGGGTGGGTGAGGGTGGGGATTCGTGGGCGGGAGCATTCACTGGCCCCACCTACCGGGCACGACCGGGCCGAATGGGCGCCGGGCGACCGGGCGCCGGCCCCGGAGACAGCAGTGGCGGCGTGGCATCACATGCCACGCCGCCACTGAACTGCTGAGCGGGTCGTACTACTCCTGCTCGAATCTCTTCTTGAAGCGGTCTTCCATTCGCGACGAGAATCCGCCACTCTTGCGCCCGCTTCGGGGCTTACCGCGTTCGGCACGGCCGGTCTCACCCTGCGTGGTCGAGCCACCACGCGAGGACTGTCCGGACTTGCTCTTTCCTCCACCCCACAGGAGGAGGACTCCGGCACCGAACATGACGATGAAGCCGATCAGGCTGATGACGGGAAATCCGCCCGGCTTGATCGGAAGGGCGACGCCGGCGATGAGCAGGACCAGGCCCAGAACGAACAGGGCCACCGCCTGCAATCGACGACGACTCGATGCCGCACGCATGCGACCGCCTCGCACAGTGGAGGCGAACTTGGGATCCTCGGCGTAGAGAGCGCTCTCGATCTGGTCGAGCATGCGCTGCTCGTGCTCGGAGAGTGGCACGGTACCTCCCCCGGCACTGGAGTGTTGGCCACCGCCTCACGGTGCGAGACGGTGGGTAACCGACTTTGGCGGCTACCTAGATTTAATAATACGAGCAGTTCGATCCCCGTACCACCTACTCCACGTACGAGTTCCCCACCAACCTTACGGACTCCCGCACCGAACGACGTTCGGGGCACCGCAATGTCGCGGACGCCTCACCGTTTTCCCGCCGTTTCCGGCCGCCTGCCGCTCAGGACGCCCGCAAATCGAGACCTGCGCCACGTCCGATGTGATCTTCGACGGCCTGGAGAAAGCGCCCGACCTCGACGAAGAACTCGTCGGCCTCGAGATCGGTGAGGGTTCGCGACATTCCCGCCTCGATGGCGGCGCGGGTGCCCGAGTGACCGGCGAAGTAGTCGGCCCAATTCCCGAATTCCGGCGCCGCCCGCGCCATGAGCACCCAGGCGTTACGTGTTCGTGTCCTCCTGCTCCCCGCCGCAGGCCCCTCCGCGGCGGCCAGCACCGCGCCGGCGCCGCGTAACGCGGCCAGGTACGCGCTGTGAAATCGATCCGCCGGGCCGCCTGCCCCCACCGATTGGGCGAGGAGTGCGTCGGCGCGATCGAGCAGCACCGAACCGCGCCTCGTGGCCGGTTTGCGTACGTCACCCCGCCGGTGCAAGTTCCCAGAGGTCGGTCCCGTGACCGGGTTCGTCATCACTTCGAACACCTCCAAAACCCCGGTGCAACCACCCCGCCGGGCGTAGTCAGGCCATGAGTCCGGGGGCCGGCGATGCTCGCTTCCCTCGAGCATCGCCGGATCCCCGCCATCGAACATCTGTTCGACCTATTCAATATAGCTGGACCCACCGACACGTCGTCAAGAGAAAGGTGAGACCGGTCGAACCGAACGCTGACCAGACTCCGCGCGTGGTCGAACTCTCGGCCGCCCAGTTCCGCGACCGCCTGCACGAGGCGCTGTCGATCTACGTCGCCGCCATGGGCTATCCCCACGGCACCGAATACCACCGGGCGCCGATGTGGAACGAGCACCTCCAGCGGTCGGGGTGGCGCGGCGTCGGCGCACTCGTCCCGGCCGGTGACGGATCCACCGATGACGCGGCCGCCCGTCTCGTCGCCATCGCCTACGGCTACCGCGGGGCCCCCGAGCAGTGGTGGCACCAGCAGGTCCGTTCCGGTCTGCGCCACACCGGGTGGACTCGCGACCAGATCGACGTGATCCTCGGCAACTACTTCGAACTCACCGAACTCCACGTCCACCCGGACGCCCAGGGACACCGGCTCGGCGAGACCCTGCTCCTGCGCCTCCTCGAACGCAGACCCGAACGCGGAGTGCTGCTCTCCACCCCGGAAGTGGCGGACGAGGACAACCGCGCGTGGCGGCTGTACCGCCGCCTCGGCTTCCGGGATGTCCTGCGCCACTTCCGATTCGCCGGGGACAACCGGCCGTTCGCGGTGCTGGGACGGGGGCTTCCCCTGTGATCGACGCGGTGGTCGTCGGGTCGGGACACAACGCGCTGGTGTCGGCGTGCTACCTCGCGCGGTCCGGATGGTCGGTCGAGGTGATCGAACGCGACACCGTGCTCGGCGGCGCGGTGTCCACGGTGGAACGCTTCCCCGGATACAAGGTCGACCGTGGGTCGTCCGCGCACATCATGGTCCGGCACACGGGAATCGTCGAGGAACTCGACCTCGGCGCGCACGGCCTGCGGTACCTGGACTGCGATCCGTGGGCGTTCGCCCCCGCCCCCGCGGGGACCGACCGGCCCGGGATCGTGTTCCGCCGCAGCCTCGAGGGGACGTGCCGGTCCATCGAGGAGTCCTGCGGGGCCGCGGACGCCGACGCGTACCGCCGGTTCGTGGACGTGTGGGGTCCGCGCAGCGCCCGCGTCATGCGCGCGTTCTCGAACCCGCCGACCGCGCCCGCGCTGCTCTCGTCGTTCTGGGGGCTCGACACGGGTGGCGGCGGCAGCGACCTCTCCCGGCAGTTCCTCGGTTCCGGGGACGCACTGCTCGACGAGTATTTCGACGACGAACGGCTCAAGGCGGCACTCGCGTGGTTCGGCGCCCAGTCCGGTCCGCCGATGTCGGAGCCGGGGACGGCGCCGATGGTCGGGTTCGCGGCCCTGATGCACACCGTTCCGCCCGGCCGGGCCGTCGGCGGCAGCGGAGCCCTGACCGCGGCGCTCGCCTCTCGACTGCGGTCGGACGCCGGGACGGTCACGCTCGGCGAGTCGGTGGTCTCGCTGAGCCGCGACGGCGGCACCTGGACGACCCGGACGTCGTCGGGCCGCGAGATCCGCTCCCGCGCGGTGGTCGCGGGCTGCCACGTGCTGACCACCCTCGACCTGCTCGAACGCGGCGGGTACGACGCGCAGACGCTCGCCCGGTGGCGTCGCCGGATCCGCGTCGGCCCGGGGATCGGGATGGTGGTGCGGCTGGCGACCGACGCGCTCCCCGCCTATCCGAGTGCGCCCGACGTCACCGTCACCCACGGGCTCCAGCTGCTGGTCTCGGATCGCGCCCAGCTGCGTCTCGCGCACGGCGCGGCGCTCGCCGGGGAGCTCCCGCCGCGGCCCGCGGTGCTGGGGATGAGCTTCAGCGGCCTCGATCCCACCATCGCGCCCGAGGGCAGGCACCAGGTGACCCTGTGGTCGCAGTGGCAGCCGTACCGGCTGACCGGCGGCAGGCGGTGGACCGACCTCGCGGCGCCGGAGGCCGATCGGATCGTGGCGGAGATGGACGCGCTGGCACCCGGTTTCGGCGAGTCCGTCCTCGACCGGCACGTGCAGTCTCCGCAGGACCTCGAAGACGAGATGGGTTTGCTCGGCGGCAACGTCATGCACGTGGAGATGTCGCTGGACCAGATGATGATGTGGCGTCCCCTCCCCGAATTGTCGGGGCACCGGGTTCCCGGGGCCGACCGTCTGTACCTGACGGGGGCCTCGACCCATCCGGGTGGCGGGGTGTCGGGTGCGAGCGGCCGGAGCGCCGCACGGATCGCGCTCCGCGACGACCGAAAGGGTCTGGCCCGCGTGTGGCGCCGGCGATGACCTCCCGCGTTCCCGTCGTTCTCGCGGGGGCGGCGGTCGCGGCGCAGATCCTCTACCCGCTGGTGCACGGCGGGGTCCGCGACGTCGTCACCGTATTCGTGGTCGTCCTTCTCGCCGCCGCCTCGATCACCCATGCGGCCGTGACCCGGGGCGGACGCTGGGCGGTGGGACTGGTGGTCGTGACGGCCGGGCTGGGTCTGGTCTCCGAGGTCGCCGGGACGGCGACCGGCTTTCCCTACGGCTGCTACGACTACAGCGTCGACCGGCTCGGCCCCGCGTTCGCCGGGGTGCCCCTGGTGGTGCCGTTCGCCTGGACCGCCGGCTTCTACCCGGTGTGGTGTGTGGCGTCGGCACTCGCCCGCGGCCCGTACCGGCGGGCGGTCCGGGTCGCACTGACGACCGTCGGCGTCGTGGGCTGGGACCTGTATCTCGACCCGCAGATGGTCGCGGACGGCCAGTGGCGCTGGTGCGTCACCGACGCCGGCCTGCCCGGGGTCGAGCACATTCCGCTGACGAACTACGCGGGGTGGTTCGTCGTCGCGACGGTGATGGCGGTCGCGGTCGACCGGATCGACCGTCGCTTCGGCACGGGAACCCGGCACCGCGACGGCGTCCCGATCGGGTTGTTCCTGTGGACGTGGCTGGGTTCGGCGCTGGCCCACTCCGTCTTCCTGGACGCCCCCGAGTTGCGGTATTCGGCGGTCTACGGGTGGTGCGCGATGGGAATCCTGGGAGTTCCCCTGCTGGTCTCGCTGCTACGGCCGGGCGTCCGGCGCCCCGGGGCCCGCGACACGCACCCTCACGCCTGACACCGAACCGGTCCCCTGGCACGATACGACTGTGCAGCTGCCTTCGGTTCCGACCTCGACCCGCTCGCGGAGGGCCGCGTCCCTCGCCGTCCTCGGACTTCTCCTCGTACCGTTCCTTGCGGGATGCCTGCGGGTTCAGGTGTCGATGGGCGTGTCCGCCGACGACCGGGTCTCCGGCCAGATCGTGTCCGCCGCCGTGCCGGCGAACGATCAGGACAAGGGCCCCCAGCTCACTCCCCCCGGCTCGCTGTCGGACAAGGTGCGCATCCAGGAGTATAAGAAAGACGGCTATGTGGGCAGCCAGGCGTTCTTCAGCGACCTCACGTTCGGCGACGTGCAGCAGCTCGGCACCATGTCGGAGCAGGCCACGGGAAGTTTCCAGATCTCGCTCCAGCGGACCGGCGACCTCGTGACCCTCGACGGGAAGGCCGATCTCAGTTCGGTACCCGCGCAGGGCACCGACGTGCAGTTCACGATCGCGTTCCCGGCCCGCGTCGCCACCACCAACGGCACCCGCGAGGGCGATTCGATCGTGTCGTGGAAGTTGCCCGCCGGCGACACGTCGACGATCCGGGCCGAGGTGCGGTATTCGGATCCCAGCACCCGCAGTTTCGCCGGCTGGGCGGGCATCATGGCCGGTGTCACGCTGGGTGTCGCCGTCATCGTCGGTGCGCTGGCGTGGATGGCCCGCAACAAGGAACCGGTGCTCGGCAGCCGTCGCGGACGGGACCACTCGGAGGTGTGACCGCTGCGCCGATCGAGCGGGTGGTCCGGTTCGGCTCCCTGGTCTCGGTGCTCGGTCTCGCCGTCGCCGCCGCCAACCTGCGCTCCGCACCGCGCCTGCCTACTCCGGCCCACCGGGTCACCGAATCCGTCACGGTCTGCGTCCCGGCCCGGGACGAGCGCGACCGGTTGCCGGGCCTGATCCGCGACCTGCGGGAACAGCGCGGGGTCGACGATCTCCGGGTGTTCGTCTACGACGACGCCTCCACGGACGGGACGGCCGGGGCCGCCGAGGCGGCGGCAGGCGGCGACCCCCGATTCTCGGTGGTGCGGGGAACCGCGGAACCGCCGCCGGGGTGGGTGGGTAAACCCGCGGCCTGCCACCGGGTGAGCGAGCACGCCTTCGCACAGGGCCGGGCAGGCACCGGGATCCTCGTGTTCCTCGACGCCGACGTGCGGTTGCGCCCGGAGGCGCTGACCGCCGCCTGCGCCGCCCTGCGCGCGTCCGACGCGGCCCTGGTCTGCGCGTGGCCGTTCCAGCGGGCGGGGTCGGCAGCCGAGGCCCTGGTGCAGCCGCTGCTCGGCTGGTCGTGGGCGGCGACGCTGCCCGTCCGCGTGGCCAACCGGTCGCGCCGCCCGTCCACCGCCGTCGCCTGCGGGCAGTTCATGGTCTTCGACGCCACCGCGTACCGCGACGTCGGGGGTCACCGGGCCGTCGCGGGCAGCGTGACCGAGGATCTCGACATCGCACGCCTGCTTCGCCGGTGCGGGCGGGTGACCACGCTGGTCGTGGCCGGCCGGTCGGTGTCCTGCCGGATGTATGAGGACGCCGGAGCGCTGCGCCGCGGCTACGACCGCTGGCTGTGGACGGCCTTCGGCTCCCGCCTCGGTGCCGCGGCGGTCCTCGGTGTCGCGACCGTGGCGTACCTGGTGCCGCCGGTGGCGCTCGCGGCGGGACGGGGACGGGTCCGCCGGTGGGGCGCGGTGGGGTATCTCGCGGCCACAACGTCCCGGCTGTGTGCCCGGGCACTCGAACGCGGCGATCGCCTCACCGCCGCGGACGTGGCCGGCGCGCTCGCGCACCCGCTGTCCGTCGCCGCGGTGACAGCGCTGACCGTGTCGTCACACCACAGTCATCGGCGCGGGCGCACCCGGTGGAAGGGCCGGACGCTCAGCTGACCGGTGCCGGGGTGACCGGGGCCGGATCCGCCACACCCGAACCGACCTTGTCGCCGAGCCGGGCGAGCACCTCGCTGGTGGCGCGCGCGAAGTTGAGGGTGATGAAGTGCAGACCGGGCGCACCCTCCGCGATGAGGCGTTCACTCATCTCGGTGGCGAGGTCGATGCCGATCTCGCGCACGGCGGCGCGGTTCTCCTCGGGACCGTCGCCTGCGGCCGTGGCCAGCCGCTTCTCGAGGTGCGCCGGCAGACGCGACCCCGACAGTTCGAGCATGCGGCGGACCGACCCCAGCGACGTGATCGGCATGATCTCGGGGATGATCGGCTTCGCGCCCTGCTCGGCGTCGTAGGCCGTCACCCGGTCGCGCAGACGCAGGTAGTCGTCGACGTCGAAGAACATCTGGGTGATCGAGTACTCGGCGCCTGCCCGTAGCTTCGACACCAGGTACCGGGTGTCGTGCGCGAGATCGGGCGCGCGGTAGTGGCCTTCCGGGAACGACGCGACACCGACGTGGAAGTCGCCGAGGTCGCGGACGAGCCGAACCAGTTCCTCGGCGTACTCGACGCCCTGGGGGTGCTTCTCCCATTCGCCGAGCGGGTCACCGGGCGGGTCGCCGCGCAGGACCAGGATGTTGCTGATTCCGCGGTCGGCGTAGGCGCCGACCATCGACCGCAGTTCGTCGACGCTGTGGGACACGGCGGTGAGGTGCGCGACCGGCAGGAGCGTGGTCTCCTCGGCGAGCTGGCCGGTGACGCGGACCGTGCGGTCGCGCGTCGACCCGCCCGCACCGTAGGTCATGGAGACGAAGGCCGGGCCCATCCGCTCGAACTCACGGACGGCGCGCCACAGACGGGCCTCGGCGGCCTCGTCCCGCGGCGGCGAGAACTCGACGGAAAAGGGCACCCGACCGTCGCCGGACGACCGGATCCGGTCGACGATGGACGGGGTGCGGGTCACCCAGCCTTCGCTGGCCCGCCCCCTGACGGAATCGAATGTCACCCGTCCAGCATAGGTAGTGCCCGGCGCAATGCACCCACTGCGTCTCCGCAGGCACCCGGTATCCGGGCAACCGGCCTCCCGGACGAGCGCCCACTATGGTGGTGTCGACGCCTGCCGCCGGTCTCGGCGCACACGCGAAATTTCGATCCTGGAGGCAACACTGTCCGTTGGAACGCGCCCCTCCGCCCTCGCGGCCGAGGTCGAAAGTGCGCTGCGCGACTTCTTCACCAGCCGGCAGGACCTGGTCGGCGCCGTCGGCGGCGGCTACCGCGAGGCCGTGACGACGCTCGAGGACTTCGTCCTGCGCGGAGGCAAGCGGGTCCGTCCGGCCTTCGCGTGGACCGGCTGGCTGGGCGCGGGCGGCGACGCCCGGGGCCCCGAGGCCGCGCCCGTGCTCCGAGCCTGCTCCGCGCTGGAACTGGTGCAGGCCTGCGCCCTGGTCCACGACGACATCATCGACGCCTCCACGACGCGCCGCGGGTTCCCCACCGTCCACGTCGAGTTCGCGGAACAGCACCGCACCGGGCGGTGGAGCGGTGATTCCGCTCACTTCGGCGAGGGCGTCGCGATCCTTCTCGGCGACCTCGCGCTGGCCTGGGCCGACGACATGATCCGCGAATCGGGCATCACTCCGGACGCCTCCGCCCGCATCTCCCCCGTGTGGTCGGCGATGCGCACCGAGGTGCTCGGCGGGCAGTTCCTCGACATCAGCAACGAGGCCCGGGCGGACGAGTCGATCGACGCCGCCATGAAGGTCAACCGGTACAAGACCGCGGCATACACCATCGAGCGGCCGCTGCACCTCGGCGCGGCACTCGCAGGCGCCGACGACACCCTGGTCTCGGCGTACCGCCGATTCGGCACCGACATCGGTATCGCCTTCCAGCTCCGCGACGACCTGCTGGGCGTGTTCGGGGATCCGGCCGTCACGGGCAAGCCGTCGGGCGACGACCTGCGGGCGGGCAAGCGCACCGTTCTGTTCGCGATGTCGCTGCAGCGCGCCGATGCCGGCGACCCCGCCGCGGCCGTCCTGCTCCGCGAGGGCATCGGCACCGATCTGTCGGATTCGGACGTGGACACCCTCCGGAACACGATCACCTCGCTCGGCGCGGTCGCGGACGTGGAGAAGCAGATCGAGGATCTCGTCGCGAACGCGCTGTCCACACTGGAGACGAGCACCGCCACCACCGCGGCGAAGCAGCAACTCACCGAGATGGCCGTCGCCGCGACGCGCCGCGACTACTGAGGTCCGCGGTGGCTCGCGCGCTCCGGACGGTTCCCGGCCGCACCGATCACGTCGTGGTCGTCGGCGCGGGCCTCGCCGGTCTCTCCGCCGCCCTGCACCTCACCGGATCGGGCCGCCGCGTCACCGTCCTCGAACGGGAGTCGTCACCGGGCGGCCGGGTCGGCACCTACCGCGGTCCCGGCTACGACATCGACAACGGCGCGACCGTCCTCACGATGCCCGAACTGGTCGGCGAGGCGCTCGCCGCCGTCGGCGCGGATTTCACGTCGACCTGCCCGCCGCTGGTCCTCGAACGGCTGGCCCCGGCGTATCACGCGCGGTTCGCGGACGGTTCCTCGCTCGACGTCCACTCCGATCCCGACGCGATGGCCGCCGAGGTCGGCCGGGTGTGCGGGCCGGACGAGTCGGCCCGGTACCTGCGGCTGCGGCGCTGGCTCGGCAGGATCTTCGACGCCGAGTACCACCGCTTCATGGACGCGAACTTCGACTCGCCGCTGGATCTCGTCTCGTCCCGTGAGGCCGCGAAGGATCTGCTGAGGCTCACCGCGCTGGGCGGATTCGGCCGCCTCGGCGCCCGGGTCGACCGGACGATCACCGATCCGCGACTGCGCCGGATCTTCACGTTCCAGGCGCTGTACGCCGGCGTCGCCCCCGCCGACGCCCTCGCGGTGTACGGCGCGATCGCCCACATGGACACCTCGCTCGGCGTCTACTTCCCCCGGGGCGGGATGCGATCGATCGCGCTCGCCCTCGCCGACGCCCTCACCACCGCGGGTGGGGAGATCCGGTTCGGCACCGAGGTCGCGGCACTCGAGCGAACCGGTGATCGCGTCGGCGCCGTCGTCACGTCTGCGGGTGACCGCATCGACTGCGACGCGCTGGTGCTCACCCCCGACACGGCCGTCGTCGACGCGCTGCTGCGCCCGGTGACCCGCCGGACCCCCCGCCGGGTGCGGGTGTCGCCGTCCGCCGTGGTCCTGCACGGGACCGTCCCGACCGCGGTCGCATCGGGGTGGGCCGCCCAGCGGCACCACACCATCGACTTCGGTCACGCGTGGAAGCGGACGTTCGCGGAGATCACCGCACGCCGGGGACGCGGACGGCTGATGACCGACCCGTCGCTGCTGATCACCCGGCCCGCCGTGTCGGACCCGGGCCTCGCCGTGGACCGCGCGGGCACCGCCTCGGAACCGCTGTCGGTGCTGGCTCCCTGCCCCAACCTGCACAGCGCGCCGCTGGAGTGGTCCTCGCTGACCGGCCCGTACGTGACCGAACTGCTGCGCGAACTCGAGAAGCGCGGCTACAGCGGGATCGCGGAGCATTTCACCATCGACCACGTCGACACTCCGCTGACCTGGCTCGGGAAAGGCATGGCGGCGGGCAGTCCCTTCGCGGCAGCGCACGTGTTCCGGCAGACGGGACCGTTCCGGCGCCCCAACCTGGTCCGGGGCCTCGACAACGTCGTCCTCGCCGGTTCCGGAACCGTGCCCGGTGTCGGCGTTCCTACGGTCCTGCTGTCGGGGAAACTCTCGGCCGCACGCATCACCGGGCCGATACGAGCACGAAGTGCGGAATTGCACTCGAAAGCACGAAGTGCGGGAGGATAGGGCGAGGCGTGGCGAGAACTGGTGCCGGCAGCAATTAAACTGGTTCCTCGACCATGCGAAGCGCGCGACGACGAGCGCACCGACCGCAACCGAACTCACCTCGGGGGAGGAATCTGCACTCATGACGTCCTCTGCCCGGCAGGCGACCGTCGCCGCTGCGACGACCACGCCGCAGCGGTCGTGGCCCCAGGCCACGGCCGACTTCCTCCGCAGCCCGGAGGGGCACGCCGCGCTCCTCGGTTTCGTGGGCGCCGTGATGATCACGTTCGGCGGTTTCGGCGCGGGCAGCGTCCGCCGCGAGGACCCGCTGCTCGAGGCGATGCACCTGTCGTGGCTCCGGTTCGGTCACGGGCAGATCCTGTCGACCGTCATCGTCTGGGTGGGTGTCGTCGCGATGATCACGGCGTGGGTGCGGCTGGGCCGCGCCACGCTCGGCGGCGACGTCACGCTCCGGCAGTTGCGGATGGTCGTTCCGGTGTGGACGGCGCCGCTGCTGCTGGCCGTGCCGATGTTCAGCCGGGACGCGTACTCCTACCTGGCGCAGGGCGCGCTGCTGCGTGACGGGTTCGACCCCTACGCTGTCGGCCCGGTGGTCAACCCCGGGATTCTCCTCGACAACGTCAGCAACGTGTGGACCACCACCACCGCGCCGTACGGTCCGCTGTTCCTGCTGCTCAGTCAGGGCATCACGGCGATCACCGGCGACAACGTGATCGCCGGGACGATGCTGCTGCGCGTGACGATGCTGCCGGGGCTCGCGCTGATGGTCTGGGGCGTCCCGCACCTCGCGCGGCACCTCGGCGGTAACCCGGCCATCGCGCTGTGGCTCGCCGTGCTCAATCCGCTGGTCCTCGTCCACCTCATCGGCGGTGTCCACAACGAACTGCTGATGGTCGGCCTGATGATCGCCGGCATCGCGCTCGTCCTCGAACGTCGCCATCTGGCCGGCATCGCGCTCGTCGCGGTGGCGGTCGCGATCAAGGCGACCGCGGGCGCCGCGCTCCCGTTCATGGTGTGGATCTGGATGCTCCACGAGAAGGAGAGGGCCGAGGCGGAAGGGCGCACACCCTCATCGCCGCTCGCGTCGTTCGCGAAGACCGCAGGCGCGGGATTCGCCGTGTTCGTGGTCGTCTTCGCCGCCGCATCGGCCGTCGCCGGTGTCGGGCTCGGCTGGATGACGGCGCTGTCCGGTTCGAACAAGATCATCAACTGGTTGTCGCTGCCGACGATCCTCGCCCACTTCGTGACGGTCGGAACGTCGTGGTTCGCGGACCTGCGGCTGGGCGAGGTCCTGGCCGTCACCCGCCCGATCTGTGCGGTGGCCCTCGTCGCGATCGTGCTCGCCGCCTGGTGGCGGTACCGGAAGACCGAGCGGGATGCGATCCTCGGGATCCTCATCGTCCTGGTCGCGATCGTGATCCTGTCGCCCGCGGCGCTGCCGTGGTACTACTCGTGGCCGATCGCCATCGCGGCCGGCTTCGCGTTGTCGACGCGGACCCTGATGATCCTCGTCGGGTTGTCCACCTGGTTGATGCTGGTCTTCCAGCCGGACGGGTCGATCGGGCTCTACACGTTGGCGCACGTGATGCTCGCGACGTTCGCCGCGGTCGTGGCGGCGGTGTCGCTGCGCACGGTCGACCCGCTGCGGCTGCGCGCACCCCGGCCCGTTGGGGAAGAGCGCACCTCCGACCTCGCAGGTGCTGCGTCGTCGCACGGCCTCGAATGACCGGTCGATGACCGCGCTGTCCGAGAGTTACCGGTACTGCGGCGCGGTGACGGCAGAGCACGGACGCACGTACCACCTGGCCACCCGGTTGCTTCCTGAGCGCCGCCAGGCCGCCGTGCACGCCCTCTACGGGTTCGCCCGCACGGTCGACGACCTCGTGGACGTCGATCCCGGCCGGACCGCCGGGGAGTGCGCCGCCGAACTCGACCGGATCGACGCGGTGCTGCGGCGCGGCTTCGCGGACAAGCACGCCGTCGGTGACACCGCCTGCTCAGCGCAGATGCGGCGGGTCCTTCCCGCGTTCCTCGACACCGTGGCGGACTTCGCCATCCCCCACGACTACTTCTTCGCGTTCCTGAACTCGATGCGGATGGACGTTCCGGGCACTCCGGAGCACCGGGCCGACTACGGCAGTCTGACCGAGCTCCGCACGTACATGTACGGGTCGGCCGTCGTGATCGGATTGCAGATGCTGCCCGTCCTCGGCACCACCGGGCCCGGCGCCGAACCGCACGCCGCGGCCCTCGGGGAGGCGTTCCAGCTGACCAATTTCCTTCGCGACGTCGGCGAGGACCTGGATCGGGGCCGGGTCTATCTCCCGGCCGAGGAGCTGGCCGCGTTCGGGGTCGACACCGAACTTCTCGCGCACAGCCGACGCCGCGGCGCGACGGACCAACGCATCGTGCGGGCGCTCGCCCACCTGATCGCGGTCACCCGGTCGGTGTACCGGGACGCGGAACCGGGCATCGCGATGCTGGATCGACGCGTCCAACCCGGCATCCGGACGGCGTTCGTGCTGTACTCACGCATCCTCGACGAGATCGAACGTGGCGGGTACCGGGTTCTCGACCGGCGCGCCACCGTTCCGCGGAGGAACCGGTGGGCGACGGCGATTCCTCAGTTCGCCCGGCTCGCGGTGCCCGCCCGCGGCCGGATGTGGTGACCGGCGGTCAGAATCCCATGGCCTGGGCGCGGCGGATCACTTCGCGCGCGAGGTGACCGTGCAGGGCCTGGACGGGCGTGCCCGGCAGGCTGTCGTCCTCACGGAACAGCCACTGCAGGATTTCCTCGTCCTTGAATCCGCCGTCGTGCAGCACCGCGATGAGTCCGGGCAGCCATTTGACGGTCTCACCGGTCTCGTCGAAGAAGAGTTCGGGGACGCCGAGGACGCCGTCGCGGCGCACGGCGATCAACTGCTGATCCCGCAGAAGCTGCTGCACGCGGGTGACGGCCACACCGAGGTTCTTCGCGACGTCCACCAGCTGGAGGAGCGAGACGGAAGGGTCCAGGACATCGTCACAGTAAGGGATGGCACTCACTCCCCTAACGTTATCTGGTCGCGTCCGGCGTGGCGCTACCGGTCGGTGTCGCTGGCTACGATTGAGAGGCGCGTGGCCGGGCTGCGCGCACTGACGGGGGAACGGACACTGTGCACGATGGAGGTCAACGTTTGATCGGCGAGCTGCTCGACCGGCGCTATCGGGTGGATGCCACGATCGCGCGTGGCGGCATGTCCACCGTGTACAGGGGGCTCGACACGCGTCTCGACCGTCCGGTGGCCATCAAGGTGATGGATCCGCAGTTCGCGGCCGATCCGGCGTTCGTGACCCGATTCGAGTTCGAGGCCCGCTCGGTCGCGCGACTCAAGCACCCTTCCCTGGTCGCCGTGTACGACCAGGGACACGACCGCGATCACGCGTTCCTGGTGATGGAACTGGTCGACGGCGGAACACTGCGCGAACTCCTGCGGGAACGCGGGCCGATGCCGCCGCACGCGGTGGCCGCGGTCGTGGGGCCGGTTCTCGACGCGCTCGCCGTCGCCCACCGGGCGGGTCTCGTGCACCGCGACGTCAAACCGGAGAACATCCTGATCTCCGACGGCGGTGAGGTGAAGATCGCGGATTTCGGTCTGGTGCGGGCGGCCGCGGCGTCGAACACCACGTCGAACAGTGTGATTCTCGGCACGGCGGCGTATCTGTCGCCGGAGCAGGTGACGTCGGGGATCGCCGACACCCGCAGTGATGTCTACTCCACCGGTGTCCTGCTGTTCGAACTCCTCACCGGACGGACCCCGTTCACCGGGGACACGTCGTTGTCCGTGGCGTATCAGCGGATCAATCAGGACGTCCCGCGGCCGGGTTCGTACATCGCGGGTGTGCCGCCCGAGTTCGACGAACTCGTCGCGGAGGCCACGCACCGGGAGCCGTCGCACCGCTTCGCCGACGCCGCGCAGATGGGTTCGGCGTTGCGCGGCATCGCGGCGGCGCTCGACCTGCCCGCGTACCGGGTGCCCGCCCCGCGACGCTCGGCGCAGCACCTGAGCGCCGCGGCCGCCGCGAGCGCTCCTCCCCTGACCGCGCCGCCGGGCCCCGTCGCACCGCCGACGGTGCACCTTCCGCCCGCCGCGCCGCTGTCCCCACCCAGCCCGCTGCCTGCACAGCCCGGCCTGCAGCACACGAGGGTCGTCACCACCCAGACTCCGCGGCCACCGATGGACGAACCGCCGTTCGCGGTGGACGACGAAACCGACGACGGCTACCACTACCCGGACTTCGCCGCCGAACGGCAGCGGTCGCGCCGGACCACGATCGTGTGGCTGCTCGTGATCCTGATGCTCGCCCTGGCGGTGGGTTTCGGTGGCTGGTGGATGGGTTCGGGCCGGTTCACCGCGGTCCCGACCACCGACGGTCTGTCGCGGGGTGCGGCGGTGACGGCGATCGAAGCGGCCGGTCTGTCGACGGAGATCCGCGGGCAGTATTCGGACACGGCGGCGCTCGACACGGTGCTGGGCACCGATCCGACGGGTGGTTCGCGAATCTCCCGGGACGGCACGGTGGCCCTGCTCGTGTCCCTGGGCAGGCCGACCGTCCCGCCGCTGCCGGCGGGCGGCGAACGCGCGGGGATCGAGCAGGAACTGCGGAACCGCACGTTCACCCCGGTGGACGGCGGTCAGGCGTTCAGCGCGAAGGTCCCGATCGGCGCGGTGGCCGCGCTCGACCCGGCGCCGGGCACGGAACTCGCGACCGGTTCCACGGTCAAACTGATCGTCAGCAAAGGTGCGCCGCCGGTGGATGTTCCCGACGTGAAGGGCATGTCGGAGGCCGAGGCACGCGCGTCGCTCGAGGCGGTCGGCATCGTCGTGCAGGACACCACGACCGACTTCGACCGGAACGTCGCCGCCGGGGACGCGATCGCCACCAGCCCGAAGGCGGGCACCACTGTCAATGCGGGCACCAGCGTGACGTTGAGTGTGTCGAATGCGGTGCGGTTGCCGTCCATGCTGGGGCGGACCGTCGGATCCGCACGCGACGAGCTGAGCCGTCTCGGACTCGACGTGAAGGTGCGTCAGGTGACCGACACCGACAGGTCACTGGTCATCGGCCAGAACCCGGGCAGCGGCGATCTGGTGAAACCCGGGAGCACGGTCACCCTGGTCTCACTGCCCTGACCCCGCGGGAGCAGGGCAGTGAGGGTCTCCGATGCGGGCGGTCAGCCGCGCAGCATCTCCGCGACGAGGAACGCCAGTTCCAGCGACTGCTGGGTGTTGAGGCGGGGGTCGCACGCCGTCTCGTAGCGACCGGACAGGTCGAGGTCGGAGATGTCCTGCGCGCCGCCGAGACATTCGGTGACGTTCTCACCGGTGAGTTCGACGTGGATGCCACCGGGGTAGGTGCCGAGACCGTTGTGGACCTCGAAGAATCCCTGGACCTCGTCGACGATGCGGTCGAAGTGACGGGTCTTGTAGCCGGTGGACGCCTCGTGCGTGTTGCCGTGCATCGGGTCGCACTGCCAGATCACCTGGTGACCGGTGGCCTGCACCTTCTCGATGATGGGCGGCAGCAGGTCGCGGACCTTGTTGTTGCCCATGCGCGAGATGAGGGTGAGCCGGCCCGGCTTGTTGGTGGGGTCGAGGCGTTCGACGTATTCGACCGCCATCTCCGGAGTGGTGCTCGGACCGATCTTCAGGCCGATCGGGTTCGACACGAGTTCGGCGAACGCGATGTGCGCTCCGTCGAGCTGACGGGTGCGGTCGCCGATCCACAGGAAGTGGGCGGACAGGTCGTACAGCTTGGCGTGGTCGTCGTCGTTGTCGAGGCGCAGCATCGCGCGCTCGTAGTCGAGGACGAGCGCCTCGTGGCTGGCGAAGATCTGCGCGTGGTGCAGGCTGGGATCGGTGACACCGCAGGCGTTCATGAACTGCAGCCCACGGTCGATCTCCGCGGCGAGTGCCTCGTAGCGGGCCCCGGCAGGCGAGGAGGACACGAATTCGCGGTTCCAGTCGTGCACCTTGTGCAGGTCGGCCATGCCCGCACCGGTGAGTGCGCGGACCAGGTTCATCGCGGCGCTGGCATTCGCGTACGCCCGCACGAGCCGCGACGGGTCGTGGGCGCGCACGGCCTCGTCCGCGACGAGAGAGTTGACCATGTCGCCGCGGTACGACTGCAGCCCCAGGGCGTCGACGTTCGACGACCGCGGCTTCGCGTACTGACCGGCGATGCGCGCGACCTTGACGACGGGCAGGCTCGCACCGTACGTCAGGACGACGGCCATCTGCAGCAGGGTGCGGATGTTGCCCTTGATGTGCGGCTCGGTGTTGTCCGCGAACGTCTCGGCGCAGTCACCGCCCTGGAGGAGGAACGCCTCGCCGCGCGCGACCTGGGCCAGCTTCTCCTGCAGGGCCACGACCTCGCTGGCCACCGTGATCGGGGGCACACTCTCGAGGACGGTCCGCATCGCGGCGGCCTGACCTTCTGGCCATTGCGGCTGCTGGGCAGCGGGCTTGGCCAGCGCTGCGTCGAGGCGCTCACGCATCTCGGTGGGCAGCGGCGGGAGTTCGGGCAAGCGGTCGATCGGCACGTCGACAGTCCAGTTCACCCATACAGGATATTCGCTCGACCGGAGCGATGGCGAGTCAGGTCACCGGAGTGACCGTGCCGCCTGAACTGCCTCGAACTTCGCCAGGTTGTGCCGGGCGTCGGCGAGTGCGTCGTGAGCGTCGCCCGGTGCAGGTGGGAGCGCCGGGCTGCCGTGCTCCTCCCAGTACTGCCGGAGTTCGCGGGTGTACCGGGGCAGCGTCTGCGGCAGCTCCGTCATGTCACCCCACAGCTGGCAGAGCGCGACGTGGTCGTAGGCGGCCACCCACGCCCACAGTTCGGGGACGATGCCGGACCGGGGAATCAGGAACGCGTAGAGGTCGTCGCGAATGCGGGCGCGGCTCTTCCAGAGGGGCGACGACGGCTGCGGCAGCTTCGGCAGCACGTTCCTGCGCACCCACTTGCCCGCACGGTCGGGATCGAACTCGGTGGACACCGCGTAGAATTCACGTCCGTCCTCTGCGACCACCCCGATCGACACCAGGTCGATCGTGCGACCATCCTCGATGAACTCGCAGTCGTAGAAGTAACGCACGCCCGCAAACTATGCCTCACCCGTCGGCGTCATCCGGATCCACCCCTACCTCGTGAAGGAGGCCTCGGTGAGCGCACGCTCCGACGGTCGACAGTCCGCCGCCCCTGTCGCGGACCCGCTCGACCGGCCGCGGGTGCCCGTGCACCTCCGGGCCGGCGGTCTCGTGATCCGCGTCCTCGTGCTCGCCGGGCTCGCCGTCGGATTCGCCTACAACCTGCTCGGACTACCCGGTCTGCGGGACTTCGGCTTCTACTACCGGCTCGACCTCGACGTCTACCGCCTGGGCGGTTCGGTGTTCCTGCACGGCCCGACGCTGTACGGGTCGATGCCTGCCACCCAGATGGGCAACTTCCTGCCGTTCACGTACCCGCCGCTGGCCGCGGTCGTGTTCAGTCCGCTTTCGACGGTGTCGCTGGCGACGGCCGGGACCGTGGTGACGGTGTTGTCGCTGATAGCCCTGTTCGGCGTCCTCGTCGTCACACTCGACTCGCTGGGCATCGCACCACGCCGCACGCTGGTGTGGACGGCGCTCGGAGCGCTCGCGGTGGCGATGGCCCTCGAACCGGTCTCGTCGACCCTGGACTACGGGCAGATCAACATTCTGCTGATGCTGCTGGTCGCGGCGGACTGCCTGCCGAAGAAGACGCCGTGGCCCCGCGGACTGCTGATCGGCCTCGCCGCGGCGGTGAAGCTGACACCGGCCGTGTTCATCCTGTATTTCCTGGTGCGCAAAGACTTTCGCTCCGCCGTCGTCACCGCGGTCAGTTTCCTTGCGTTCAGCGCGGTGGGCGCGATCGCGACGTGGAACGATTCCGTCACCTATTGGACGCAGACGCTCTTCGATTCCGATCGGATCGGCACACCGGCGTATCCCGCGAACCAGAGCATCACCGGCGTGCTGGCCCGGCTCGGTCTGAGCGACGGGATGCGCACCCCGATCTGGCTGCTGCTGAGCGTCGCGGTTCTCGCGCTGGTGATCGTCGCAATGGTGCGGGCGCTGCGGGCCGGTGAGACGGCGCTCGCGCTGGGACTCAACGCCGTCCTCGGGTTGCTCGTCTCCCCCGTGTCCTGGTCGCATCACTGGGTGTGGTCGGTGCCGGTCGTCCTCGTGCTCGGCGTCCTCGCCTACCGACGACAGAATGTCGCCCTGGCGGTCACGGCCGTGGTCGGCGTCGTCGTCGTCAAGCTCGCCGCGCACTGGAAGCTCGGAGTGGGACGCTGGAGCGGAACCCACTGGAATCTGTGGGATCAGTTCCTGGCGGCGTCGTACGTGTGGTGGGGGCTCGCCGTTGTGCTGGTCGCGATCGTCGCGTTCCGCACCCGGCCCACGCAGCCCGACGAGGACGATCGGTCGGAGAACTCCGACGATCTGACCGTCCCCGTCGGCTGAGAGGTCGGGGCGATCAGCTCGCCCGGGTATCCGGCAGTCGCGTGACGGTGCTCGCATCGTTCGCCGGTGCCACTCCGGCCACCGGAGCCGGTGCGGAACCGTCCGCGGCGGGGGCCTTCTTCTTCAGCGTGGCCGCGTAGATGTCGACGTATTCCTGACCCGACAGCTTCATCAGCTTGTACATGACCTCGTCGGTGACGGCCCGCTCGACGAACCGGTTGCCACCCATCCCCTCGAAACGCGAGAAGTCGATGGGCTCGCCGACGCGGATGGTGACCTTTGCGGGACGCCACACGCGGGAGCCGATCGGGTTGACCTTCTCCGTTCCGATCATCGCGACCGGGATGACCTTCACACCGGACTCGAGCGCCATGCGCGCCAGACCCGTCTTGCCCTTGTACAGCCGGCCGTCGGGCGACCGGGTGCCCTCCGGGTAGATGCCGAGCAGCTTGCCCTGCGCGAGGACGCGCAAGCCGGCGTTCAAAGCGTCCTGCGCGGCGTCGGCGCCCGTCCGGTCGATCGGCACCTGGCCGACCACCGAGAAGAACCAGCGCTGGAACGCGCCCTTGAGTCCCGTCCCGGTGAAATACTCGCTCTTGGCGAGAAAAGTGATCCTCCGCGGCACTCTCAGCGGCAGGAAGAACGAATCCAGCACGGCCTGATGGTTACTCGCCAGAATGGCACCGCCCTCCGCCGGAATGTTCTCCGTACCCTCCACGGTCGGTCTGCCCAACCCCCAGAGAACCGGCCCCAAAAACACGTACTTGAAGAGCCAGTACCACATGGCGTCCCTCCCGTTCACAACCCAAGCTTCGTTCGGCTCGACTCTACTTCGGGTGGGTGAGGGTCGCTACACACGGCCGGGGGGCCCGCACAACATCACACTCTGCGGGTTTACAGCGATCGGCCGGGCGTCAACCCACCCGATCGGGCAGGACCGCCCGCGCGAGTTCCGCCGCCCCGATCATGCCCGCCGCCTCCCCCAGCTGGGTCGGCCGGATCCGGGCCAGCGGCCGGTGCCCGGCGCCCGTCGTCAGCGCC
This sequence comes from Rhodococcus sp. T2V, assembly GCF_029269925.1. NCBI lineage: Bacteria > Bacillati > Actinomycetota > Actinomycetes > Mycobacteriales > Nocardiaceae > Rhodococcus > Rhodococcus sp. T2V. The sequence continues at coordinate 117,395 of NZ_JARJBD010000013.1, forward strand.
GCATAGTGCTCGCGGGCCTCGTCGATGAACAGCGCCGACGAACTCGCGACTCCGCCGGCGATGACGACGAGATCCGGGTCGTACACGTCACCGATGAGAGCCAGGCCGACCCCGAGCCACCGGGCGAAGTCCCGCATCGTCTCCAGCGCGAGCGGATCGCCGTCCTGTGCGGCGCCGGCGATCCTCCTGCCCGTGAGCACCCCGGGATCGACCGCCACCTCCCGCGCGAGGACGGTCGACGTCGCCGGATCCGCGGCCAGAAGTTCGATCGCGGTGTCGACGAGGGCCGTCCCGCTGCAATACCGCTCCCAGCAGCCGTGTTTGCCGCACGCACACGGGCGACCGCCGGGAACGACCTGGATGTGCCCGAGTTCGGGTGCGACGCCGTGGCTGCCGCGGTACAGCCGGCCATCGGCGAGGAGCGCCGCGCCGATGCCCGTGCCGATCGCGAGCATCACCACGTTCCGGCCGCCCGCCGCCGCACCGAACCGGTGCTCGGCCCAGGCCGCGGCATTCACGTCGTGCTCGAGGATCACCGGCAGACCGAGGCGCTGCCCCAGGTCCCGGCCGACGGGCGCCCCGACCCACGGCAGATGCGGCGCGAACCGCACCGTGGTGTGGTCGGGGGTGATGAACCCGGCGACCGCCAGCCCCACCGCGGCGACGTCGTGCCGCGCGGACAGTTCCCGCACCGCCCGGTCCAGGCCGTTCTCCAGGGCCGTCGCCGACGCCGGGGTCGGCGACTGGAGCGAGTCGAGCACCTCGCCGGCCGAGTCGACCACCGACGCACGGATGCTCGTTCCACCCACGTCGATGCCGATGGTCAGCGCCGAGCCGGGGGTGCGATCGCTGCCCGTGCCTGTGCTCATGAAGATGATTGTGCCCATGCCGGATCGCCGACGTGCACGAGTCCGCCGATCCGGCCGGTGGCGGGCACCGTCAGCGCTTGACGGTGACGGTGATCGGTTCGAACGCGGGGCCGCCGTCCGGTTCGGGCGTTCCGCCGCCGTCGCCCGGACCCGGTTCCGGCGCGCCGGGGCCCGAGGGGTCGTGATCGGTGTGCTCGTCGAGGATCTGCCGCAGCACGGCGATCAGCACGGACGCCTGGCCGGCGAGCAGGGTCACGAGGTCGTGCTGCTCGCCGCGGATCAGGGCCGCGAGCGCGCACACCGGGCACCACGTGCATCCCGACCACTGACCGGTGCCGGGGTCTGTTCCCGCAGCGTCCGCCGCGGCGTGCGGCGCCGCCGCGCGCTGGAGGATCGGCTCGAGACGGTCCAGGGCGGTCTCGGCCAGCGCCCGCAGCTCCGCCAGCAGCTGCGCGTGGTCGTCGTTCATACCGGCCACACCTGGGGGTCGGGCGTGAAGCGCACGACCAGATCGCTTCCGTCGAGTTCTGCGCCCGCGACGACGCACCGGCGCAGGACCGAGGCGAGGCGCACCCGGCGGCGCACCCCTTCCGCTCCCACGACCAAGTCGTCCTCCACTCGACCCAACGTGAGGGTCGACGGGTTCACGAGCGGCAGATACATCCGCATCGTGTACACAGAATCCACACCGGCCCCCGATTCCAGCCCCACCCGCACCGCAGGCGGGTTCTTCCCCAACACCGCAACCGCGTCCGTGTCGTCGGCGTACAACTCCCTGGCGATACCGCCGAGATCGGCCCACCCTACCGGCTCCGTCACCGACCGGGTGACCGAGAGGATCACCGTGGTGCCCGCGGAGGCGGTGAGCTCGGCGAGCACCCGCTGCTGCAGGGCACGCCGCCTGATCAACCATGCCACACCGGGATCGTCATGTCCTGCCGGCGAATCGAAGTGCGGCAGAAGGTTGTTCACGAGGATCGCGTCGATGCGCAGGCCGGACAGCGCGGCCACCGCGACGGTGCGCCGGGTCTCCGTCAGCACCACCCGCTCCGGTGTCGTCACCAGTCGCACAGTGGTTTTCGCGCGGTTCGCGAGCAACTCCCGGACCTTGCCGACCGCGGACACGACCTGTTCGATCAGCGACACCAGCATGACGAGGCGGGGGTCCGAACCCAGCAGCGCGGCGATCCGGCGGTGCTGCGGCCACACCCGTTCGAGGTAGTCCAGAGTCATCGCGGGAGCGGCCAATGTCCGGAGGCAATCCGCCGTGGGCGGGCAGTCGACCACGACGGCGTCGTAGTCACCCTCGGTGGCGAACCGGACGATCTCGCCCAGCCCGAGTACGTCCTGCACGCCGGGAAGCCCGGTCAGCTCCTCCGGTTCGAGCGCGGACAACTGAGCGCCGTGGTCGTGCGTGCCTGCGGCCGCGAGAACCGCTGCCAGGCTGCGGAATCTGTTCTCGAGCAACGTGAGGGTGTCGAGTTCGAGGACATCGAGGGTGTCCGTCACGGACACGACGTCACGGGCGGCGGCGATCCCGACCACGTCAGCGAGGGAATGCGCCTGGTCGAGCGAGACGAGGAGCGTCCGGTTCCCGGACTCGGCCGCCGCCTGTGCCGTCGCGGCCGCGAGCGTCGTCTTACCGACGCCCCCCTTCCCCACGAAGAACTGGACCCGCGCAGGTCCGGCACGGCCCTCGCTGCTCAGCCTTCCACCCGCTTCTTGAGTTCCTTGAGCGCGGTGTCGGTGATCGCCTTCTCCGCCTTGCGCTTGAACAGGCCGATCATCGGAATGGTGAGGTCGACGGTGAGCTCGTACGTGACGGTGGTGCCGCCGTCCGGCTCGTCCTCGAGGACGTACGAACCGAACTGGGACTTCTGGATCTCACCGGACTCGAGTTCCCAGCTGACCGACTTGCCGTCGGGCGCCCAGTCGTAACGGAGAACGTACGTGTCCTTGACCATGCCCGCGTCGAGCACGAACCGCACCCGGTCGGCGCGGCCGTTCTTTCCGGGTTCCATGACCTCGACGGACTTCGCGGCTGCCACCCACGCGGGGTACGCGTCGAAGTCGGCGATCACATCCATCACCCGGGCGGGCGGCGCCTCGATACTGATCGACCTCTTGGTCCTCTCGGGCATGGAGTGAACGCTTCCTTTCGCCTGGCCGACCCGTCGTCGATCGCGGGGCCACGCCGTTACCGGTTCCGTATGTCTGTGTGGTGCCCGACTATCACACACGATTCCGGCGCCCGGACACAATGCCGACCCCGCCGTGACGGCCGGAACGGGCTCAGGACGGCGGTTCTCCCGCTGCGCGACCGGCCTCGAGTTCCTTCTTCACCTCGAAAGACATCACCTTGCCCTCGACCCGCCTGCGACGGTTCAGGGCGGCCAGATCCGGGGCGGGCTCGCTGCGCGCCGGTTCGGCGTGGAGGAAGTAGTGCACGATCGCTCCGTCCAGCACCGGCTCGAGCCATACTTCCATCGTCCCGGTGAGGGGTCCGGCCACGGTCCAGCGGATGCCCTTTTCGACGCGGTCCTCGCGGACGGCGAGGGTGAGGTCGGGCCACCACCGGCGCCAGCGGGCAGGCGGGGCGATCGCCGCCGCGACCTGCTGCGGTGGGGCCGCGATGAACGTCTGGTCTGCGACCTGAATGCTGCTCACGGCGACAAGCTTCACATATTGCCCTCGGCGCGGTTCCGCGGTGCCCCGCGAGCAGGCCTCTGACCACCCGTGTTCGGCCAGGAGGCGGAGCCTGCGGGGGAAGGTCTAAAGTTGGCGAAGACAATCCTACTCGCCAGTATTTTCAGTGTCGGAGGTTTTCGTGCCCGAGTTCAGCGCGCCACAGTCGTTCACGATCGCGGAGGACGCGTCCGCGGTCGACTCGGTGTTCGCCCATGCCGCGGCCGCCCCGACGCTGGTCGTGTACAAGCGCAAGATCGACGGACGGTGGACCGACGTCACGGCCGCCGAGTTCGCCGCGCAGGTCACCGCGGTCGCCAAGGGACTCATCGCCATCGGCGTCCAGCAGGGCGACCGGGTGGCCCTGATGTCGGCCACCCGGTACGAGTGGCCGCTGGTCGACTTCGCGATCTGGGCGGCAGGCGGTGTCACCGTCCCGATCTACGAGACGTCCTCCGCCGAGCAGGTCCGCTGGATTCTCGAGGACTCCGCCGCGATCGACCTCGTCGTCGAGAACGAGGCACACGCCGCCACGGTCAAGGCCGTGGCCGCCGAGGCGACCGCCCTCCGCGGCGTCTACCGGATCGAGGCGTCGGAAAGCGACCGCGGCGTCGTCGAGGAACTGACCGAACGCGGCGCCGACGTTCCCGACTCCGAGGTCCGGGCACGCGTCGCCGCACTGAAGTCCGGCGATCCGGCCACCCTCATCTACACGTCCGGTACCACGGGCAGGCCCAAGGGCTGCCAGCTCACCCACGCCAACCTCATCGCCGAGTCGAAGGGCATCCTCGATTCCAGCCTCGGCACCCTGCTGAAGACGCCCGGTGTCAGCACCCTCATGTTCCTGCCGATGGCGCACGTCCTGGCGCGCGCGGTCAGCATCGCGTCGTTCGACGCCGGCGCCGCGCTCGGCCACACCAGCGACATCCCGAACCTCGTCCCGACGTTCGGCGAGTTCCGCCCCGACTTCATCCTGTCCGTGCCGCGGGTGTTCGAGAAGGTGTACAACAGCGCCCGCGCCAAGGCCCACGGCGAGGGCAACGGCAAGATCTTCGACGCCGCCGCCGAGACGGCCATCGCGTGGAGCGAGGCCCAGGACAACGGCGGCCCGGGACTGGTCCTCAAGGCCAAGCACGCGCTGTTCGACAAGCTGGTGTTCTCGAAGCTGCGGGCCGCGCTCGGCGGCAGGTGCCAGCTGGCGATCTCCGGCGGCGCCCCGCTCGGTGCCCGCCTCGGCCACTTCTTCCGCGGCATCGGCATCACCATCTACGAGGGCTACGGCCTCACCGAGACGTCCGCGGCGTTCGCGGTCAACACGATCGGCGCGCAGAAGGTCGGGTCGGTCGGCAAGCCCCTCGCAGGCAATTCCGTTCGCATCGCCGACGACGGCGAGATCCTGCTGTCGGGGCCGGTCGTCTTCGGCGGCTACTGGCGCAACGAGAACGCGACCGCCGACGCGATCGAGAACGGCTGGTTCCACACCGGCGACCTCGGTTCGGTCGACGCGGACGGCTACATCACCATCACCGGACGCAAGAAGGAGATCATCGTCACAGCGGGCGGCAAGAACGTCTCCCCCGCCCAGCTCGAGGATCACCTGCGTGCCCACCCGCTGATCAGCCAGGCCATCGTCGTCGGCGATCAGCAGCCGTTCATCGGCGCGCTCATCACCATCGACGCCGACGCACTGCCGGCGTGGAACGAGCGCAACGGCAAGCCCGCGGGCACGACGGTCGCCGATCTGCTCGCCGACGCCGACCTCACGGCCGAGATCGACGAGGCCGTCGCGGAAGCCAACAAGCTCGTGTCGCACGCGGAGGCCATCAAGAAGTTCCGGGTCCTGCCCGTGGACTTCACGGAGGAGACCGGCGAGCTCACACCGACGATGAAGCTCAAGCGCAACGTGGTGCACGACAGCTTCGCCGACGACATCGCGGCCCTCTACGCCAGATAGTGCGCCTCCGGCGCTCGTGAGTACTTCTCAACCGCCCGCGGTTGAGAAGTACTCACGGGGCGGTCACGCCAGCAGGGACTGCAGCTTGGCGGCGAGCACGTCCCACCGCCACTGCGCCTTGACCCAGTCCCGGCCGGCGGCGCCCATCGCCGCCGCCCGGTCGCGATCGGACAGCACCGCGATCACCGATCTCGCCACCTCGGCCACCGACGTGCCGTCCACGACCATCCCGGTTTCGTTCTGCCGCACCGTTTCCGGGGCGCCGCCGGACTGTCCGGCGATGACAGGGACACCGGAGGCCGACGCCTCCAGGAACACGATGCCGAGGCCCTCGACGTCGAGTCCCGCACCCCGCGTGCGGCAGGGCATCGCGAACACGTCTGCGATCGTGTGGTGCGCCGCCAACTCCGCGGACGGCACTGTTCCCGTGAACACGACGTGGTCCTCGACGCCCGCCGAGCGGGCGAGGGAGCGCAGGCGGTCCTCGTAGGGTCCGCCGCCGACGATCATGAGGACGGCGCCGTCGATGTGTTCGCGGATGTTCGGGAGCGCCCTGATAAGGATGTCCTGGCCCTTGCGCGGCACGAGCCGGGACAGGCACAGGATCGTCGGCCGGTCGCCCAGCCCGTATCGGGCCCGCAGTTCGGACCGCGCCCCGCTGTCCGGGGTGAACAGGTCGGTGTCGACTCCGGGCGGCAGGTGCTCGAGTGCCGCACCGGCGCCGAATGCGGACGCGAATCGGCCGCGGGTGTAGCGGCTGACGTACGTGACGACGTCGGTGCCGTCGCCGATCCGGCCGAGGGCTTGGCGGGCGGCCGGGAGCATCGACCAGCCGACCTCGTGTCCGTGGGTACTCGCGACCACCCGTTCCGCTCCGGCGCGGCGCAGCGTCGAACTCAGCAGTGCGAGCGGGGCCGCTGCGCCGAACCAGACGCCGGTGCAGTCGTGTTCGGCGAGCAACCTGGTGGCGCGGCGCGCGACGAACGGTGTCGGCACCATCAGGGTGGTGGGGTGACGGACGACCTGAAACGGTTGCCGCGCATCGAACTTGATGTGCGAGTCACCGCGCCAGCGCGGGGCGTAGACGACAAGGTCCTCGGCGGGCAGGTGCTTGGCGAAGGTGTGCAGGTACGACTGAATTCCACCGGGTCGCGGCGGAAAATCGTTCGTCACCAACAGGGTTCGGCGCATGTGATCACCGTAGGCGGTCGATCGCGCGGACTCCGACGCAGGGTCACCCCAGGTGAGCGCCCACCCAGCTGGTCCAGCGGTCCCGGAACTGCTCGGCGTCGACGCCGAGGACGTCGGACAGTCGTGCGTCGACCGTGTCCGGATCGGCCTCCCCCACGGCCAGTGTCCGGTACAGCTCCGTCAGCTTCGTTTCGCCGTACTGCTCCGCGACGAAGGCGTTGATCGACCACGCGGTCTCGTAGGCGACCGAGCCGCGTTCGCCGGATGCGGAGAAGTCGGTGTTCTCGGGGAATCCGGTCGGCGGGCCCTCGGCGCCCACCTGCGCGGTCAGGGCCGGCGCGATCTGCCGCGCGGCCTCACCGGTACCCCGGTAGGCGGCGTATTCTGCGTAGCCCTCCAGCACCCACATCGGTGAGCGGTCCACCGTCTCGGCGCGCGCCGCCACGTGGGTGAGTTCGTGTCGCAGGATCGCCCGCCGGGTGACCTCGGTGAGCCGGTCCGCCGACGAGGGGCTGAACACGATCCGCTGCCCGGTGACCGCGTCGGCGTCGGGGTCGACGGCGTCCGAGATGGCGACCGCGGCGATGCCACGGCCGTCGTGATCGGAACCGACGAGAGCGGTGAACTCGTCCTGCGATCCGGCGACCCACACGAGTGCGCGGCCCGCCCAGTCCGAACCCCACAGCTGGGTGGCGTTGACGACGGCGGCGGGGAGTTCCTCCGCCAGCCGGTCCACCATCGCGGCGTTCTCGGGATGTCCGAGCACCACCGACGTCCGGCCGTCGCCGGTGTCGACGCGGCGCGATACGACCGTTCCGAAGTCCCACGGGCCGCGCCACGTCCGCCGCTCGCCGTTCACGGTGGCACTGTCGCTCACGAGCGCCCAGCTGTCACCACGCCGGGCGACGACGAGCGCGATCGGTTTGCGGGTGGGGCTCTCGTCCGCCCCCGCGATCGCGTAGCGGAGTTGCACGGCAGGCGCCCACACCTCGTCGGCCCCGAGCGCGTCGACGAGACTCGACGGCACCGCCGTCTCGGGGCTCTCGGTGATCTCGTAACCCCAGTCCGAGAATTCCACCCCGGCAACGTTGCTCGCGCGGCGCGTCTCGGCGGCCAGGAAGCCCGGCGACGCCGCCCGATCCATCAGACCCGACAGCCGGGCCGTGTCGTTCGTCCGCACGGCCGACGCCCACGTGTCGAGGAGCAACTGGACGGCCGCTGCCCGCGACTCCGTGTCGGCCTGCGCGGTGCCGACCGCCCCGTCGGCGCCCCGCTCGTCGCGAGAGAACCCGGTCAGCGCGAGTACGACGACGACGGCGAGGACCAGTCCGGCCAGCGCGGCGAGCTCCCACGGGCGCGCCTGACGGCGTGAGGTCGGATCCGTTGCGGAAGACGGGTCTGATGCGGGCACGCCGGTGAGTGTATGAGCACGCCTGCGCGCCGTCGCCGGACGGTGGCCGTCAGTAGCGGCGCGCCCCGTAGAAGGGGAACTTCGCCATCGACTCGATCTTGACCGGCACACCGAACGTCGAGGCGTGGAGAATGTTGCCGTTTCCTGCGTACAGGCCGACGTGGGACGCGTCGTTGTAGAAGAGGACGACGTCGCCGGGCTGGAGTTCGTCGCGGGACACCGGGGTGCCGCCGCTGGCCTGAGCCTGACTGGACCGCGGGAGCGTCTTGCCGATCTGCTTGTACGCCCAGACGACGAGCCCGGAGCAGTCGAACTGGTCGGGCCCGGTGGCGCCCCACACGTACGGGTCGCCGATGCGGGTCATGCCTGCCTGTAGTGCGCTCGTGCCCGAGCCGGGGGTGAGGTGCGCGAGGATCGTGTCGGGGTCGAAGCCGGGTGGGAAGGGCGTCCCCGCCAGCTGGTCGCGTTCGGCGCCGGTGAGATCTCCGAACGCCTTGATCACGTCGGCGATCTGCGCCTGCAGGTCGCTCTGCTTGCGCTGCAGGTCGTCGCTGACCACCTTGGCCTGCTCGGTCGCCGCCCGCGCGGAATCCGCGGACTGCTTCGACGCCGCGGCCGCCTTGGTGGCGTCCGAGGTGGCCGACTGGAATTGCGCGACCTGATTGCGGGTGTCGTTGGAGATGGCGTCCAGAGCGGACATCTGGTCCAGGAGTTGCTGCGGTGAGTCGCTCACCATCACGGCGAACAGGCGATTGGTCCGGGCGCCCTGGTAGTTGGCGGTGGCGAGTTTGTTCACCACGGGCTGGAAGACGGCGACGCGGGCGTTGGCCTCGTCGAGCACACCTTGGTCGGCCGCGAGCCGGGCGTCCGCGTCGCGTTGGGCCGACTGCTTGGCCTCGAGATCGATCTGCGCGTTGTGGAGAGCCTCCGACGTCTGCTCGGACTGCCGGGACAGGTCACCGAGCTTCGTCAGCGCCTCGGTCGGGTTGGTGGTGACCGGGTCCGCACCCGCCGGGATCGAGGGCAGCGACACGAGCGCCGCCGACAGCGCTCCGGCTGTCAGCACGCTGCCCAGGGAGCGCTTCATCTTGTGTGAGGCCACGGAAATGCGGTTCTCCGATCGTCGATCTCCACCCGCCGGGTCGGTTGTCCGATGCGCGGCTCAGGAATTTCCCCGGCCGATGCGACCGCGGAGTGCCGAAGAGGTGGTGACCCCGCGTTGCCGCCCGGTTGGCGCGGCAAGACTTCGCAAGGTCTCGGTTAGGTTACGGAATGACATACGTGTGTGTCCACCCATGTCACGACGGGGGTGGCGGGACCACCGGGCGGGTAAACGACACGCTGTCTGCCTGGGGCGCAACGACATCGAGGGTGGGTTCGAATCGTGATTCGAACCCACCCTCGGTGGTCGTGCGAGATCCTACGAAGCTACCCCGTGCATCCCCGCCCTCGACTCGGTGGATGCCTCGCCTCGTGTCGGGATCAGTAGCGGCGTGCCCCGTCGAAAGGCATGGACGCGATGGGCGCCAACTTGACGGGCTGGCCCTCGGTGGAGGCGTGGATCACGTTGCCGTTGCCGGCGTAGATGCCCGAGTGCGAGCCGCCGTAGAAGGAGATCACGTCGCCGGGGCGGAGATCGGACTGCGACACCGGGGTACCGGCGGCCGCCTGCGCGTAACTGGTGCGCGGCAGGTTCAGTCCGGCCTGCTTGAACGCCCACTGCACCAGGCCGGAGCAGTCGAACGAGTTGGGACCTGCGGCGCCGTAGACGTACGGCGCGCCGAGCTTGGTCTGAGCGGCCTGAACGGCCTTGTCACCTGCGGTGCTGCCCGGCACGGGGGGCGCGGGCAGGTTCGGGACACCGGGGATCTGCGGGATGACGACACCCGGGATCTCGAAGGTTCCGACACCGGGAATGGTGATGGGGTCTGCGGCCGCGGGGGCCGCGGTAGCGGTGAGCGCTCCGACTGCGAGCGCGCCGGCGACGACTGCCCGTCGCACATTCCGCTTGGAAACTTGTGACGCCACGAAAGGGGTACTCCGTTTCTTCCATTCATCCGCCGACCGAGTTAGCTGACGGGTTCGGGCTGGGAAGATCAGCCCTACCCACCGGTGCGTGAGGACGTCCCGGCGGGATTCACCCCAGTAGAAACTTGGGTTCCCGGTACGACCGCTCTCGCGAGTGGCCGATTAGGCGGTGACTAGCGATGCTGCCCCGGTGTTGGGGCTGCGAGACTCCGCTAGGTCTCAGGAAGGTTACGAAATGGAATACCCCGGTGTCGACCGGAACACGCGGAAAGTGTCCGTTTGCACCGTTTCGAGGCATGCGGGCGCGCGGTACCCACATTCGGTAACGACTCGATAACAAGCGGTATGTTTCCGTTCTCTTTTCGACAGCGGGAGTGGACATTTCGCGCAGCCCCGCAACCCTCCGGGCGTGTCAGGCTCCGCGTTCCCGCTGTTCAACGGGGGTGGCGCGGACGCTGCCCGACAACCGCACCGGACCCACCGCCCTCGGTCCCCGCACCCCCGGAACCCCCGTTCGGGGTCGCGCGCCCGACCGCCGCCCCACCCGCCGCCGCGGCCCGCAAACAGGCAGTGTGATCCTCGTCTCTCCGGGCTTCCCCGGCGGGTCTGTCGGTGCCCGTCCATACGCTCTGAGCCGTGAGTGTCCCCGGTGTACCCGAACAGCTGAGATTCGACGAGCTCGACACCCCGCTGCGGGACACCACGTTCGTGGTGGTCGACCTCGAGACCACCGGAGCGCGGCCGGGCGAGGACGCCATCACCGAGATCGGCGCCGTGAAGATCCGCGGCGGCGAGGTGATCGCCGAGATGGCCACCCTCGTCGACCCGGGACGGTCCATCCCGCCGCACATCGTCGAGATCACGGGCATCACCACCGCGATGGTGATCGACGCACCGCGCATCGAGCGCGTGCTGCCCGCGTTCCTCGAGTTCGCACGCGGAGCGGTGCTCGTCGCCCACAACGCCCCCTTCGACACCGGGTTTCTCAAGGCCGCCGCCGCGGCCACCGACACCCCCTGGCCCAAGTTCACCGTGCTCTGCACGGTCAAACTGGCCCGGCGGGTACTCACCCGCGACGAGGCGCCGTCCGTGAAGCTGTCGTCGCTGGCCCGGCTGTTCGACGTCGGGACCACCCCGACCCACCGGGCCCTCGACGACGCCCGCGCCACCGTCGACGTCCTGCACGCCCTCATCGCCCGGGTCGGCAACCAGGGGGTGCACAGTCTCACCGAGCTCGTCGACTACCTTCCCGACGTCTCCTCGCACCAGCGGGCCAAACGCACGCTCGCCAGTCATCTCCCCCGTTCTCCCGGCGTCTACCTGTTCCGCGGGCCGTCCGACGAGGTCCTCTACGTCGGCACGGCGACGGATCTGCGCCGCCGGGTGCGCAATTACTTCACCGGCTCCGAGACGCGCGGCCGGATGAAGGAGATGGTCGCGCTGACCACCCGGATCGACCACGTCGAATGCGCACACGCTCTCGAGGCGGGTGTGCGCGAGCTCCGGCTGCTCGCCGCCCACACCCCGCCGTACAACCGGCGGTCCAAGTACCCGAAGCGCGGCTGGTGGATCACGCTCACCGCGGAGGCCTTCCCCCGGCTGTCGGTCGTGCGGACCCCCGCCGCCGATTCACTCGGTCCGTTCCGGTCCCGCTCGACCGCCGCCGACGTCGCCGACATCCTCGCCGAGTACTGCATTCTCCGCACCTGCACGAGCCGGATCCCGAAGGGGCGGGCGCACGGTGCGCAGTGCCCGCCTCGCGAACTCGGGCGCTGCCCCGCGTCCGTCCACGGCCGCGACACGGAGGACGCCTACCGTCCCGGTCCGGAGCTGTTCCGGCTCTTCCTGCGCGGCGCCGACGACGCGCCGCTGCACCGGATGCGCGCACGGGTGGAGGAACTGGCCGCGGGCGAGTTGTTCGAGAACGCCGCACGGCTGCGGGATCGCACCGCCGAGGTCGTCCTCGCGCTGCGCAGAATGCAGCGCCTGGCGGCGCTCACCGCCCTCGATCAACTCGTGGCCGCTCGCCCCGCCGCGACCGGCGGATGGGAGTTCGCGGTGATCCGTTCCGGGCGCCTCGCGTCCGCGGGCTGCGCCCGGCGGGGAATCCATCCGATGCCGGTGGTCGACGCGCTCGTCCTCACCGCAGAAACCGTCGTTCCCGACACGACTCCGCTTCGCGGCGCGTCCCCCGAGGAGGCCGGACTGCTCGCGCGCTGGCTCGACCAGGACGACACCCGCATCGTCAGCGCGTCCTCGGGGTGGTGTGAGCCCGCACGGGGCGCCGGATCCTGGTCCGACTGGTGCGCGCTCGCCCGCGCCGGCAGCGCGTCGACACGGGACGCCGAGACCCGACCACCCGCACCGGGTTCCGCCGGCCACCGCTTAGGCTGGCGATCATGATCAACGCCATCGTCCTGATCCACGCCGAAGCCCACCGCATCCCGGAGACCGCTCAGGCCGTCGCCGACATCGAAGGCGTCGACAAGGTCTACTCCTGCGCGGGCGACGTCGACCTCATCGCGATCGTGCGGGTCCGGGACCACGCGAAGATCGCGGAGGTCGTCACCGAGGGAATCAACAAGGTGGACGGCGTCTCGCGGACGGCGACGCACATCGCGTTCCAGTCCTATTCCAGCGCCGACGTGGAAGCGGGCTTCTCGATCGGCGAATAGGTCCGCCGGCTATTTGCTGGTGGCCAGGCCCGACGTGAGATCGGCCCACCGCCCGAGCAGCGTCGCGGCCGCTCCACTGTCGATGGACTGCGCCGCCGTCGAGAGCCCGTCCGACAGTCCCTCCTCGAGGGTGCGGCCGCCGAGACCCCGGAACGCCGCGATCGCCGCCGCGGCGTTGAGCAGAACTGCGTCGCGGACGGGTCCGGTCTCGCCCGCGAGGAGTCGCCGCGCCACCGCGGCGTTCACGTCGGCGTCGCCGCCGCGCAGTTCGTCGAGCGACACCCGTGCGATGCCGATGTCGCGGGGGTCGAACCGACGGGTGGTCACCGATCCGTCGGCGACGATGTGCACGGTCGACGTGGTCGACGTCGTCAATTCGTCCAGACCGTCGTCGCCGCGCACCACCAGCGCCGAGTTGCCGCGCTGCGCGAGCACACCGGCCACCACCGAGATCAGGCCCGGGAAGGCGCAGCCGATGAGGCCGGCCCGTGGACGGGCCGGGTTGGTGAGCGGTCCGAGCACGTTGAAGACGGTCGGGATGCCGATCTCCTTGCGGGGCGCGCCCGCGAACCGCAGCGCGGGGTGGAACACCGGCGCGAAGCAGAAGCCGATGCCGACCTCCCGCACGCAGCGGGCCACCTCGTCGGGACCGAGATTGATCTTGACGCCGAGCGCCTCGAGAACGTCCGCCCCACCACTCTTGGAGGACGCCGCCCGGTTTCCGTGTTTGACGACGCGGATGCCGGACGCCGCGACCACCAGTGACGCCATCGTGGAGATGTTCACTGTGTTCGATCGGTCACCACCGGTTCCGACGATGTCGACGACGTCGTCGTCGACGGGAACCTTGCGTGCGTGCCCGAGCATCGAGTCGGCCAGGCCGCGCAACTCCTCCGGCGTCTCGCCCTTCATCTTCAGGGCGACGCCGAATGCCGCGATCTGCGCGGACGTGGCGTTGTCGGACATGATCTCGTCCATCGCCCATTTCGCGTCGTCCACCGCGAGGTCACGTCCGTCGGTGAGCGCACCGAGGACCGACGGCCAGGTGCGTGCAGGCAGCACACCGTCGTTGGTCCCCTGAGCATTCGGGCTCTGCATCGTCGTGTCCCCTTGTACTAGTGGCGGATCCGATCCCTGGCAGCCTAGTCACCGGGCGGATCGGACTCGCGCGCCGGTTGCGTCGCGTCCCATCCGTCGACCGAGCCCCCGAGCCGCTGGGCCAGCCCGGCCATCCTCGACCGTTCCTGGGAACAGTGCAGCGCATCGAGAACCTGGACCCGCTGCAGCACGAGTTCGACCGTCGCACCGTCCTCGGCCGGGGACGCCGCCTGTCTGTCCGGATCCAGCGGCCGGTAGCCGTCCTGGGCGGCGATCGACACGGCGTCGGCCACCGAGGCCGCGGGCAACCGCAAGTGGTGCCGCAGTACCGCTTCCGCGTCGGCCTCCCACCGCGGATCCTCGGCGGCGGCACGGTCGAGCGCGGTCGAGCACGCTTCCACGTCGTCGAAACTCGAGGCGACGACCACGAGGTCGGGCCGATCCTGATCGAGAGGGGCCTGCTTCCGACTTCCGAACAGTCGCCGCAGCCACCCCGTACTGTTGTCTCCAGAGCGCATGACTCCACCCTTTCACGGTCCGCGACCAGGCTGTCAGCAGGGAGAATCGGACAAGCGGGGCGCCTCGGCGCGCCGAGGGTGGACCCGGGTAGTCGTCTCTTACGACGAAGCGTCATACTTCTGTCTGTGACGAGCGCAGTAGGGACTTCAGGATCAGCAATCACCCAACGCGTGCACTCGCTGAACCGACCTAACATGGTCAGCGTTGGCACCATCGTGTGGTTGTCAAGTGAGCTCATGTTCTTCGCAGGGCTCTTCGCCATGTACTTCGTGGCGCGAGCACAGGCGAATGGGAACTGGCCGCCGGAGCCGACCGAGCTGAATCTGTTCCTCGCCGTGCCGGTGACGCTGGTGCTGATCGCCTCGTCGTTCACCTGCCAGATGGGTGTGTTCGCGGCCGAGCGCGGCGACGTCTTCGGCCTCCGCCGGTGGTACCTCCTGACGTTGGCGATGGGCACCTTCTTCGTCCTCGGACAGGGATACGAGTACATCCACCTCATCGAAGAGGGCACTTCCATCTCGAGCAGCGTGTACGGCTCGGTGTTCTACATGACCACCGGCTTCCACGGTATGCACGTGATCGGCGGCCTCATCGCGTTCGTGTTCCTGATCGCCCGCACCAAGGTCAGCAAGTTCACGCCCGCCCAGGCCACCGCCGCCATCGTCGTCTCGTACTACTGGCACTTCGTCGACATCGTGTGGATCGGCCTGTTTGCCACGATCTATTTCATCCGTTGATCAGCTGAACGCCCCAGGCAGCCCCCTGACGTCCAGTCCGTCCCGACATACCAAAGGGATACAGATGAGTTCATCCCCCCCTCCCGCATCCGACACCACGGCGTCTGCCGCCAAGGCACGCCGCCAGCGGAAGCTCCGCAGGCGCGCCACGGGCGCCCTGGTCCTGATGATGGGACTGGTCAGCGCCGGTTTCCTCGCGTCCGCGTTGACGCCAACCCCGCAGGTGGCCACCGCCACCGATGATCAGGCAGCACTGATCCGCGAGGGCAAGCAGCTGTACGACACCTCGTGCATCACGTGCCACGGCGCGAACCTGCAGGGTGTGCAGGACCGCGGCCCCAGCCTGATCGGTGTCGGCGAGGCCGCCGTGTACTTCCAGGTGTCGTCGGGACGTATGCCCGCTTCGCGCAACGAGGCCCAGGTCGAGCGCAAGCCCGTCAAGTTCGACGCCGAGCAGACGGACGCCATCGGCGCGTACGTCCAGGCCAACGGCGGCGGCCCCACGGTCATTCGTGACGAGAACGGCGAAGTCGCCCAGTCTTCGCTCCGCGGCGGCGACATCGGACGCGGCAGCGAGCTGTTCCGCCTCAACTGCGCGTCCTGCCACAACTTCACCGGGCGCGGCGGTGCGCTCTCGTCCGGTAAGTACGCGCCGGTCCTCGACCCGGCCAACGAGCAGCAGATCTACACCGCGATGGTCACCGGCCCGCAGAACATGCCCAAGTTCTCGGACCGTCAGCTGACCCTCGAGGAGAAGAAAGACATCATCGCCTACATCAAGTCGTCGGGCGAGACGAAGCAACCCGGTGGCTACGGACTCGGTGGCATCGGTCCCGCCTCCGAGGGCTTGGCCATGTGGGTGGTCGGAATCATCGCTGTCGTCGGTGCAGCACTGTGGATCGGAGCAAGGTCATGAGCGACGCTGGCCAGCCGGGCGGCGCCACGCCAAAGAAGTACACGGATGCAGAACTCGAGAACCTGAGCCGCGACGAACTGGTCGAGCTCGGCACCAACCTCGACCACGTCGATGTCGCGTTCCGCCGGAACCGCTGGGCGGTTCCGGGAACGAAGGCCGAGAAGCGCGCCGAGCGGTCGGTCGCGTTCTGGTTCGCTCTCTCCGGCATCTCCGCGATCGCATTCATCGCGATCTACCTCTTCTGGCCCTGGGAGTACGCGGGCTCCGGCGAGGAGCACTACTCGGCTTACAGCCTGTACACGCCGCTGATCGGCTTCACCATGGGTCTGGCCATCCTCGGCCTCGGTGTCGGCGCGGTGCAGTTCACCAAGAAGTTCATCCCCGAAGAGGTGTCCATCCAGGACCGCCACGACGGTGGATCGTCCGAGGTCGATCGCAAGACGATCGTCGCGGAACTCGGCGACTCGTTCGACACGTCGACGCTGGGACGCCGCAAGCTGCTCAAGCGGACCCTGATCTTCGGCGGCGGTGCCCTCGGCATCATGTCCGTCATGCCCCTCGGTGGTCTGATCAAGAACCCGTGGGCCAAGCGCGACGACTCTCCGCTGTGGGTGTCGGGATGGACCCCCCGCTACGAGGGCGAGACCATCTACCTGCGCCGCGACACCGGTCGTCCCGAGGACGTCGTCCTGGTTCGCCCGGAAGACCTGGACGCCGGCGCCATGGAAACGGTGTTCCCCTTCCGCGAGTCCGATCGCGGCGACCACGACGCGCTGCTCGAGGCGCTGCGCGGCATCCGCAACGCGACCATGCTCATCCGCCTCCGCACGGAGGACGCGGCAAACGTCACCAAGCGCAAGGGCCAGGAGAGCTTCAACTACGGCGACTACTTCGCCTTCTCGAAGATCTGCACCCACCTCGGCTGCCCCACCTCCCTGTACGAGCAGCAGACCAACCGAATCCTCTGCCCGTGCCACCAGTCGCAGTTCGATGCGCTGACCTACGGAAAGCCGATTTTCGGTCCGGCCGCTCGTGCACTTCCGCAGTTGCCTATTACAGTGAACGAAGAGGGTTTCCTAGTCACAACGGGTGACTACATCGAAGCTCTCGGCCCGGCATTTTGGGAGCGTCGACCGTGACCGACAACAAACCGTCCAAACTGAGCGCGATGGCCGCAGGCCAGGCGGAAGCGATGGACTCGCGCTACCACCTCGCAGCGGGAATGCGGCGGCAGATCAACAAGGTCTTCCCCACCCACTGGTCGTTCCTGCTCGGCGAGATCGCGCTGTACAGCTTCGTCATTCTGCTGATCTCGGGTGTCTACCTGACCCTGTTCTTCGATCCGTCGATGGCGCACGTCGTCTACAACGGTGCGTACGAGCCCCTGCGCGGCGTCACGATGTCCCGCGCGTACGAGACCACGCTGAACATTTCGTTCGAGGTCCGCGGCGGCCTGTTCGTCCGTCAGATCCACCACTGGGCTGCGCTGATGTTCGCGGCGTCGATCGTCGTGCACCTGCTGCGCATCTTCTTCACCGGCGCCTTCCGGCGTCCGCGTGAGGCGAACTGGGTCATCGGCTGCCTGCTGCTGATCCTCGCGATGTTCGAGGGCTTCTTCGGATACACGATCCCCGACGACCTGCTGTCCGGCACGGGCCTGCGCGCCGCGTTCTCCGGCATCACGCTGAGCATCCCGATCGCGGGCACCTGGATGCACTGGCTGATCTTCGGCGGCGACTTCCCCGGCGACCTGATCATCCCGCGCCTGTACGTCGCGCACGTCCTGCTGTTCCCGGGCATCATCCTCGCGCTGATCGCCGGTCACCTCGCGCTCGTCTGGTACCAGAAGCACACGCAGTTCCCCGGCCCCGGCCGCACGGAGACCAACGTCGTCGGTGTGCGCATCCTCCCGGTGTTCGCCGTCAAGTCGGGTGCGTTCTTCGCGATCACGTTCGGTGTTCTCGCCGTCATGGGTGGCGTGCTGCAGATCAACCCGGTCTGGACCATCGGCCCCTACAACCCGGCGCAGGTGTCGGCGGGTTCGCAGCCCGACATCTACATGATGTGGACGGACGGCCTGGCCCGTCTGTGGCCGGCGTGGGACGTCTACCTGTTCAACCGCTACACCATCCCGTCGGTGTTCGCCGTCGCGTTGATCATGGGTCTGGTGTTCACGGTCCTGATCGCCTACCCGTGGATCGAGAAGCGTCTGACCAAGGACGATGCCCACCACAACCTGCTGCAGCGTCCGCGCGACGTTCCGGTGCGTACCGCGATCGGTGCGATGGCAATCGCGTTCTACGCCGTCCTGACGATCTCCTGCATCAACGACATCATCGCGTACCACCTGAGCATCTCCCTGAACGCGATGACGTGGATCGGCCGTATCGGCATGGTGCTGCTGCCTCCGATCGCCTTCTTCGTCGCCTACCGGTTCTGCCTGGGTCTCCAGCGCAGCGACCGTGAGGTCCTCGAGCACGGCATCGAGACCGGCATCATCAAGCGGATGCCGAACGGTCAGTACATCGAGATCCACCAGCCGCTCGGCCCGGTCGACGACCACGGTCACCCGATCCCGCTCGAGTACCAGGGTGCGACCGTCCCGAAGAAGATGAACAAGCTCGGTTCCGCCGGCAAGCCCGGTTCCGGCAGCCTCGTCACGGCCGACCCGGTCGAGGAGAGCCTGGCCCTCGAGCACGCCCTGCACCACGGCGAGCACGAGCAGCTCGCGATGCTGCGGGAGTACCAGGACCGTGCCCACGGCAACGGTTCGCCGACCTCCGGCAACGGATCGTCCGGCAACGGCGAGGCGCACTAGCCTCACCTCCGCAACCGACCAGAGCCCCGAACCACTTCCGGTTCGGGGCTCTGGTCGTCTATCTGGACCGTGCGCGCTCCCCTCCCCCGCGGCTGCGCACGGAACACGAGTACGACCGCCCCCGAGGCCGACCAGAAGAACGCCGCGAGAGCGGTGAACCACGGCGCTGGTCACGCAGTACACCGTGAGGGCCAGCCGCCCCCACCACTGCCTCGCCGCGACGTTCTGACCGAGCAGTGGGCCTGCCAGCACGGCGACGACCAGGGGCTGGGTGCCGTCGACCAGTGCGGTGGTGCCGGTCGAGGCACCAAGTCCGATCGCCTGGTAGACGGTCAGCAGATACCCGGTCTGCGACAGCGCGCCCACCACCACCCCATGGCGGAGCGCACGGAATCCGATTCCCCGCCACCTCCGCGTCCCCGGCACCGAGTTTGGCCCCGATGAAACCGGAACTCCAGCACACGACGAACATCACGGCGAACAACACGTTCACGACGGACCACGACCCCAGTAAACAGATCGGTTTACTTCCTGGTCACGAAGAGGACGCTCTACGACCGTTTCGGCTCGAAGGAACAGATCGTGGTCGAGTACCTCGCCGACCGGGACGAGCGGTGGCGGGCATCTCTCGCCGGCCATCTCGACACCGTCGGCGACTCACCCGAACTGCGGCTGACGGCGATCTTCGACGCGTCCCGCGAATGGACCGCGGAGAACAGCGCGAAGGGATGCAGCATGGTCAACGCACACGCGGAGATCAGTGACCCGTCACATCCGGCCTACGCGATCATCATCGGCCAGAAGCGGTGGATGCTCGACCTGTTCACCGGTGTGTGCCGGGACGCGTCGGTGCGCGATCCGGAGACACTCGCGCGCACCGTCATGCTGCTCCACGAGGGCGCCCTGGTCGCATACGGGCTGCAGGTGTTCCCCGATGCGGTGCGACTCGCGTCCGAACAGGCCGCAGCCCTCCTCGCCGCGGCGGCCGCCCGGAACCGCGAAGCCTGACGACGAAAAGCGGAGGCGCCGAACCCCAGAGGGATTCGGCGCCTCCGCCGTCACACATGTGTGTGGACTAGTGCTTCTCGGGCCCGACGTAGTACTCGAAGACGAGACCCGCAGCGGCAGCCAGCACGGCAACCACGGCGACCACCAGCATCCACGGCTGGAAGAACGCCATCGAGACGGCGACGAACGCGGCCGCGGCGGCGAGCACGATCGGCCAGTAGCTACCCGGGCTGAAGAAGCCCAGGTCGCCTGCGCCGTCCGCGATCTCCGCGTCCTCGTAGTCCTCGGGACGGGTGTCGAGGCGACGGGCGACGAACCGGAAATACGTTCCGATGATCAGCGTCAGTCCCGCCGACAGGCAGATGCCCGTCAGACCCGCCCACTCGATACCGGTTCGTGAAACGGCGGTGAAGACGCCGTAGACGATCGCGACGAGAATGAAGAATACCGTCAGGATCTCGAAGAGCTTGGCTTCGATCTTCATATCAGCACTTGTCCTTGGTCAGTGAGGTATCAGCAGCAGGTTCAGTTACCTTCGACACCGCTCGCCTGCTTGTAGCCGCGATCGGTGGTGAAGGGAGACGTCGACGTCGCGACGGGGGACTCGCCGATGGCCTGCAGAGCCTCCGCCGTGGTCAGATCCCGTCCGCCCTCGCTCGCCGGCTTGCGCAACTCGATGTACTGCGCGAACTTGTCCGGGCTCACCGCACGAACCTCGAAGTTCATCATCGCGTGGAACGTGCCGCACATCTCGGCGCAGCGCCCGACGAAGGCACCTTCCTTCTCGATCTCACTGATCTGGAAGACGTTGTCGGAGTGGTTCTCCTTGGGGTTCGGGTTCACGTCACGCTTGAACAGGAACTCCGGCACCCAGAAGGCGTGGATGACATCGGCCGAGGCCAGTTCGAACTGGATCCGCTTGCCGGTCGGCAGGACGAGGATCGGAATCTCGTTGCTCGAACCGACCGTCTCGATCTTGTCGTAGTGCAGGTAGGACAGGTCCTGAGGCGTCTTGCCGTGGATCGGCCCGGGCAGGGCGTGCTCACCCTCGCCCTCCGCCTCGGGCGCCGATGCGGACTCGACGGCGGCCTGCGCCTCCTGGTCGACACCGTCGTACAGACCGCCACCTTCACCGAGATCGATGGAGCGGTAGCCGAACTTCCAGTTCCACTGGTACGCAGTGACATCCACCACCACGTTCGGGTTGTCCTCCTTCTCGAGGACATGGTTCTGCACGACCACCGTGAAGTAGAACAGCACAGCGATGATGACGAACGGAACCGCGGTGTACGCCAGCTCCAGCGGCACGTTGTATGCCGTCTGACGCGGGAACTCGGGTGAGTCCTTCTTCTTGCGGTGGAAGATCACCGCCCAGAAGGTGAGTCCCCACACCAGCACACCCATGACGAGGGCGGCGATAACCGACCAGGTCCACAGTTCACGCATGCGGTGCGCCTGCGGGGTTACGCCCGAAGGCCACCCGAAACGAAGCACCTCGTTGTCGATTGAACAACCCGACAGCAGCAAGGCAGCAATGCCCAAAGATACTGCCAACCCTGCCCGCCGAAGGATCCGACCTTGCGCCACGTTCACGCCTTCCTGATCGCCGCAAATTCCACTAGGGCACACCCGATGGGAAGGCCCAATTACTACGCAGCGTAGACCAAAGGTGGCGGCTCTCCATCCTCGGGTCGGGCGATGTGTCGCTGTCGTTGCCGCGGCGGTGCCGGTGTTCGGGCCGCGGCGGTGCCGACGACGGCCCGAACCGGACGCGTCGGCAATCTGCGGCATACTTTCCGGCAGAGATCCCTGACCCCTCCACCTCGTGGAGCCTTCCAAGATTCTGAATTGAGGTACCGGACGCTGTGTGCGGACTGCTCGGGCTACTGACCTCTGGAGAAACCAGCGACAACGCCGTCTCACAGGTCGACCAGGCGATGCACTGCCTGCGGCACCGTGGGCCGGACGAGCACGGGACCTGGCACGACGACCACCTGGTCTTCGGGTTCAATCGGCTGTCGATCATCGACATCGAACACTCCCACCAGCCACTGCGCTGGGGTCCGGCAGAGAATCCGGAACGCTACGCGCTGACGTTCAACGGCGAGATCTACAACTACCTCGAGGTGCGGGCCGAACTCGCGGAGCAGTTCGGTGCGCAGTTCGTCACCGAGGGCGACAGCGAGGCCATCGTCGCCGCGTTCCACTACTGGGGTGAAGACGCCGTCCGTCGCCTGCGCGGCATGTTCGCGTTCGCGATCTGGGACACCGAGACACGGGAGTTGTTCATCGCCCGCGATCCGTTCGGCATCAAACCGCTGTTCCTGGCGACGGGCACCGGCGGCACCGCATTCGGTAGCGAGAAGAAGAGCCTGCTGGAACTGGCGAGCCTGATCGGCATCGGCACCGAACTCGATCCGCGTGCGGTCGAGCACTACACCGTCCTCCAGTACGTGCCGGAGCCGGAAACCCTCCACAAGCAGATCCGCCGGCTCGAGTCCGGGTGCTTCGCGCGGGTGCGGCCGGGCGAAGCACCCGTGATCACCCGCTATTTCGCACCCACGTTCCCGGTGCGTCCGTTCGCCGCCGGCACCGAGCAGGCCCGGTACCGCGAGATCGCGGAGGCGCTCGAGGACTCGGTCGCCAAGCACATGCGCGCCGACGTGACCGTCGGCTCGTTCCTGTCGGGCGGCATCGATTCGACGGCCATCGCGGCGCTCGCGATGCGCCACAACCCGAACCTGATCACGTTCACCACCGGTTTCGAGCGTGAGGGCTACTCCGAGGTCGACGTCGCGGCCGAATCCGCCGAGGCGATCGGCGCACGGCACGTGGTGAAGGTGGTCAGCCCCGCCGAGTTCGCCGCCGCCATCCCCGAGATCGTGTGGTACCTCGACGACCCGGTCGCCGACCCCGCTCTGGTTCCGCTGTGGTTCGTGGCGAAGGAGGCACGCAAGCACGTCAAGGTCGTGCTGTCCGGTGAGGGCGCCGACGAACTGTTCGGCGGCTACACCATCTACCGCGAGCCGATTTCGCTGAAGCCGTTCGAGTACCTGCCCAAGGGCCTGCGCAGGGCCGCCGGGAAGCTGTCCGAACGCATCCCCGACGGCACCCGCGGCAAGAGCCTGCTCCATCGCGGTTCGCTGACCCTGGAGGAGCGGTACTACGGCAACGCGCGCAGCTTCAACGACGCGCAGTTGCGCGCCGTCCTGCGCGACTTCCGGCCCGAGTGGACGCACCGTGACGTCACCGACCCGATCTACGCGCAGTCGCAGGGGTGGGATCCGGTGGCCCGGATGCAGCACCTGGACCTGTTCACGTGGTTGCGCGGCGACATTCTGGTCAAGGCCGACAAGATGACGATGGCCAATTCGCTCGAACTGCGGGTGCCGTTCCTGGATCCGGAGGTCTTCGACGTGGCGTCGCGGGTGCCGCTGGATCAGAAGATCACCAAGAGCACTACCAAGTACGCGCTGCGTCAGGCGCTGGAGGGGATCGTCCCCGGCCACGTGCTGCATCGGGCGAAGCTGGGCTTCCCGGTGCCGTTGCGGCACTGGCTGCGCGGCACCGAACTGTTCGACTGGGCGCACGAGCAGATCGCGACCTCGGGCACCGATCACCTGCTCGACAAGGCCGCGATCACGAAGATGCTGAACGACCACCGGGACGGCGTGTCCGATCACAGCCGTCGACTGTGGACCGTGCTGATCTTCATGGTCTGGCACGGCATCTTCGTGGAGAACCGCATCGTCCCGGAGATCGCCGAGCCGGCGTACCCGGTCTCGATCTAGGCGCTTCGCGCCCGTGAGTGGTTGACGAGTCCAGGGACTCGTCAACCACTCACGGGCGGCGGAGCCGCCTTACGGCAGAATCGCGGCGATCTCGTCCGCGGCGGTGGAGCCGTAGGCATCCGCGAGGCGCTTGACAGCCTCGTCGCGGTCGAACGTCCATTCCTGGGTTCCGGTGGTCTCCAGTACCAGCACGGCCACCAGCGACCCCAGTTGCGCGGAGCGCTCGAAGCTCAGGCCTGCGCTGTGCGCGAGGAGGAATCCGGCACGGAATCCGTCACCGACACCGGTCGGGTCGACCTTGGCCTTCTCGGGGACGACGGCGACCCGTGTGCAGTCGCCTTCGGCGTCGACGATCTCGACGCCCTTCGAGCCGAGCGTCGTGACGCGGACACCGACCTGTGCGCGGATCTCCTCTTCGGACAGTCCGGTCTTCTGCTGCAGCAATCCCCACTCGTACTCGTTCGTGAACAGGTATTTCGCGCCAGAAATCAGCGCCGCCGCCTCCTCGCCGTTCAGGCGCGCGAGTTGCTGCGACGGGTCGGCGGCGAACGGGATGTCCTGTCGGCGGCATTCCTCGGTGTGGCGGATCATCGCCTCGGGGTCGTTGGCGCCGATCAGGACCAGCTCGAGCGTGTCGGCGTCCGGTGCGATGCCGGACAGCTGGATCTCGCGGGCCTCGCTCATCGCCCCGGGATAGAACGAGGCGATCTGCGCCATGTCCTCATCCGTGGTGCACACGAAACGCGCGGTGTGCGCGGTGGTCGAGATCCGGACGGCGGTGCAGTCGACACCGTTGCCCTCGAGCCACTGGCGGTAGTCGGCGAAGTCGGCTCCGACAGCCCCCACCAGCAGCGGGGAACCACCGAGGACGCCCATGGCGTAGGCGATGTTGCCGCCCACTCCCCCGCGCCGGACTACGAGGTCGTCGACCAGGAAGCTCAACGAGATGTGGCTGAGCTGATCGGCGAGCAGTTGCTCGGCGAACCGGCCCGGAAACCGCATCAGGTGGTCGGTGGCGATGGAACCGGTTACCGCAATTGTCACGGGCGGATGCCTTTCGATGAGTTCGGTCGGGATTTCTCACCGTACCCCGGCGTACCACCATGTTCGGTCGGCAGCACGACGACTCGGGACGGCGAGGTCGGGCACGAAAAAAGTCTGACGCGGCAGCCGGTCGGCGCCGCGTCAGACTTGTCGATTCAGTTGTACTTCGTCCCGGGACTCAGTTGAAGGAGTCGCCGCAGGCGCACGAACCGGTCGCGTTGGGGTTGTCGATGGTGAAACCCTGCTTCTCGATGGTGTCGACGAAGTCGATCGAGGCACCCTCGACGTACGGCGCACTCATCCGGTCCACCGCGAGGGCGACGCCACCGAAGTCCACGATCAGGTCGCCGTCCAGGTTCCGGTCGTCGAAGAAAAGCTGGTAACGCAGTCCTGCGCAGCCGCCGGGTTGCACGGCGATACGCAGTGCGAGGTCGTCACGACCTTCCTGATCGAGCAGCGCCTTCGCCTTGGCGGACGCGGCTTCGGTCATCTTGACGCCGTGGACGGCGGTCTCGTTCTGCACAGTCATGGGCTCTCCCTGTAGTTCGTAACAAACCCGTGAACGCTTCAACGGTACTCCGCGCCCGACTTATTCCCGGGTTCCCTTCACTGCGGCAGCGTCCGCAGATCGATCCACGTCCATGGTATCCGACGTCGGGGTTTCGGGTTACTGCCGTGCGGCGGCGCCGTCCCATCCGCGGGCTGCGGCGGCGGCGAGGTCTCTCAGCTGCGCGTATGCGTCCGACATCGCGAGTTCGACCGACCCGGCGTGGTCCACCAGGGACAGTGCGTCGTCGATGCCCGCGCGGTCCAGATCGTCCGCGTCGAGGAGCACCTGCCCCGCCAGGACGAGCGTCGCGATGGCCCGCCTGCGGGCTGCGGCGGCGAGCGCGATCACGAGTTTGCCGCGCAGCGACTGCTGGTCGAGGCGACCTTCGCCGGTGATCACGAGCTGCGCGGAGGCGAGTTGCCGGTCCTGCCGGGTGCGCTGGGCGACCACGTGGGCGCCGGATTCACGGGTCCCACCGAGCGCGAGCAGCGCGGCGCCGATACCACCCGCGGCTCCGGCGCCGGCCTCGGCCGCGACGTCCCGGGCGGTCGCCCGGTGCAGTTGCCCGGCCCACGCGGTGTTCCGGTCCTCGAGGAAGGCGACGGTGCCTGGGTCGGCACCCTTCTGCGGTCCGAACACGCGGGCGGCGCCGTGCTCGCCGAGCAGCGGGTGTTCGACGTCGGTCGCGGCCACCAGTTCCACCGCGCGCAGCCGGGCGACAGCGGCGTCCGCACTGCCGAATCCTTCCGCGAGGGATTCGACGAGGCCGCGGCCGCCGTCGGTGCAGCTGCTGCCGCCGAGACCGACGACGATTCTGCGGGCTCCGGCGTCGAGGGCCGCCACCACGAGCTGCCCGACGCCCCGACTGTGCGCGTCTCGGGCGGTGCGGGGCGTCGGCGGTCCGCCGAGCAGGCCGAGCCCACAGGCCTGGGCGGATTCCAGGTAGGCGTCGGTGCCGTCGAGGAGCCAGCGGGCGGGGACGCCGACGCCGAGTGGCCCTTCCACCACCGTGGTCCGGACGGTGCCACCTGCTGCGGCGACCACGTCCACGAAGCCGGGGCCGCCGTCGGACTGCGGGGCCTCGATCAGCTGGTCGTCCGGGCGCACGGCCGACCATCCCGCCGCGATGGCGGCGGCCGCCTCGACGGCGGTCAGCGTCTCACCGAAGGAGTCCGGTGCGATCAACACTCGCATCGGCGAAGTGTATGGCGACGGGCGCGACCCGGCATTTCGATGTGAGGGCAATTTTCCACTCGGTGGCGTCTTCCCATAGTCTGGAAGGGTGAAATTGCTACGCCGCGGTGATTCGGACGATTCGGACAAGCGGGACGTCGAGGTCGCCGAGTCGTCCACGGCCCAGGAAGCGGAGTCCGTCGAGCAGGCGGGCAAGGGCCGCCCGACCCCCAAGCGGCGTGACGCCGAGTCGAAGCGTCGCGGACCGGTTGCGCCCGCACCCCTGACCGCGAAAGAGGCCCGGGCCCGCAGGAAGGCGACCCGCGGCAGCAAGGAAGAGCGCAAGATTGCCGCGGCGGAGCGACGCGCCACCGCCGCCGAGCGACGCAACCGGATGCTCGCCGGCGAGGACAAGTACCTCCTCCCCCGCGACAAGGGCCCGGTCCGCGCGTACGTCCGGGACATCGTCGACGCCCGGCGCAACCTGGTCGGCCTGTTCATGCCGCTCGCGCTCGTGCTCATCATGGCGATGTTCGTCAGCCCGGCCCTACAGGCGATCGTGACGCTCGCCATGCTCATCATGATGATGTTCATGGCCATCGAGGGTGTCTGGCTGGGCCGCAAGATCAACAATCAGGTGCGGGAACGCTTCCCGGACACCCCCGACGGCGGTTTCAAGCTCGGCTGGTACGCGTTCGTGCGGGCGTCGCAGATCCGCAAGCTGCGGGCCCCCAAGCCGCGGGTGCGGCCCGGCGACGCCATCTGACGGTCAGTTGTGTGGCGCGCGGTGCGTCTCGGCGAGCAGCCGCCCCAGTTCGGCGTCGCGGTCGTGCGACAGGTCCGCCAGGGGATCGGCGGGCCGGAAGAAGTTGTCGCGGTAGCTGTTCCGCAGCCGCGGATGGAGTGGACCCAGGTGCCGACCGGCGTATGTCACGGCCGCTTGCAGCACGAGGAGAAGTGCAACGAGGACGAGGAATTCGGTCATGGCAGAAATTCTCCGCCCGTCCACTTCCCGCCAACAGTGGCGGAATTGACGTTCTTCGTCAAAATACTGCCACGTCGGCGGGTTGGTAGCGTTTCCCTCCGTGCCCACCGCCGATCCCCGGGACCACCCGGGTCACCCGAACCAGCCCTCGCGAACGCTGGTACTCGGTGGTGCACGGTCCGGTAAATCCGCCCATGCCGAGGAACTGACCCAGGCCCTGGCCGGGGCGGGCCGGGTGCGCTACGTCGCCACCAGCCACCGCGACCCCGACGACCAGGACTGGGAGCACCGGGTCGCCGAGCACCGCGATCGGCGCCCCGACAGCTGGGTCACCGTGGAAACCGCGCACCGTCGCGACCTCGCCGATCAACTGCGTGCCCGCACCGACGCCACGGCCACCCTCGTCGACGATCTCGGCACCTGGCTCACCGTCGAACTCGACGGCGCGGCAGCCTGGGATTCGCCGCGGGGCACCATCGGGCCCCGCACGGACGACCTCGTCGCGAGCGTCCGCGACTACCGCGGGGCACTCGTGCTGGTGACCCCCGAGGTGGGGCTCGGCGTCGTCCCGGAGACCCGGTCCGGTCGCCTGTTCCGCGACGAGATCGGCGCCCTCAACGCGCGGCTCGCGCAGGTCTGCGATCGCGTGGTCCTCGTCGTGGCCGGGCTGACCATGACCCTGAAAGACGATCCCCCACGTGCGTCGTGCGGGGCAGACTCCACTCGAGCGAGAGGCCAAGCGTGACCAGCGAGTCCGTGAGCACCGACCCCGGTCGGTTCGAACCCGTCACCCCACCCGACGAAGGGATTCGCGCGCAGGCCGAGGCCCGTCAGCTTCAGCTCACCAAACCGGCCGGATCACTCGGACGTCTGGAGACGCTGGCGTGCTGGGCCGCGGCCTGCCAGGGCGTCTGCCCACCCACCCCGTTCGCACGGGCACGGGTGGTGGTGTTCGCCGGCGACCACGGCGTGGCACGGACCGGCGTCTCGGCGTATCCGCCCGAGGTGACAGCGCAGATGGTCGCCAACTTCGTCGGCGGCGGGGCGGCCGTCAACGCTCTCGCGAACCGGGCGGGCGCCAGCGTGCGCGTCGTCGACCTGTCGGTCGACGGCGACACGGATCCGTCGGTGTCCGCGTTCAAGATTCGGCGCTCGTCGGGGACGATCGACCGCGAGGACGCGCTCACACACGAAGAGACCCTGAAGGCCATCGAGGCCGGCCGATCGATCGCCGACTCCGAAATCGATTCCGGCGCAGACCTGTTGATCGCCGGCGACATGGGAATCGGCAACACCACACCGGCCACCGTGCTCATCGCCGCGCTGACGGACACCGAACCGGTCGCGGCCGTCGGCCGGGGCACCGGCGTCGACGACGCCGGCTGGATCCGGAAGACGGCGGCGATCCGCGACGCGATGCGCCGCGCCCGGCCGGTGGTCCGGGACACGGTGGCGCTCCTGCGCACGGTGTCGGGCGCCGACCTCGCCGCGATGGCCGGGTTCCTCGCGCAGGCCTCCGCCCGCAGGACGCCGGTGATCCTCGACGGCGTCGTCGTGACCGCGGCCGCGATGGTTGCGGAGGAATTGGCGCCCGGCGCCCGCGCGTGGTGGCTGGCCGGCCACCGTTCCACCGAACCGGCCCACACGATCGCGCTGAAGCATCTGCAACTCGACCCTCTCCTCGAACTCGACATGCGACTCGGCGAGGGGTCCGGTGCCGTCACCGCATTGCCGATCCTGCAGGGCGCCGTCGCGACACTCGCGGAGATGGCGACGTTCGCGGAAGCCGGGGTCAGCACCCGCGACGCCGAAGACGGCTCCGAAACCGGGACCGACTCCGGCACCGGGACCGACTCCGCCGTCGATACCGCGGGCTAACCGTGACGGGCGTGCTGCTCGCCTTCTCCTGGCTGACCGTCCTCCCCCTGCGCGGACCGGACACCGTCGACCGCGCGGCGGGAGGCCGCGCGATCCGCGCGGCGCCGGTGACGGGGATCGCGCTGGGCGCCCTGGCCGCGGGACTGCTGTGGCTGCTCGTGTCCGCCGGTCTCGACCCCGCCCTCGCCGGCCTGGTGACGGTCGGGGCGCACGCCCTCGCCACCCGCGGCATGCACGTCGACGGACTGTCCGACACCGTCGACGGGCTCGGCTGTTACGGGCCGCCGGAGCGGGCGCGGGCCGTGATGCACAGCGGTGGTGCGGGACCGTTCGGGGTGTGCGCCCTGGTGATCTGCCTGGGCGCGCAGGGGCTGGCGTTCGGATCTCTCGCCGTCGCAGGACAGTTCGCGTGTGTGGCCGTCGCCGTGGCGGCCGGGCGGGTGGCGGTCGTGTTGGCCTGCCGCCGCGGAATCCCCGCGTCCTCCACGGAAGGGTTCGGCGCGCTGGTCGCCGAAACCCAGTCGCCGTGGACCGGACTCGCCTGGACCGTGCCGCTCCTCGCGGCGGCCGCGTGGTGCACGTCGCCGTGGTGGCAGGGACCGGTCGTCGTGGCGGTCGCGATGACACTCACCGCACTGCTGGTGGCCCACTGCGTCCGGCGATTCGCCGGCCTGAACGGTGACGTGCTCGGAGCCGCGCTCGAGATCACCGTCACCGTCTCGGCGATCGGTCTCGCTTCCTGACCGACCGCCGCAACGGCTCAGCGCAGTCGACCGCCGAAACGGCTCAGCGCAGTTTGGTCATCCAGCCGTGGGTGTCGGCAAACGTTCCCCGCTGAATGCCGGTCAGCGTGTCGCGCAGGGCCATGGTGACCTCGCCGGGCTCGCCGTCGGCGATCGTGAATTCACCTTCGGCGGACTTGACCCGGCCGACGGGCGTGATGACCGCCGCCGTTCCGCACGCGAACACCTCGGTGATCTCGCCGGACTTCGTCTTGGTGCGCCATTCGTCGGTGCTGATCCGCCGCTCCTCCACCGCGAAACCGGCGTCGATCGCGAGGGTCAGCAGCGAGTTGCGGGTGATCCCCGGGAGCAGCGAACCGGACAGGGACGGCGTCACGAGGCGGGCGTCGGATCCGGATCCGAACACGAAGAAGAGGTTCATACCACCCATCTCCTCCACGTACGACCGCTCGATCGCGTCGAGCCACACCACCTGGTCGCAACCCTCGTCGGCGGCCTGCGCCTGCGCGAGGAGCGACGCCGCGTAGTTGCCGGCGAACTTGGCGGCACCAGTGCCGCCGGGTGCGGCCCGGACGTACTCCGTCGACAGCCACACGCTGACGGGCTTCACCCCCCGCGGGAAGTACGCGCCCGCGGGCGAGGCGATCAGCAGGTAGCGGTACTCGTCGGCCGGACGCACACCGAGACCGGCCTCGGTGGAGAACATGAACGGGCGCAGGTACAGCGCGTCCTCACCGCCGGCCGCGGGCACCCACTCGTGATCCAGCTCGAGCAGTTCGGTGATCGACTTGACGAACAACTCCTGCGGCAGCTCGGGCATCGCGAGACGGCGAGCCGACGTCGCGAGCCGCTCGGCGTTCGCCTCGATACGGAACGTCGAGATGCCGCCGTCCGGCTGCCGGTACGCCTTCAGACCCTCGAAGATGGCCTGTCCGTAGTGCAGGACCATCGCGGCGGGGTCGAGCTGGAGCGGCCCGTACGGCTCCACCTTCGCGTCGTGCCAGCCGAGCTCCGTGGAGTAGGTGATCGACGCCATGTGGTCGGTGAAGTACCGGCCGAATCCGGGCGCCGCCAGTATCTCTCGCCGTACCTCGTCGGAGGTGGGGGCGGGATGCGGGACGCGAACGAACTCGGTGACACCTGTCATGCTCGTGATCTTATCGAACGCCTTCCGCCGCCCCACCGCCGACAGGTCGTCCGCGACAGGTGCTTACTTGGTGTTGATCTCCACGAACGGCGGAGACACCACCTCGGCGCGCAGCGAGCGCCCCCGGACGTCCACCGAGATCTCGTCTCCGGCCGACACCCCGGACCCGGAATCGAGCAGCGCCAGCGCGATCCCGACCTTGAGCGTGGGCGAGAACGTGCCCGACGTGGTCTCGCCGATCGACTCGCCGTCGCGGAGCACGGTCTGACCGGCGCGCAGGACCCCGCGGTCCAGCGCCTTGATGCCCCACAGCCTGCGGGCCGGGCCGGACGCCTTCTCGTCGGCGAGAGTCTCCCTGCCCCAGAACTTCGGCTTCTTCCAGCCGATCGCCCAGCCGCATCGCGCCTCGAGCGGGGAGATCTCGAGCGACAACTCGTGCCCGTGCAGCGGGTACCCCATCTCGGTGCGCAACGTGTCCCGGGCGCCGAGACCGGCGACCTGGCCGCCGTGAGCGCGAACCCGCTCGACCGCCGCCCGGAACAACTTCTCGCTGTCTTCCCAGCGTGGCAGCAGCTCGAACCCGATCTCGCCGGTGTACCCGCTGCGGCAGACACGGACCGGCACGCCGTCCCAGGTGGCGTCCGTGAAAGCCATGTAGTCGATGTCGGTCGGCAGGCCGAGCGCGGTGAGCACCTCCACCGACTTCGGCCCCTGCACGGCGATCACGCCGAAGTCCCGGTGCTGGTCCTGCACCGTGACCCCGTCGGGGGCCGCGGCGGCCAGCGCCGCGACCACGTCCGCGGTGTTGGCCGCGTTGGGGACGAGGAACACCTCGTCGGGGCCCACGTAGTAGGCGATCAGATCGTCGATCACTCCACCCGACGGCGTGCAGCACAGCGTGTACTGCGCCTTGCCGGGCCCGATCTTGTCGAGGTCGTTGGTCAGCGCCGAGTTCACGAACGCGGCGGCGCCGCTGCCCCGCACGAGGGCCTTGCCGAGGTGGCTGACGTCGAACACTCCCACCGATTCGCGGACCGCGGTGTGCTCGGCGACGGTGCCGGCATACGACACGGGCATCTCCCAGCCACCGAACGGAGCGAACGTGGCCCCGAGTTCGACGTGGACTGCGTGGACGGGCCCCTGCGACAACTGCTCCTCGGTCATGCGCCTCAACCTATCGGACCTCCGGGTAGACGCGCACCGGGTAGCCGACGACGGCGGAGCACTACCATCGGGACGGACGTCGGCCACCCGGCACCACTCATCCCCCACCGCTGCAGGAGAGACACCGTGAGCACTCGCACAGCCCGACCCCTCGGACCACAACTCGCACTGGCCGGCACCGTCGGCAAGCGCGTGGACGTGTTGGTGATCGGACTGACGTCGAGCCCGGACGGCCCCGAAATCGCGCTCGGAGACGGCATCGTCGACGAATCGGTGCTGACCGGCCTGCTCGACACGCTCGTCGCGGTGGGCGCCTCCGGCAAGGCCGAGGAGACCACCCGCATCCCGGCACCCGGCACGCTGCCGGTCGACAGCGTGCTCGCCGTCGGACTCGGTTCGGCCGAGAAACTCGACGCCGAGCAGATCCGCAAGTCCGCGGGCGCGGCGGCGCGGGCACTCAGCGGCGTCGGCACCGTCGCGACCACGCTCTCCGCGCTCGATCTCGGTGCGACAGCGGAAGGTTTCGCCCTCGGCGCGTACCGGTTCACCGAATTCAAGTCCGCGAAGTCCGCTCCCGGCCCGGACGCACAGCCCGTCTCCCGGGTGGAGCTGCTGGTGTCGTCCCCACGGGCGAAGGAGTCGAAGGACACCCTCGCACGCTCGTCGGCGATCGCCGAAGCCGTCGCCACCGCACGCGAATTCGTCAACACACCCCCGAGCCACCTCTTCCCCGCCGAATTCGCGGACCGCGCAAAGACACTCGGCACCGACGCCGGACTGAAGGTCGAGGTTCTGGACGAGAAGGCGCTCGAAAAGAACGGGTACGGCGGCATCCTCGGAGTGGGCAAGGGCTCGTCCCGGCTGCCGCGGCTGGTCCGCCTCAGCTACTCCGCCAAGAAGCGGAACGCCCCCAAGGTCGCGCTCGTCGGCAAGGGCATCACGTTCGACACCGGCGGCATCTCCATCAAGCCCGCCGCAGGCATGGAGAACATGACGTCCGACATGGGCGGCGCCGCAGCCGTTGTCGCGACCGTGGTCCTCGCCGCCAAACTCGGACTGCCTGTCGACGTCACCGCCACCGTGCCGATGGCCGAGAACATGCCGTCGTCCACCGCGCAGCGCCCCGGCGACGTCCTCACCCAGTACGGCGGAACCACGGTGGAGGTCATCAACACCGACGCGGAGGGACGCCTCGTCCTCGCCGACGCCATCGTCCGCGCCTGCGAGGACGAACCCGACTACCTGATCGACACGGCGACGCTCACCGGCGCGCAGATGGTGGCACTGGGCAACCGGACCCCCGGCGTCATGGGCACCGACGAGTTCCGCGACCGCGTCGCCGCCATCTCCCAGACGATCGGCGAGAACGCGTGGCCCATGCCGATGCCCGCCGAACTGCGCTCGGACCTCGACTCGAAGATCGCCGACCTCGCCAACGTCACGAATCACCGCTGGGGCGGCATGCTTGCGGCGGCCCTGTACCTGAAGGAGTTCGTCGCCGACGGCGTCCAGTGGGCGCACATCGACGTCGCCGGGCCGGCCTACAACTCGTCGGGACCGTGGGGTTACACCGGCCGCGGCGGCACCGGCGTGCCGGTGCGCACCATGATCTCGGTGATCGAGGACATCGCCGCCAACGGTTAGGCCCTCCGGGCTCGTGCGTGGTTGACGAGTCCGTGGACTCGTCAACCACGCACGGGCGGCGGAGCCGCCTACAGGTCGCGTTCGCGCTCCCGCTTCCGCTCGATGCGCCGCCGGGCGTCGTGGTCGCGCATCCGCTGCGGGTAGCCGGTCTTGCGGACGTCGTACACCGGGATGCGGAGATCCTCCCCGAGTTTGCGGGCGCCGCGTTCGCCGCCCACCCGGCGCCGGGTCCACTCGCCGTCCGCCGCGACGAGCACGACGGTGACTTCGGTCACTGTCGTCCGGGGTTCCACGTACGCCTCCACACCGAGATGCGTGCGAGTCCAGTTCGCGAGATGGGCGGCATCCTCCGGGGACGCCTGAGATCGGCCGGACCGAGGCCGCGCGAAACGGTCGAACAACCCCACGTCGAGCCTCCTCGGGTGCGTGCGCGGGACGGCGCCCGCGATGTCCTCCAAGTTTGCCAGCGAACGTCCGGTTTTCGCCGCGCACCAAAACTACCGGCCAGTAGGGATTACGTGGTGACACACCGGAGTCGTCGGGGGGTCCCCCTCGGCGGACGCGCCCGTCGGATCAATGGAAAGATGTGGAGCGCCGACACAGCGAGTGGGTGACGACGAATCGGAATTACCTGCAAGTAGACGCAAGACACGTGCATCTCGAGCACAATGGTTCACGACCACAAGTCGACAAAATTCAACAACCCGAACACAACTGTCGAGGAGTCAAAAGACATGGCCTTCTCCGTCCAGATGCCAGCGCTTGGTGAGAGTGTCACCGAGGGAACTGTCACGCGGTGGCTCAAGCAGGAAGGAGACACGGTCGAAGTTGACGAACCCTTGCTCGAAGTCTCCACGGACAAGGTGGACACGGAAATCCCGTCTCCCGTGGCCGGCGTTCTCAGCAAGATCGTTGCTCAGGAAGACGACACCGTCGAAATCGGTGGCGAACTTGCCGTGATCGGCGACGCCGGTGAGGCTCCCGCCTCCGACTCCGCTCCCGCACCCGCCGCCGCAGAGCCCGCCGCAGAGCCGGCTCCCGCCGCGGAGGCACCGGCCGCAGAGCCCGCGCCCGCAGCGTCCGGCGGCGGTTCCGCCGAGGGCACCGCGGTGAACATGCCCGAACTGGGTGAGTCCGTCACCGAGGGCACCGTCACCCGCTGGCTCAAGGCCGTCGGCGACGAGGTCGCCGTGGACGAGCCGCTCGTCGAGGTGTCCACCGACAAGGTCGACACGGAGATCCCGTCGCCCGTCGCCGGTACGCTTCTCGAGATCAGCGCCGAGGAAGACGACACCGTCTCCGTCGGCGGTCAGCTCGCCGTGATCGGTTCGGGTGCCCCCGCCGCCAAGCCGGCCGCGGCACCGAAGCCCGAGCCCACCCCCGAGCCCGCGAAGCCCGCTCCGGCCCCGGAACCGGCGAAGCCCGCACCCGCCCAGAGCGCTCCGGCTCCGGCCGCCGCACCGGCAGCATCCGCTCCGGCTCCCGCCGCCGCTGCACCCGCTCCCGCGGCGACGTCCGGCGACAGCACCCCGTACGTCACCCCGCTGGTACGTAAGCTCGCCGCGGACAACGGCGTCGACCTGTCCTCGGTCACGGGCACCGGAGTCGGTGGCCGCATCCGCAAGCAGGACGTTCTCGCTGCCGCCGAAGCCAAGAAGGCACCGGCCGCCGCTGCCGCGCCTGCTGCCGCACGGCCTGCCGCCGCTGCTCCGGCAGCCGCCTCCGCCGGGGTCCGCCCCGAGCTGGCCCACCTGCGCGGAACCACGCAGAAGGCCAACCGGATTCGCCAGATCACCGCCACGAAGACCCGGGAGTCGCTGCAGAGCACGGCGCAGCTCACCCAGACCTTCGAGGTCGACGTCACCAAGATCGCGGCCCTGCGCGCGCAGGCCAAGAACACCTTCCTCGAGCGCGAGGGCGTCAAGCTCACGTTCCTCCCGTTCTTCGCGAAGGCCGTCGTCGAGGCGCTGAAGTCGCACCCGAACGTCAACGCCAGCTACGACGAGGCGAACAAGCAGATCACCTACTACGACGCCGAGCACCTCGGCATCGCGGTCGACACCGACCAGGGCCTGCTGTCCCCCGTGATCCACAACGCCGGCGACCTGTCGCTGGCCGGACTGGCCCGCGCCATCGCGGACATCGCCAAGCGCGCGCGCTCCGGTGGACTCAAGCCGGACGAGCTGTCCGGTGGCACGTTCACGATCACGAACATCGGCAGCCAGGGTGCCCTGTTCGACACCCCGATCCTCGTGCCCCCGCAGGCCGCGATGCTCGGAACCGGTGCGATCGTCAAGCGTCCCGTGGTCGTGACCGACGAGTCCGGCAGTGAGAGCATCGGCGTCCGCTCGATGTGCTACCTGCCGCTGACCTACGATCACCGTCTGGTCGACGGTGCCGACGCCGGCCGCTTCCTGACCACGATCAAGCAGCGTCTGGAGCAGGGCGCGTTCGAGGCCGATCTCGGCCTCTGATCCGTCACCGGACTTCGAGCCGAACGTAGTTTCGCAGGGGCACCATTTCCAGCAGGGATGGTGCCCCTGCGCTGTGAAGGAGGCTGTTGCACATGCGCGTGGTCATCGCCGGATCCTCCGGGCTGATTGGCACCGCTCTCGTCTCGTCCCTCCGCGGCGACGGTCACGACGTCGTCCGCCTGGTCCGCCGGTCGTCGGCGGGTCCCGACGAGTCCCGCTGGGATCCGCAGAAGGACCGGCTCGACACCGGGATCCTCACGGACGCCGACGCGGTCGTGAATCTGTGCGGCGTCGGGATCGGCGACAAACGCTGGACCGGCGCATACAAGCAACTGATCCGGGACAGCCGGATCGCCGCCACCGACGTCCTGGCCGAGGCCGTCGCCGAGGCCGGGGTTCCCGTGTTCGTGAATGCGAGCGCCGTCGGCTACTACGGCGACACCGGCGACCGCGTCGTCGACGAGACCTCGCCGTCCGGGACGGGTTTCCTCGCGGACACCTGCCGCGACTGGGAGGCCGCGACGGCCCCCGCCGACGACTCGAAGACCCGGACGGTGCGGCTGCGCAGCGGCATCGTCCTGTCCCCCCACGGCGGCCTGCTCGGCCGGCTGAAGACGCTGTACTCGTTCGGGCTCGGCGGCCGGCTCGGCAACGGCCGCCAGTACCTGTCGTGGATCTCGTTGGAGGACGAGGTCGATGCGATCAAGTTCGTGCTCTCCCGCGACGACGTGGCCGGTCCCGTGAACGTCACCGGCCCGGCCCCCGTCACCAACGCGCAGTTCAACGGCGCGGTCGCGCGGACGATGCACCGCCCCGCCCCGTGGATCGTGCCCGGGTTCGCGCTCAGCGCGCTGGTGGGCGAGTTCGCGCAGGAAGGCATTCTGGCCGGGCAGCGCGCGATCCCGACGGTTCTCGAGAATGCGGGATTCCGGTTCCGGCACAACACCATCGGGGAAGCACTCGACGCCGCCCTCGTGCGGTGAACCCGGCTCGTGGCGGTGCGGCGATCGCCCCGGCGTAACCTCTAGCGCATGAGCAGCGCGACACAATCCGCCCGTTTCAGCCCCTCCCCGATCTCCGTCGAGCACCTCGGCACGATCGGGTACGTCGACGCCTGGGACCGACAGCGCGAGCTGGCGGCGCAGCGCGCCGAGAACGTGGGCACCGACACGCTGCTCCTCCTCGAACACCCCGCCGTCTACACCGCGGGACGCCGGACCGAACCGGCGGACCGTCCCACCGACGGCACGCCCGTCATCGACGTCGACCGCGGCGGGAAGATCACCTGGCACGGCCCGGGACAGCTGGTGGGCTACCCGATCGTCAAGCTCGCCGAACCGGTCGACGTCGTGCGGTACGTCCGCAGGCTCGAGCAGGCGCTGATCTCCGTGTGCACCGATTTCGGCATCGTCTGCGGCCGGGTGGACGGCCGCTCCGGCGTGTGGCTGCCGGCGTCCCTCGACAACGGGCAGTGGCTGCCCGAGCGGAAGGTCGCCGCGATCGGAGTGCGGGTGCAGCGCGGTGTCGCTCTGCACGGCTTCGCGCTCAACTGCAACTCCGTTCTGACGGGCTTCGACGCGATCATCCCGTGCGGCATCCGCGACGCCGGGGTGACGTCGCTGTCGCGGGAACTGGGCCGCGACGTCACGGTCGAGGAGGTCACGCCGGCCGTGACCTCCGCTGTCGTGGCCGCGCTGGACGGCGCTCTCCCGGTGACCGACCACGACATCGAGCGGGTCACGTTCGACTCCGCCGCGGCCGAGAAGACGTCCGCCACGCCCACCTTCACTACTGTTCAGTACGGTTGACGACCGCTCCCCGGCCCGTCGTGCGCGTCGGGCCGGGCGTAGCATCGCTGTCGTGACTGTGGCCCCAGAAGGACGCAAATTGCTCCGCCTCGAGATCCGAAACGCGGAGACTCCGATCGAACGCAAACCGAACTGGATCAAGACGAGAGCAAAGATGGGCCC
>NZ_JARJBD010000130.1:0-21549 GCF_029269925.1 Rhodococcus sp. T2V
TGTGGTCATTTCTCAAGATCACGATGGCATCGGACGACATGGCACACCTCACCTAAATTTCGGGCCCGGGATCGGGCTGGCACGGCCGCGGAGATCACTGCAGCAAGTACCCCCGTCCAGACGGCCGGAAACTGCCGGCCACGCGGACCCGCGCACGATCCTGGACGCGGACACCAGAGTGAGTCGCTGTGTTCCAGATGCGGACCACCGGCATGTGTGGGCGCGGGGACGGAGGCAGTGAGCGACGATTCGACTGATCATCACCGGGATGACGGCGATGTCGGCACGGCGCTGCTGCACCGGCTACGCGAGGAAACCCGGGCACTGGACCTGGTCGGAGATCACGCGCCGCCCACCCCGGATGTCCCGCCGTACCACGAAATGACCTGACATGCGGTCGATGTCGCCGACCCCGATTCCACCGACCGGGTGGTGCGCATCTTCGCCGGCACTGTCGCCGTGATCCATCCGGCGTGGGCGTTTCAGCCCACCCACCATCGCGGGTACCTGCACCACGTGGGGGTTGGCGGCACCCACGCGGTGAGCGCGGCGGCCGACGCCGCCGGGGTGCCGCATCTGGTGCACATGCCCTCCGGTGCGACCTATTCGCTCGCACCGGGACGGGTGGTCGACGAGACCGCGCCCCGTGGGGGCGCGCCGCAGTCGGTCTACGGCCCCGACAAAGCCGCCGCCGAAGCGCACCTCGACGACTTCACCGCATCGACGTCCACCGTCCTGACCCGGGTGCGCCCCGTTTCATCGGCCAATACGCGGCCGGTGCCGCGCTCGCCCGATACACTCTCCCCCTCTTCCCGCGGACCCTGCAGTTCCTCCCACTACTGCCTGTGCCCGATCCCCCGCCGTTCCGGCCGTTCATTGCCGCCGAGTTCGCGGACGTCCTGGCGCCCGTGCCGCCGGGCCGTTCAACCTGTACTCCGATCCACCCCTGGGCGCGGACGAACTCGGTGCAGCATTCCTGCCCGCCCCGTCCCCGCGCCGCACCGACTGGCGCATCTGGCCATCGACTTCACCTGGCACCTGTACCTGCAACCCGTCGAGCCCGGCTCTCTGGAACTGGCGTTTTCTGTGCCGCTGCTCGATTCACGCCGGGCAGCCCGCGAACTCGGATGGTGCCTCCGCCGGGACGCACGGGCAGTGCTGGACGAGGCGGTCTTCGGTCTGGTCACCGGCGGTGCTGGCGCCGGTCCCGTGCTCCGCTGCCGAACACTATTCGACACAACCCGCTGCGATCACGTGTCGTGGTGTGCAGTTCCCGACGGCAGTGCCATGATATCCGCACTGCCCGCCTCGCGGGCCCGGGTCAACGGCTGCAGCGGCAACCTCGATTCCGGGTCGGTCACCGCCGCCAGATGCTGCAGAATGACGCCCTCGCGCAACGCCCACGGACTGACCTCAAGCAGGTCGACACCCAGCGCGCGCATCGCCTCGTCGGCCACGATCGCCCCGGCCGGGATCTGCCGGGCTCGATGCCGGGAGATGCCCCGCAACTCGGCCCGCTTACCGGCCGGCAACTCGGCCAGCCGACCCGTCCACCGGTGTACGTCGGAACGTAGCAGGGTCCGAC
This sequence comes from Rhodococcus sp. T2V, assembly GCF_029269925.1. Lineage (NCBI taxonomy): Bacteria > Bacillati > Actinomycetota > Actinomycetes > Mycobacteriales > Nocardiaceae > Rhodococcus > Rhodococcus sp. T2V. The sequence goes on from NZ_JARJBD010000130.1 coordinate 1,586, forward strand.
GCACGAACGGACCCTCCCGTTGCGCCGGCGCCCCGGTCAGACGCGCCAGCTGTTTGAACGTCTTCGACGTGCCCACCACCCTGCGTGGCTCCCCCTCCCACCGCAACCGGTCCGCGGATTCACTCAACGTGTCCCGCACATAGTGTCGGAGCCTTTTGACCTGCTCCTTCGGCGGCGGATCGGCGTGCAGGAACGTGCGGGTGAGCAACCCCGCCCCCAGTGGCAGCGACAACACGAACTCCGGCTCCGCGTCGCGTCCGAACATGATCTCCATCGACCCGCCGCCGATGTCGATGACCAGGATCCGGCCGGACGACCACCCGTACCAGCGGTGCACGGCGATATACGTCAACCGTCCCTCCTGCGCTCCGGTGAGGAACTGTGGCCGCACCCCGCATTCCTTGACGATCTGTTCGAGCACCGAATCCCGGTTGGCGGCGTCCCGGATCGCCGCGGTCACAAAGGTGAACAGCTGGTCGACCTCGAACTTCCGGGCCGCCTCCATGGTGTGAGTCACCGCATGGCAGACGCGGTCGATACCCGCCCGCTCGAGACAGCCGTCCGCATCGATCGCCTCCCCCAACAGAGTGGCCCATTTGACCGCGTGAATCGGCAGCGGCGGTGCCCCCGGCGTCGCATGCACGATCTGCAGCTGCGCCGAATTCGAGCCGATATCCAAGACCCCGAGCCGCACCATGCCCGAGTACCCACCAACACCGATCGCACACAGCTGCCGACACTGTGACGGCAGCCGAACCCGAGCGAGTCACCTCGCCCTGCCCGCCCCGATACCCGACTGGGAACACTGACCGGTGACCGCAAGGAGCGCCCGTGCCCGGCCGCACCGACTTGGTCCCTACCCGTGCTGATGAGCAGTAACCACATGACCCACCCGCACGCTTCGTCCGCGAGCGCACCGCATCACGCGAGTCCCACCAGCCGCGTGCTGAGCACAGGCGACGGGTGACGGTTCAGATACCTTCCGTGCCCGAGGTATCGGGCAGGCCGTTCGGACGCGTGCGCTTGAGTTCGTAAAACGCAGACACCGGTGCGAGAGTGCGCAACCCGGCCCAAATAGCAAGGCCGTCTTCCCTATTCGGCATGTTGTTGAGCACAGGGCCATAAAAGCCCTTCTTCTCGCCGTTCTCGAGCTTGAATACGATTATTGGAACGCCGGTGTCCTCACCGACGGCGGCGACGGCCGAGTTCGTCTCATCTCGCAGGTGCGCGTCCCAGGACGTGTCGTCGGCAGCCCGTGCAAGGCCGGTGGGCAGCCCCTCAGCTGCCAGCACCTGCGCGATGAGCGCGTCGTCGTACCCGCGGCCGTCGACGTGGTAAGGACGTCCGAACGCGGAGTACAGGTCGATAACAGCGGCGCCTTGCTTTGCGGCGGCCGCGATCACGCGGTGGACCCGGTGCGCGGGTCGATGCAGGTCACCGTGAGAGGTCTTGTCGGAGCCGCCGTTTGCGATTTCGTCGTTCTTCTCGGCGAGGCTGAACGGGCGCCACGTAACTTCGAGGTCGCGCTCGGCCGCGACCTGGAGCAGCCACCGGCTCGTGATCCAGCAGAACGGGCAGGACGGATCGAAGTAGAACTCGAGTCGCTGCATACACCCAACGTAACAAGGGATCGTGGTCGTCGGCGACCACATGTTCGACGACAGCGGGACGGTGATCGAGCAGGCCGAGCGCTCGGTCGACCATCTTGCTGCATCTTCACCGATGCAGAGTTTGTGGAGCATTCGTCCGTAGAGCCTTCGTCCCGCCGGGGGCGACAAGCGTGCCGCTGTGTGGGTGGCGCGGATCGGGGTACCCGCGCGTCACAGCCGCCCCGCTCGGACGCGGCGGCAGTCTTACTCCGCGGAGGGCCGTTGTCATGACCGTTCAGTCTCCGGACCCGGATCCGGCGAACACCCCTGATCTCGAGTCGGGCGGCGGTGCCCGCCCCGGTTCGACCCCTCCGGACTCCGCGTAGACGTCGGGGCTGTCCGAGCACGAACCGCGCACCAGTTGGTCGTTTCCACCGACAGGTGTTGCCACCATGGTGGTCATCGGCGTGATCGTCGTGGTCTTCGGTGGTCATCGGCGTGATCGTCGTGGTCTTCGTGGCGATCGCGGTCCTGCTGGTGCTCGACATCGTGGGAGTCTTCGACTGAAATTCCTCGGAAAATTCGCTGGGTGTGCTTGGTGCATGCGTGCGACCGTCGGTCGCGCCTCACCCTCTCGGTTCGGCCGGAGAATCATTCCAGTCGCACGTCCGCGGGATTTTTGTCCGTTCGCAGTCCACGCCAGGTCGGGTGCCGGAGAAGGTTCACCGTGGTCCATTCCGTGAACCCGACCTCGCCGACCAGGCGAGGGGTGACCCACTTCGCGTCCTTGCGTTGCGGGGCCGTCAGCGTTCCGGCGAACGGGCTCGTCTTGCGCGTAAGCCGCTCGAGCTTCCTCGTCAGGGATTCGAGCATCGGCTCGGTGAAGCCGGTCCCGACCCTGCCGACGTATCGGAGTCCGTCCGTGTCCGGGATGCCGAGCAGCAGCGATCCGAGTGTGTCGGCGCGTGATCCCTTACCCGGTCGCCAGCCACCGACGATTACTTCCTGGGTGCGCTGGTTCTTCACCTTGATCCACGCGGTGCCCCGCCGGCCGGGCAGATAGGTCGAGTCGTCCCGCTTGCCGACGATTCCTTCCCAACCGCGCCGGCGGCTCTCGGCCAGCGCCTCGCCGGCGTCGCCTTCCAAGCGTGGTGGAACGGTCAGGCCCGTCGTCGACGCCAGTTCCTCCAACGCGCGTCGTCGATCCGTGTAGGGGTGTCGCAGCAGCGAACTGCCGTCGAGATGGAGAAGATCGAACACGTAGAGTTCGGCCGGATAGTTTTGCGCTGCGGCGTCGATCTCCGTCTCTTCCGCAGCCCGGAACGATTCTGCAGGGCGGAACGATTCTGCAGGGCGGAGAAGCTCGTCACTCCGGCCGGATCGAGGGTGACGATCTCGCCGTCGAGGATTGCCTCGTGATCGGCCAGCGCGTCGCCGATCGATGCCAGCTCCGGGTAGGTCGCGGTGAGGTCGCGTCCGGTGCGGCTGTGCAGGAGAACTTTTCCGTCCGTGATCTCGGCGATCGCCCGTATTCCTTCCCATTTTCCTTCGAACGCCCACTCGTCGGTGGGCATGGTGTCGAGATTGCGGTCGGATCCGAGTGTCGCGAGCATGGGTTTGAGGTCCCGCGGCAATGGTTTCTCGTCGGTGGCCTCCGAAGTGGCGCTGCCGGAGGCCCCTTCCGATTCGGTGTGCGGCAGTGGTCGCTCCCGGCCCTTCTTGATCTTGTGCATCAACCACTGGTCGTTCGTGGTGTGGATCAGCGCGTACTGCCCATGCAGGCGCCGGCCCCGGAGCTCGATGAGAACCTCGTCCCCTTCCCACTTGATGGGGACATAGGTTCCCTCGTCGAAGATGTCCACCCGGCCGCCGCCATACTGGCCCTTCGGGATGGTCCCGGAGAAGGTGCGGTAGTCGAGGGGGTGGTCTTCGGTATGTACGGCGAGGCGCTTCTTCGACGGCGACTTCGGGACGCCTTTGGGTACCGCCCACGAGACGAGTACCCCGTCCCGTTCGAGGCGGAAGTCCCAGTGCAGGTTGGTCGCATGGTGCTCGTGGACGACGAAGCTCAGCTCCTGACCCGATGCCGGCGCGGGTGAATCGGCTGGGGCGTCGGGGACCGGTTCGGGTGTCTTGCCGCGAGTGCGTTTCGATCGGTACACCCGGAGTGTGTCGAGGCAGTCCCCGAGTAGGTCGCCGTCGTCGCGATACCGTTCGAGCACTTCGTCGAACCGCAGCTGACGCAGGTCGGTCGACTCGAATTCCGACCAATCCCGTGGCGCGGCGACCGTCGGCTCGGAGCGACCGCGCAGCGAATACGGGGCGACGGTGGTCTTGGCGACGTTGTTCTGACTCCAGTCGACGAAGATCTTCCCGCGGCGGTCGGTTTTGGTCATGGTAGCCGTCACCAACGTCGGCCAGTCCTTCTCCAGGCCTTTCGCCAGTTTCCGGGCAAACGTTGAGGGGTCGACGTCGTTCTTCGCTGTCAGCGCAGCATAGACGTGGATTCCCTTGCTGCCGCTGGTGACCGGGAACGACACCAATCCGGCGTCGTCGAGTTGCTCCTTGACCGCCAGTGCGATACGGGCGCAGCCGGGAAGGTCGATGCCCTCACCGGGATCGAGGTCGAACACCAGTCGTGTCACCGGCCCCGGTTTGCCGTCCATCACCGTCCATTGCGGCACGTGTAACTCCAGGGCGGCGAGTTGACCCATCAACACCAGTCCCGCTGCGGAGTCGATGAGGGGATACTCGACGCTGCGGTCCTTGTGCTGGATGGTCAGCCGCGGAACCCATTTCGGTGTCGACGAGGGAATGTTGCGTTCGAAGAAGAAGTCCGAGTCGACACCGCCCGGCCACCGCTTCCGGGTCACCGGGCGCCGGGCCAGGTGCGGCAGCATCGCCGGTGCGATCTCCTCGAGGTAGTCGATAACTTCGCCTTTCGTCGTTCCCGCGGCCGGGTACAGCACCTTGTCGAGATGCGTCAGGCGCAGTCGGTGCCCGTCGATCGTCCTGGTCGGCATGGGGAGAGAGCTCCCTTCGATAAGTCTGGCGATCCCTACCGGTAGGCGTACCCGCGATGACGTCCGCCCAAATTGCGGCCCTCCACCGCGCCGTTCGGGCCGTCGTTTGAGGCGCCACCTCCAGGGGTAGGCGAAGGAAATACGTGTACCACGGTGCACGCGAGAATCCGCATTGCCGACAAGGAGGATGAACGAATGGTTGACGACAAATCGGGACCGGCCGAGGGCGTCAAGGGCGTGGTCGAAGACGTGAAAGGCAAGGCGAAGGAGGCGGCAGGCGCCGTCACCGGCCAAGACGACCTAACCCGAGAGGGGCAGGCGCAGCAGGACAAGGCCCAAGCCCAACGGCAGGCGGCGGAGAAAGAAGCGGCGGCCGAGAAGGCACGCGGTGAAGCCGAAGTCCACGAACAACGCGAACGCGCCGAGCAAGATAAATAACTACCGCGGTAAACCTCCGCACGATGTTCGCTATGCCACTAGCCGGGCGAAAGTCCATTACCCCCCGCGAAAACGCAGCATTATCAGGGAAATACGACTCCACATTCCCCAGCAGCGCCAATCATTGCCGCTGGCCACGGGGTTGGTGCGCCACGTCCGCTGCTTGTTCGGCTGCCGGACCTCGATCCGTCCGTCCCGCACACGGGCCTCGTGCATTTGTTGCGGCCGGGTCGCCGGGCCTCGCATCGCCCGGCCGCCCGCGACACCGAAGCGACCTCCGTGCCACGGGCCTTCGACGCACCCAGCGCCGAGCGTGCCGTCGCCGAGCGGAGTGCCGCGATACGTGCAACGGTTGCGCAGCACGACAACGGGGTCCGGGCACTTCACCGAGAGCGGCGATACGTTGCCGACCAGCACGGCGACCATGTTTGTGCCGTCGAGGGCCGCCTCCGGGGCCGCGTCCGTCCATTCCGAGGGCAGGGTGGAGAACGAGGTGGTATCGACCCCGACTTGTCGTGAGCGTTGATCACGACACACTTCACGCTGGCGTCACGGACACCTACTCCGGCATTGCTGAGCTGCTGTTGTTGCTGGTGTCCCCCGGCTGACACATGTCAGGGCCTCTGAGTCTCAGCGCGCGGGGTGGGCGGCGGCGTAGGCCTCCCTGACCTCAGCGCTCAGTTGCCCGCGGTCCGAGACGGTGAAGCCGTGGGTGTGGGCCCAGGCCCGGACCTCGGCCGTGGGCGGTGGTGTAGGTGAGGCAGCGTGGGCCTCCCAGATCTCGGCGCTCAGTCGCCCATGGTCGGAGACGGCAATGCCGGTAGCGTGGGCCCAGGCCCGGACCTCGGCGGTGGAAGGTGCGGATGCGGCGGCGTTGCCGTCGTCTGCGGCGGGAGCATCGTCGGCCAGTGCTGCCGTCGTACCGTTGGCGGTGTCCTCGTCGGCGCCGGTGTCCGGCTGGGCGCCGTGTTCGGATGTGTCGGCGGTCGGCGCCCTCGTCCCCGTCGCATGACTTCTGCGCTTTCGCGCATGCGCGACGCCGAACCCACGATCATCGGCGTCGGTGGCGCTGGTTTCGTTGCCGTCGACGACGGGGCCAGCGGTGTCGGTGGTGTCGGCGGCGGCGACTTGTCCGGTCGTGTCCGAGGTGTTCGCGACACTCTCGCGGGTGGTCAGCGGAGCCTCGTCACTAGCGCCGGCAACCTCGCCGGCGGCCTCGATCCGGGCAGTAACGGCGGTCATGGCCGCCACTCTCACGGCGTCGAGGAGTTGACCGCGCACCGATTCGTCGAGGGCGGCGAACTCAGGTGATGCCTCGAGCAGGTTCATGGTCTCGTCGACCATCTCCTGCGGGCTCCCGACGAGGCGTCCGGCACTCGCCGCGGCAAACGCCATGCCCGGCTGCGTGGGGTAGGCACGCCCCAGCCAATAGCCCGCGACCGCCGCGATCGCGACCTGCAGACTGATCATCATCTTTGGCTCCCACGAATGGATGTTCTGACTGTGCGGGCCACTCGAATGGACTACCCCCAGGTGCGCACGCTCAATCGACTCAAAGCGGTGGTGGGGTTGCTCCTCCGGCAGGTCATCCGCGTCCGACGATCGATCGACTTCCCTCAAAGACCTGCGGGTCAATGACATTCTTCGCTCGTGGATCTCTCACGGAGTACTGCTCAAGCGCTACGACGGCATCGCGGCCCCCGTCCACGCCGTGCCGAGGGACCATCGGAGCCCGGAGCCGGGTTTACCGCCAGCGCCCGTCGGGCACCCGAACCACACATCGACCGACGAGAGGTGTGGTTCCCAGTGCGCGCAGTCACCTGGCAAGGCAAACGAAAGGTCAGCGTCGAAACCGTCGCCGATCCGAAAATCGAACAACCGACGGACGCCGTCATCAAGGTCACCACGACGAACATTTGCGGGTCCGACCTGCACCTGTACGAAACACTCGGCCCGTTCATGGGAGAAGGGGACGTCCTCGGCCACGAACCGATGGGAATCGTCGAAGAAGTCGGCGCGGAGGCGGGAAACCTGAAGGTCGGCGACCGGGTGGTGATCCCGTTCCAAATCTCCTGTGGCACCTGTTTCATGTGCAACATGCAGCTGTACACGCAGTGTGAGACGACGCAGGTCCGCGAGCAGGGCATGGGAGCGGCGTTGTTCGGCTTCTCGAAGCTCTACGGCCAGGTTCCGGGAGGACAGGCCGAGTACCTCCGTGTTCCCCAAGCCCAGTTCACCCACATGAAAGTTCCCGAGGGGCCGCCGGATTCGCGATTCGTCTATCTGTCCGACGTGTTGCCCACGGCATGGCAGTCGGTGGAGTACGCCGCCATCCCCGCGGGCGGGTCGGTCACCGTACTCGGCCTCGGACCGATCGGCGACATGGCAGCGCGCATCGCCCACCACAAGGGCGCACGGGTCATCGCGGTCGACAACGTCCCCGAACGCCTCGCTCGCGCCAAGTCCCGGGGCATCGAAACCCTCGACCTTCACGAGCACGGCAGCGATCTCGCCGACGTGATCCGCGACGCGACCGACGGCCGGGGCACCGACTCGGTGATCGATGCAGTCGGAATGGAGGCACACGGATCCCCGATCGGCAAGCTCGCCCAGCAGATCGTCGGGTACCTCCCGGACGCGGTCGCGGCGCCGCTCATGCAGAAGGCCGGTATCGACCGTCTCGGCGCACTGTATTCGGCGATCGACATCGTCCGCCGCGGCGGAACCATTTCCATCATCGGCGTCTACGGCGGCATGGCCGACCCGCTCCCCATGCTCACCCTGTTCGACAAACAGATCCAGCTGCGCATGGGCCAGGCCAACATCAAGAAGTGGGTGGACGACATCATGCCGCTCCTCGGCGACGACGACCCCCTCGGCGTCGACACCTTCGCCACTCACACACTCCCCCTCGAACAGGCGCCCCACGCCTACGAGATCTTCCAGAAGAAGCAGGACGGGGCGGTCAAGATCCAACTCACACCCTGAAAACGGACTCGACAGGCCGACTCGGCGCACCGAACGGCGGGCCGATGCGCGCCGGTGGGAGTCGGCACGGTGAACGGGCGGACCACCCACGTGCGCGCCGTGTGTCACATCTGAGGTGCGGTGGCACGACGCGGAGCAGTCGTGGCCCCGCACGCGTACGGGAATTTCCAGAAGAAGGAAGACGGCGCGGTGATTGTCCTGAAGGCGTAATGCCTTCTCTGTGTCTCGATCACGTCGCCAGGCGCCGCGGTGCGGTGCGGTGCGGTGACGGGACGGTCGTGGGACGAACGTGGACGGGTACGACACCGTGGTGATTGGCGCCGGGGTGACCGGCCTGGTCCTCGGGCTGCTGCTGGCCCGCGCGGGACAGCATGTCGCCGTCGTGGAAGCGCAGATCATCGGCGCCGCCACGACAGGGAACACCACGGGCAAGGTCAGTGTGCTGCAGGGTATCCGGCTCGCCGAGATCCGTCGGCGCCACGCGTTACACATCCTGCGTTCGTATGTCGAGGGAAATCTGGAGGGCCAGCACTGGATGCTCCGGTACTGCCACAACCGTGAAATTCCCGTCGGGACGGCACCGGATTTCACGTTCGCGCAGACCGAGTCCGGGGTCGATGCGGTCCGCGCCCAGTACACGGCCGCCCGGTCGGCGGGCCTGCCTGTCCGACTGATGCCGGAACTCGGAATCCCGGTGCCCCACGTCGACGACCAGGCGTACCTGGACCCGATGCCCGTTCTCCACGGGGTGGCCCGCGATCTGATCACCCACGGCGGCGATGTGTTCGAGCACCGTCGCGTGACCTCGGTCCGGACACTGGGGCGATTGCACGTCCTGTCGACGCCGGACGGCGACATCGAATCCCGCCGCGTGGTTCTCGCGACGGGAACTCCGATCCTCGACCGCGGAGGATTCTTCGCTCGTCTGACGGCGGAGCGATCCTATGCGGCGGCGTTCCGGATGCCGGGCGGTGCCCCCGGCGGCATGTACCTGACCGCCGATCAGCCCACACGATCGCTGCGCCCGGCCGACGACGGTCGCGTTCTGATCGTCGGCGGCAACGGTCACGACGTCGGCCGAAGCACCTCACCGCAGACCGCTGTCGACGACCTGCTGGCCTGGACCGCCCGTCACTTTCCCGGGGCCACACCCACCCACCGCTGGTCGGCGCAGGACTACTCCTCACTGAACGGGCTCCCCTACGTCGGCCCACTGATTCCCGGCAGCGACGGCATTCTCGTCGCGACCGGGTACGGCAAGTGGGGACTCTCCATCGGTGTCGCCGCCGCTCTCGTCCTCGCCGGACGCATTCTGGGTGGCCACATGCGGTGGGCCGAGGCCTTCCAGAGCTATTCGCCGACGCAGCTTTTCGACCTTCCCGCGGCAGTATGGGCGAACGGCGAGGTCGCGATGGAGATGGCCGCGGGCTTGGGGCGACGCACTCGCGGGGCGACAACGCGGGACGGGCCGGGCCCGCATCGTGCGGGAGGGGCTACTACCCGTCGGCGAGTACACATCGAACGGTCACACCGACCGCGTCTGCGCCGTCTGCCCGCACCTCGGTGGTGTGCTCCGTTGGAACGATGCGGAGGATTCGTGGGACTGCCCGCTGCACGGGTCCCGATTCACCGCCGCCGGAACACTTCTCGAGGGTCCCGCGACCACCGATCTCCGACGACTCCGATTCCCACCCGATTGGTCTCCGGTCACCCGGGTACCCGTCTGTGTGCCCACGAGAGGAAGGAAGTACTCATGACATCGGCACAGACACTGCGCGGCCGCACGGTCGCGATCCTGGCCACCGACGGCGTCGAGGAGGTCGAACTCCTCGAACCCCGGAAAGCCGTGGAGGGCGCCGGCGCAGAGGTGCGGCTGATCTCGCTGTCCCCCGGCAAGATCCAGGCCATGAACTCGGACGTGAACGAGGCCGGCACCTACGCCGTCGACGCCGTCGTCGGTGAGGTGTCCGTCGGCGACTTCGACGCACTGATCCTGCCCGGCGGCACCACGAACCCCCGACCACCTCCGAATGGACGAGTCGGCCGTCGGATTCGTCCGCGACTTCGTCACCTCGGGCAAACCCGTGGGCGTGATCTGCCACGGCCCCTGGACACTCGTCGAAGCCGATGTCGTGCGCGGCCGCACCCTCACCTCGTATCCCAGCGTGCGCACCGACATCCGCAACGCCGGCGGCAACGTGGTCGACGAGGAAGTGGTGGTCGACAACGGGCTGATCTCCAGCCGCAACCCCGGCGACCTGCCCGCGTTCTGCGCGAAGATCGTCGAGGAATTCGCCGAGGGCCGACACCCGCAGTGACCTCGCCTGGGACGGCAATCCGGCCTCCGAGACCGTCACCACCACGCGTGTCCACGCCGTCGGGGACGTTGCAGACGGTTACATCGGGTGAGGCCGAAACCGGCTTCGCAACGGACCATTCGACGATGAAACCGACCGCCGACGGAGCCCTCCCGGCCGCAGCCGGGCCGACCCCGATCAGAGCGGGGGCAGTTCCTTCTCGCCCAGCCAGGTCTCCCACAGCCGGCGCAAGGGCGTGTCGGTGTAATGGGCCGCCAGATCCGTGAACTGCTCGGCGGTCACCGAGGAATGCCGATAGGTTTGCGTCCAGCACCGAAGCAACGTGAAGAAGTTGTCGTCACCGAGCCGGGACCGCAGCACGTGCAGCGTGAGGGCACCGCGTGTGTAGATGCGGTCGTCGAACATCAGGTGCGGTCCGGGATCGCCGACAATGAGGTCACGCGGTTTGCGGGCGAGGCCCTGGTACGCCGAGACCGCCAGCTGGTGCGCGGACCGCCCGCCGGAGTTCTCCGACCAGAGCCACTCCGCATAGCAGGCGAAGCCCTCGTGAAGCCAGATGTCGCGCCACTGCCGGATCGTGAGGCTGTTGCCGAACCACTGATGGGCCAGTTCGTGCGCGACGAGGCGTTCGCCCGCACGCCGTCCGGTGCAATGATTGGCCCCGAAAATGGAGAGCCCTTGCGCCTCGATCGGAATCTCGAGGTCGTCGTCGGTGACGACGACGGTGTAGCCGGCGAACGGGTACGGGCCGAAGAGCGTGCCGAACACCTCCATCATCTGCAACTGGCGGCCGAAGTCGAGGTCGAAGGACGAACGCAGCCGCGGCGGGTGCACCGCGAACATGGGGACCCGTCCGGAAGGGATCTGTCGGTGCTCGTACGGCCCGATCGCGATGGTGGCGAGGTAGCTCGCCATCGGCTCGGACTGCTCGTACACCCACGTGGTCCGGCCGGCGCGGGTCCGCTTGTGGACCAGCGCGCCGTTGGCCACCACGTGATACGGCGAATCGGTTGTGATCGCGATGCGGTAACTCGCCTTCGAACCCGGGTGGTCGTCGCAGGGGAACCACGACGGGGCACCGTTGGGCTGACCGGCGACGATCACCCCCTCCGACAGCTCCTCCCATCCGACCTCGCCCCAGATGCTGCGGATCGGCTCGGGTGAGCCGGCGTACTCGACGGTGACGACGAGTACGCCGCCCGCCGGGATCCGCTGCGCGGGGGTGACGACGAGCTTGCCGCCGTGATGCCGCCAGGTGCCCCGACCGCCCCGAGCGGTCACCCTCGTCACGTGCAGGTTCTGTGCCAGATCGAATCGATACCGAGATCTGCTCTCGGTGGTCACCGCGGTGATCGTCGCCTTGCCCGCCAGCCGGTTTCTGTGCACCTGGTACGTCAGGTCCAGCTCGTACCGCGACGCCCGGTAGCCGCGGTTGCCGTTCCGCGGAAGGTAGGGGTCGACGGGCGCGTCGACGTGTTCGCCGAACCTCACGTCGCCGCCCACGCAGCGATCGAATTGCCTTGCCACCGCGTCGACGCCGGGAGGGAGTCGCCGCGCATGACGAGCGGGGCCGGCCCGACCGGCGCGCCGGCACCGATTCCCGAGGCCGGCAGCCCGACACAGTGCGGGCCGATAGTGGCGCCCGCCCCCACAGTCACGGTGTCGATGGACATGATCCGATCATGAACCACCCATGCCGTCGTCGACACCGTTGCCGCGTCTTCGGGTCATCCGCGGCTCGACGGACCTGACCCACCACATTCGCGGCGGTGCAGCACGGAATCGCGTCGATTAAAGGTCCACGCCCCGACCGTCGAGACGGAGGACCTGACGTGCCACATCGACCCGACCCGTGACGATCCCCGATCAGGTATCCCGCCCCCAGCGCCCGTCCCGAACCCGCCGCCGGGGTCGAACACAACATGATGCTGCCGCAGAACACCCCACCCACGGGGCGGTCCGTAGCCGCGGTGGGACGGGTCCTGCACGAGCCGGTCGGCGCCCGACCATCCGCCGACAGCGGTCCGCCAGGGGGAAACCCACACAGGCACGTCCATCCCCGGATGACTGTACGAGCGCCTCGACGAACTCGGCCGACGCCTTCACCGACACACCGGCGGCCTCCTCCACGAAGCCGCCGAAGAATACGTCCAGAAACACTCCGCCGACCCGCCCGGCCCGTAACCCACACCATCGCCCCCCGCGCTGAGCTTCGGCTATCGAACCGGTCGCCGTCCGTTGCGACTCGCCGAGAACGCCACCACCCGGCAAACACATCGAGATACTCGCCTCCCAGAGGCGCACCTCTTCAGTCTCAGGTGATGCCGGGTTGTTCCGGAGCGCCCTCGCTCGCGTCGCCGGTGCGGGTGAAGAACGACACCCGGCCGTTGGTCTCGAGCACGGCGAGCTCGATCTCGTCGAACCGGTGGATACCCTTCTGCCGGGCATCCGCCATCAGATCGTCGAGTGACATCCGCTCGGTGGACAACCGGTTCAGGTCGGGTACGCCGTCCCGGACGATGATGACGGGAATACCGTGCGTGATGCCGCGAACGCGGGGGAACCGGGCGTTCGCCCAGGCCAGCGCGAGGGTGAGCAGGGCAAAAACCCCGACCGCGAGGAGAGCGGAGGTCACCGAGTAGTCCTGCTGGGTCACCCCCTGCTGCACGAGGTCACCCATGACGATATAGAGCACCAGCTGGAATGTGCTCAGCTCGCCGACGGTCGACCGGCCGACGATCCGCGTGATCGCCCACAGGAACAGGAACAGGACCGTCGCCCGAATCACGATCTCCATCAGGGCACCAGCCAGGTGGTGAACTCCAGGGTGATCACGTCGACTCCCCTCTCCGACACCGAGACCGATCCCGAATGGCCGAGCTGGCTGGACGGCTGAATGTAGGCGTCGAATCCGAGGGTGAGGGTGTCGCCGGGCGGCGGATCGACGGTCATATAGGTGCGCGATGCGTCGCTGGTCTCGGCGGACGGCTCCGGTGTCCAGCCCTGGGTCTCGAACATGTCGAAGTACTCGGATTCGACGACGATGACCACCGGCTCGGTGAATCCACCGGCCTTGCGGACCGTGAGATCCCACGGCACGTCCAGGCCGGCGCGCGCGACCTGGGGATAGGTGAGGGTGAGCTCGTAGCCGCCGCCGGAGGTGTGTACGGTCGCGCTGCGAACACCGAGCAGTCCCACCGCACCGAGCGCCACGATCACCGCGAGCACCGTCACCGCGCCCCGCCGGAGCCACGCGACGGCCGGGGAACGAGCACTGCCGCGGACGTCGTCGAGCACCGAATCCGGGATGCGTGTGGCGGGCCTCATCGCTCAAACCTCTCACGACCCGACAGCGCATGAGTGCAACTCGCCACCGACAACCAGATCGCGGTCACCTCACCGACGGTAACCGGCCCACCCCACGTTCCTCCCGCGGCTCTCAACACACCCCTGGGTAAAGACCGACGCTGGTGAGCGATCCAGGTGCCCGAGGGCGGCAAGCAGCGGGTCATCGAGTCGGTCCGGGGGCGTACAGGGGTGCTCCGGCCTTCGACGAAGGGGATGCTCGCCGCGCCGCCGACTACTGGTCACCGATCGGCGTCCGCCACATCCCGCGGCCCCCACGCACTGAGCCGTTCGCGAAACGATGCCGCCCCTCCGTGCGGCCCACACAGATCGCCCCGGGACCCACCGGCAAGGGCTTCGTTCCCGCCGGAACCGGGTTACCGTCGTGCTCACAGGTTGAGTCACCAGCCGCCCGACATTTCCGTCACCCTCGCGGCCGGTGTGCCCCGACCTCCCGTCCCGGTTTCCCGGGCAGGTTCCGCGCTTGCCGGCCGCCCCCGCTCGGGAGCCCGAACATCCGCACACCCCCGGCGGACGGCGGCGCACTGATCGGCGAGGAGTACCGGTCCCTGGTGGCGCGCGGTCCTCTTCCGATGCGGATGCACGACCAGTCGCGTCTACTCGACGTCAATCAGACGTTCGCCACCCTGCTGGAACTTGACCTGCCCGAGATCGCAGGCCTGCACGACCACCAGGTAATTCACCCGAATGATATCTCCATTGGCTCGCCGCGAACGCAGTCGACGAGGACGCCCACGCGTCGACCGAGAGCGAACTGTCAGGCACCTCAGGGGTGCACGCGGTACGCCGCCGCAGCACGTCGAAAACCAAGAACCCGGCGTGTAGGCCCCATCGCCAGCCCGGGCGTCTCCGACTGCGGGACGTGCCCGCAGTCGGGGAGCACGACGGATCCGGCGGTGGGAACAGCCACGCTCACATGCCGGGCGAACCGAGACGGAACCCGCCGGGTCACACCGAGCACCGCCACACACCTCGCCGGTGATACCGCCGATCGGTGTCACCGGTTTTCACCTATCCACGAGGGGTAAGCAGGATGGGGTGCTATTCGTATTTTGACGAATCTTCCGTTCGTTCATGACGGTTCGACAGCTGACCGGGGAAGGATACAAGAATGACCGACCAGTACGCGCGGCAGGATCCCACCACGCAGTACCCTGCTCCCGACCGCGAAAATCAACCCGAACTGCAGCACCCGGGACTGACCTCCCAGATGGTGACCGCCCCGGATCACGGCGAGAAGACCTATCGAGGAAGTGGCCGTCTCGACGGCCGCCGGGCACTGATCACCGGCGCGGATTCGGGCATCGGCCGTGCGGTGGCGCTCGCGTTCGCGCGTGAGGGTGCCGATGTCGTCATCAGTTGCCTCGACGACGAGGAACCGGATGCACGGCAGACGAAGCAGCTGGTGGAGGCAGCCGGCCGGCACGCCGTCATCGCGACCGGGGACATCACTTCGGAGGAGCACTGTCAGACTCTCGTGGACCTGACGGTCCGTGAACTCGGCGGTCTGGACATCCTCGTCAACAACGCCGCCTTTCAGAAGGTCCAGACCGGCGGCATCGCGGACATCACCACCGAGCAGTTCGACCGGGTCCTGCGGACCAACCTCTACGCACTGTTCTGGTTGTGCAAAAAGTCCCTCGCGGTCATGGGGCCCGGATCGACGATCGTGAACACCTCGTCGATCCAGGGGATGAATCCTTCACCTGGCCTTCTGGACTACGCCACCACGAAGGCGGGGATCATCGATTTCACCAAGGGACTGGCCGCCGACGTGGCCACACGAGGCATCCGGGTCAATGCCGTGGCTCCGGGGCCCATCTGGACACCGTTGATTCCCGCGACCATGCCCGCCGACGGTTACCGGCAATTCGGGGACGACGTGCCGCTGGGCAGACCCGGCCAGCCGGCGGAACTCGCGCCCGCGTACGTCTTCCTCGCATCGAACGAGTCGAGCTACGTCACCGGAGAAGTGCTCGGCGTCACCGGAGGAATCCCCTTTACCTGAGCACCCCGAAGGTAGCGGAGTTCGTACGGGCTCACGCGGATAGGAATCGGCGATGATGGCTGTGGGCCGGACGCCCAGACAGTATCCATCTGTGCGGTCTGGGCGTCGAGTACTCAGCTCAGATCGTCGGGGACGCCTGCCGACCTCGCTGGTGGCGATCTCCGGCGACCATCGCGCCGAGCCGAACTGAACACCCGCCTGGAACTCGCCCCGTCGACACCACTGTGTCCGGAACTGGTGGAGAAGATGAAGGCAGTTTGCATGCCGACGGCTCTGGACCGGGTCCTGACCCAATTTCGCCCCAGGACTTTATGCCAGTGCGAATTTCGGCCACGGTGGACATGGGGCTGCAGCGTCGACGATGCGGGGCCAACCGCCGGCCGGCGACGGCGACGGCGACCGGCACGGCGCTCTGGGACATTGCGGAACGTGTGGAGTTCAGGCGTGGGCTCGGTACTGCGTTGCGGCACGCGGAGAACCGAGAAACCGGCGCGTGAGGCCCATCGTCACGTTGGGCAGTTCCAACTGAGGTACGTGGCCGCAGTCGGGGAGCACGACGGATTTTGCGGTAGGAACAGCCACGCTCACGTGCCGGGCGAACCGCGATGGGACCAGCCGGTCACGGCGACCCCACAAGAACAGTGTCGGGGTCCGGACAGTGGTCAGTCTCTCCCAGAACCCACCGTCGCCGAACGGTTCCTCGAGGTAGATGTTGATCAGTGCCGACAGCGCCGCCCGGCGCCGCGCACCGTAACCCATCGCGATCTCGAACTCGTCGACGGCCGCCTCGAACCACGGTTGGGGAACCCGGTCGGGACGGGCGAACATCGACTTGGCGCCCGCCATCACCACCGCACGCGGCAGACCGATCATCGGCAACCGGGCGACGTCCACCGGCCACCACCGGGCCAGCGGCGCCAGCTGACGGAATCGGCGGAACGCCGGTGAGGGACACAGCAGCACGAGTTTGTCGACCGTATCCGGTTCGCGCATCGCCAGTTCCAGTGCGAGGCGGCCCCCGAGCGAATTGCCGATCACCACGGCACCGCCGGCGCCCACGGCGTCGAGGAAATCGCGCAACCAGCGGAAGAGTTGCTCGGCGGTGTAGGTCCAGGCCGGCGCATCGGAGGCACCGAAACCCGGAAGATCGGGTGCCAGAACCCGGAAATCCTCGGCCAGGTCGGCGAGAACCGGCAGCATTGACGCATTGGTGGCCCCGAGGCCGTGCAGCAGCACCACCGGGGGTGCGTCGGCGCGTCCTGCCTCGAGATACGCGGTGCGAAGCCCGCACGCGGTGACCTCGCGCGCCCGCGGCCGGGTGACGAGGTCGACGTCCGGAGCGAACGCGCCTCCGATCTGGAGAACGGTCGCAAGGCTCCCGCGCGCGGTGAGGTCACCAACGAGGAACGCGTCCACACCGCTGCGACGACCGATGAGCAGATCGGCGAGGGTGTCGGCGTCGGTATGTACCGTACACGTCGGATCGGTGGCGACGCCCCTGGTCACCTCGGCCATGCCGTCGTCGACGGTAACGGTCCACCGGCCGTGCCCGGTGATGTCGAGAACGAGGCTCGCATCCGAATGGGTAAGCGCCGCATCCGTGAGATCGCGCGGAAAATGGTCCGTAAGGACGGCGCCGGGATCAGCTGCTGAGCGTAATGACTTCGACACCGAGATCTCCTCCACTCGCTCCACCCCGGTGAACCGGGCGATGCAGACCGAGTACCCGGAATTCCGGGATCACAGGCCGGTGATGTCAAAGAAAGGCATTACACCCCAGAGGAATCGAATGTTTCGGTTGGAAGGCGGTGCACGTTGCCTGACCTGGTTGCCGCATCTGGTGTGGGATCCCTGCCGCTACGTCAGCGCCATCTTCGTTGATCCGCGGCATGACGCTAGCCGGCGAGGCCGTGGTGCTCGCGGTGATACGCAGCGCGTTCAGAGGCAGACAAGGCACCCCAGATCCCGAACGGCTCCGCCGTGCTCAAGGCATGTTCGCGGCACTCGACGAGCACCGGACAGCGCCGGCACAGTGCCTTGGCCTGAGCCTCCCTGCGGGCGCGGGCTCGACCCCGCTCACCATCCGGGTGGAAGAAGACGGCGGAGTCGACCCCTCGGCACCGGCCTCGCAATTGCCATTCCCATGCCTCCACGATCGGGGTTGGGCGGTGATGATGCGCAGCCGGCGTGCGGACTCCTCTGTTTCGTGCTCGAAAACCCGAGCGACCGAGATCGTTCTCGTCCTGTACCCCCGCATCTTTTGTCCAAAACAGCACGCCCTGTCTGGTTGAGCCCCTCTCGTTGGATCCGACCACGCATCAGCTGCCGGCACGGAGGGAGGCCTCGGTGGGAGACACGACCGCTGGTCCTGCGCGCGCAGGTTTGTATGTGGCGCGGATGTGCCTCGAGGTAGTCATCGTGATTGCAGATTCGCCACGAGTGCTTCGGCAACGGCGCGAGCGCTTCCAGGGTTCTGACCGGTGATCAGCCGTCCGTCGTCGACGACGTAGGTGTCGAATGGTTTGTCGGCAGTGCGGAAGTTCGCGTGTTTGTCGGCAGTGCGGTAGTTCGCGCCGAGTTTTTCAGCTCGTCTTGCAGGCTGAACGGAACGGCGTCAGCGCGTTGCGCTGCTTCCTCCCTGTGGGCCCGGATCGCCGCCCTCGCCCCACCCTGGTCAACTCCCTCACCCACACCCCCGGGTTGAAGACGGTGCTCGAGACCGCCGGCGGTGTCGACCCCCGCCGCCCCGTCCCGAAGTTCGCGCGGCGACGGTTCACCGCCACCTGGCGGGACCGACCCCCCGCGGCGAGTTCAGGGGACCGGGGTCGGGTGGTGCTGTGGCCGGACACCTTCACCAACAACTTCGACCCGCACATCGCCGACGCCGCGGTCGCCGTGCTTGAGGCGGCCGGGTTCACCGTCGAGGTCCCCACCCAGACGTTGTGCTGCGGGCTGACCTGGATCTCCACCGGCCAACTCGCCACCGCCAGCAGGGTGCTGACCCGCACCCTGGCAGTGCTGGCGCCCGCCCTGCGGGCCGGCACCCCGATCGTGGTCCTCGAACCCAGCTGCGCCGCGGTGTTCCGCTCGGACCTGTCGGAGTTGTTGCACGGCAACGAAGACGCCCACCGGCTCGCGCAACAAACCGTCACCCTGGGCGAGCTCCCGCAGCAGCGGGCACCGGACTGGTCCCCACCCCACCGGGTCGATGCGGCGGCGCTGATCCAGCCGCACTGCCACCAGCACGCGGTCCTCACATACGATGCCGACGAGCAGGCGTTGAAGAAGGCGGGTGTGGACACCGAAGTCCTCGACGCCGGATTCTGCGGTCTCGCCGGGAATTTCGGGTTCGAACGCGGCCACTACGAGGTGTCCCTCGCCTGCGCCGAAGACACACTGTTGCCCGCGATCCGCGCCGCCGACCCCGCCACCCTGGTGCTGGCCGACGGGTTCAGTTGCCGCACCCAGATCCGCGACCTGCACCCCGCGGCTACGCCGCTGCACGGGGCGCAGGTCCTGGCCGCCGCCCTGCGCGGCGACGACCCCACCGACCGCAGGACAGGGCGCAAGAGCCTACGGCCCGTCGTGCCGTCGCGGACCGCGCTGCTCACCGCACCCGCAGCGGTGGCCCTCAGCCTGCTGATCCGTCGCCGACGCTACCACCACTGACCACCGCAAAAGGGGGTACACGACGCACATGCCCCAGACACGTCAACGATGTCGCAGTCATCGGATCGGGACCGAACGGGCTGGCCGCCGCCGTCATCTGCGCCCGCGCCGGACTGGACGTCCAGGTCCTCGAGGACCAACCCACCCCCGGCGGCGGATGCCGCACCGAGGAGATCGCGCTCGCCGGCGCCGCCCTCCCGCACGACATCTGCTCGGCGGTACACCCGATGGCCGCCGCGTCCCCGTTCTTCACCGCCTTCGACCTCCCCGCCCGCGGAGTGCACCTGACCGTCCCCACCGCGTCCTATGCGCACCCCCTCGATCACCGGCCCGCCGGGATCGCCTACCCCGACCTCGCACAGACCATCGCCGAACTCGCCGACTACGGCTCCCGCGCCGACGCCGCCGCCTGGCAAAACCTGATGCACCCGCTGGTCGACGACTTCACCACCCTCACCGCACTCTGCCTCGGGGACATGCGCACGACCCCACCCGAAGTCCGTCACGCGCCGGGGATCCGGGCCGCGCTCGGTTTCGCCGCCCGCGTCCTCGAGCAGGGAACCCG
>NZ_JARJBD010000131.1:0-21270 GCF_029269925.1 Rhodococcus sp. T2V
CATACGCGACCGCCACATCCCGAGCCAACGGCGCCAACGAACCCCCATCCCCCGCGATATGGTGCAGCACCAACACCAGGATGTGCTCTCGGGAACCGCATTCCAACAACGTTGCCCGGATGGGAATCTCGCCGGACAGATCGAACCGATGCCGCGCCGCCGCCGCAACCGCCTCCCCCGCCCCGGCCTGATCGATCTTCTCCACGCGCACCGGAACCGGCGCCGCCTCCGCGGGCAGGATCCGCTGGAACGGCACACCGTCATCCTCACCGAACACCGTCCGCAGGCTCTCGTGCCGAGCCACCACATCGCGGACCGCGGCGGCCACCGCCGCATCGTCGAGGGCACCGGTCAACCGCACCGCCACCGGAATGTTGTACGTCGCCGACGGGCCCTCCAACCGATACAGAAACCACAACCGGGCCTGCGCGAACGACAACGGCACCCTCTCCGGCCGCACCCGCGGGAGCAACGCCACCCTCGCCACCGCAGCGCAGCCCAGCCGGGGCCCCAACTCCGCGACCGACGGAGACTCGAACACCACCCGGATCGGCACCTCCACCCCGAGCGCGTTGCGGATCAACCCCACCAGCCGCGTCGCGGACAGCGAATGCCCACCCAGGTCGAAGAAACTGTCATCGATCCCCACCCGTGGAAGACCGAGCACGTCACCGTAGAGTGACGCCAGCGTCTCCTCCACCCGTGACCGCGGGGCCCGGAACACGCCACCGACGAAGTCCGGCGCCGGCAACGCTTTTCGGTCGAGCTTGCCGTTCACCGTCAGCGGCAACCGATCCAGCACCACCACCGCCGCAGGCACCATGAACTCCGGCAGCCGCCCGGCCACGAAACGACGAACCTCGGACGGCAGTCTGCTTGCGCCGGGGTCGTTGACGTATTCGGTCATGTCACCGAGTGGTTCCCCGGGCAGGTAGACATCGGACACCGCGACTGATGCGTGCGCGCTTTCGTGCGGCCGGGTCGTGATGTCGGTGAATATCACATCCATCAGCCCCGGTGTCGGTGACCAGGTCACCGACACCGCGAACCCGAGGTCCTCACCCAAGTCGTGGCAGTCCTGGGGCAACATCGCGTCCGTCCGGCTGTCCGCGTCATGCCGGGTGGGAATGTGATCGCGGTCGGCGGCAACGTCGAGAGCGTGTGCGGCCTCGACATCCGGCGCCAGTCCCCTGTGCGGTACGCCGATCACCCGCACACAGTCCGCGCGGCGGCCAGTCAGAAACTTCCGCAGCGCGGTGGGATCGCCGATTCGCTGCCACGACGTCGACGGCACATCAGCCAGCGACCGGGCCTTCACGGGATTCTTGCGCAGCACGACTTCGTATCTGTAACAGCTCAATTCGTTGACTGCCCGGACGCGCTCGAGCTGAATGTCGACCGCGCCGATGTCGGGGAGCAGCGTCGGCAACGCTGTGAAGAACTCCGGCGCGAGCAGCAACTCCTGCTCGGCGGCAATGCTCCGGCGCACCCGATCGCGTAACACCATGGCGGTTGTGTCGGCATCTGCGTCGGCGATCTGGACGCCTGTCGCAAATTCCCGGAGCAACGCAAGATTCCGCACGTCACCGACGAACAGCACGCCCCCGGGGCGCAGCAATTTCAGTGCAGTGTCGATCACGTCGATCAGGTACCCCGCATTCGGGAAGTACTGCACGACCGAGTTCAACACCACTGTGTCGAAGACGCCGCGCGGCACACCCCCGAGATCGTCGGCGGCCTGGACCCTCAAGTGCACCCGCTCGACCCACGGGTCCTGCCGGTCCGCCAACTGTGATCGCAGATCGTCGATCGTGGTGGCGGAAAAGTCGGTGCCCCAATACTCTTCGCAGTGCGGCGCCAACTGCGACAGCAGCAGCCCTGTTCCGACTCCGATCTCCAGCACCCGAGCCGGCCCGAGCTCGCGAATCCGTGCGACGGCCGCCGCGCGCCATTCCCGCATCTGCTCGAGGGCGATGGGCTTCCCGGTGTAGCTGCTGTTCCACCCCCCGAAATCCTCTCCGAACGCTGTCTGGCCGAGCGGCTCACCGGCGTCGGACGCGTCCCCGGAATACAGGTCGTCGTACACCCGCCGCCACTGCGAAACCAGCTCTGCCTCCCGCACCCTGTCACGGACGAGCGCGACACCCCTGTCGAGCACGACATACCCCACCAACTGTGCGTCGGTTCCGGCAGCGGGTTCCCGGGCGATCACCGCCGCCTGCGCCACCGCAGGATGCGACATCAGTGCCGTCTCGACCTCCCCCGGTTCGACCCGGAATCCCCGCACCTGTACCTGCTCGTCCGCCCGCCCGACGAACTCGAGCACGCCGCCGGACGTCCACCGCACCACGTCGCCGGACCGATACATCCGCGAACCGGATTCGCCGAACGGGCACGCGACGAACCGTTCCGCCGTCAGCCCCGGCCTTCCCACATATCCTCGGCCGACCCCGAACCCGGCGACGTACAACTCCCCCGCCGCTCCGATTGGCACCGGTACCAGTCCCGGACCCAACACGTACACCCGCGCGTTGCCGATCGGTGTCCCGATCGGGCTTCGACCGCCGTCGCCGACGCCTGCGGTCAACTCCAGATAGCTCACATGCACCGTGGTTTCGGTGATTCCGTACATGTTCACCAGAACCGGAGTGTTCGGACGTTCGCCCGGGAGCCAGTCGCGTAGCCGGCCCGGGTCCAATGCCTCTCCCCCGAAAACCACCATTCGCAGTACCGAATCGGACCCAGGGGAACGGTCCCTGCGTTCGGCGTCTGCGAACTCGTAGAACGCGGAGGGGGTCTGATTGAGGATCGTCACCTGCTCCCGCCGCACCAGATTCCACAACTCGGCGGGCGAGCGCACCACGTCCCAGGGCACGATCACGACTCGCCCGCCGTGCACCAATGCCCCCCACAACTCCCACACCGAGAAGTCGAAGGCCTGTGAATGACACCAGGCCCACACATCCCCATCATCGAAACCGCCCCACCGATCGGTCCCGGCAAACAACGACACCACGTTGCGGTGGGTGATGACAACCCCTTTCGGGGCGCCGGTCGAACCGGATGTGTACATGACGTACGCGGTGTTGAAGGGTCTCAGCGGGGCGATCCGCTCGTCGTCGGCAAGGTTGGTCACCGCTGAGATTTCCTCGGTGCCGGCGTCGTCCGGGTCCAACACGAGACAAGGAATGTCGTTGTCCGGCAACGATGCGGCGGTCGCGGTGTCGGTCAGGACCAGGAGGGGTGCGGCATCGGTGAGAATGAAAGCGGTTCGCGCGCTGGGATAGTTCGGATCGATCGGAAGATATCCGCCACCGGCCTTGAGAGTCGCAAGAAGTGCGACGATCAGTTCGGACGAACGTGGCATCGCGACGGCCACGAGGGATTCGGGGCCCACACCGCACGCGATGAGATACCGCGCCAACCGATTCGCCCGGTCATTGACGTCTCGATAGGTCCAGTGCCGATCGCCGAGAGTCAGCGCCACCGCGTCGGGTGTCGCGGCGGCCCGCTGTTCGACCAGGCCGGGAAGAGTGGCCTGGGGAACCGGTACCGTCGTGTCGTTCCAGGTCCGCAGTACCAGTTCGCGTTCGGTGGGTCGGAGGAAGTCGTATTGCTCTGTCCGGCCTGCCGGATCGGCGACGACCGCACGAACGAAAGCCATCAGCAGATCCGCATAGAGCCCGACGTCCTCACTGCTGTACAGCGCGCCATTCGCGTCGATCTCGATGTGCATGCCTGCACTGTTGCGACCGCCGTAGTAGATCGACATCGAAAGGTCGTCCACGGGGCCGAACGACACGCCGCGCATGGATGCCGGGTTACCGGCAAAGTCGATCGAATCGAAGAACGGGATGATGTTCAGAATCGGACCGAACCGATTCTCCATGGATCCGGACAATCCTCTGTCTCGTCTTATATCAGAACCCTGGTAACGGGAATGACGCAAAACGGAACGAATCGCGGTACCTACGTCGTGTGCGACTGTGGCGAAAAGCGACCGCGGGGGGATCTCCACCCGGAAGGGCACCCAATTCGATACCAGCCCGGGGGTTCGCCGGGCGGCACCGACCCGATTGGCGACGGCCAATCGCATCATGAATTCCGACGTACCCGACAGCCGGTGGAA
This sequence comes from Rhodococcus sp. T2V, assembly GCF_029269925.1. Lineage (NCBI taxonomy): Bacteria > Bacillati > Actinomycetota > Actinomycetes > Mycobacteriales > Nocardiaceae > Rhodococcus > Rhodococcus sp. T2V. The sequence goes on from NZ_JARJBD010000131.1 coordinate 4,130, forward strand.
GAGTCCGGCTACCGCTGCCGCCAGGAAGCCCGGCACCGGTGTCCCGATCGATTCTGCCGCCGTGAGCAATTGCGCGGTCTCATCGTCCGACACCGTCAGGCTGTGGTGCACAGTGACGGGAACCGGCGAACTCGGATGCCGTGGCAGTCGCAGTGGTTCGGGCAAGGCAGCGGTGTAGTTTCGCCAGAACTCCTTGTCGCGGGCGAATCGATCGGACTGCCGGTAACGCGCATCTTCGTCGGCAATCAGTCCCGGTCCGCCGAATCCGGATTCGGGGATCGGTCGTCCCGCCTTCAGCGCTGTGTAGATTTCACCGATTCGACGCGCGAGAATCGCGACGCCGAACCCGTCCATCACGATGTGGTGGCACACGGCGCACAGGAAGAATCGCGCGCCGTGAACCTTGATCAAGCCTGCTCGATACAGCGCATCGTGTTCCAGATCGAAGGGCACGGCGCAGACCTCTGCCATCGACGCTTTCGCCGCCGATTCGGGGTCTTCCGCAGCACTGACATCGACGAAGAACGGTTTCCACGCGTTCGAATCCCGCGCCACCTGGCGTGGGCCGTCTCCGTCCTCGACGAAATTCACCAGTACCGAACGGGCCTCTTCCGCCACTCGCCGCAGCGCGGCTTCCATCACCGGAGGGTCGATGTCACCGGAAATATCGAGATACGCTGCAATATTGTTCGAAAGGCCAGGCGCCAACCTCTGCGCCAGCCAGAGCGCCTCCTGGGCGGACGAAACCCGAAACGAGTTCATCGCGACCATGATGTGCCCTCCCGAACGGCGGTAGGGATTTCGCCCGGCGGCGACAGCGCTCTGTCCCGGAAATTTTACGCCGCTGCGCTCTCGAGTTTCGCTTCTTCACCGCCATAACAGCCGAGCGTGCGCCGATCCGCCGGCCGGGAACAGGAGTCATCCGACCTGGTCAGGGAGTGGTGACTCCGTCGAGGCGCCCTGCTCTCACTCGCGCGAGAGCATGGCGGCTGCTTCGCGTTCGAGGTCGACGTAGGGTTCACCGCTGACGTCGACTGCCACCCGGTTCAGGGTGCCGCCGGTGAATGCCCACGGCGCGGTGCCGGGATAGTCGTCGGTGACGGGTTCCCCGGTGTCGCGGCCGGCGCTGAGGCCCTCGCCGGCGATGCTGAACTTGCCGGGTTGAGTTCGGATCCTGCCCTCGCCGACCTGGCGGTCCCCGTAGTACAGGGTCAGCACCCCGTGGGCGGTACCGGGCGGATCCTCACCGTCCTTGTCGAACGAGGCGGCCAGGAGCAGGTTCTCGCCGGTCGGCAGATCCTCAGTGGCGCTGATTCGCTGTTCCTCGCTGCCGAGGAAGTTGTAGACGTAATGCAGGCGGTCGTCCTTGACGTACAGGGCGTGCCCACCGAAGCGGCTGCCGTGCGCGAACAGCACACCGGACGCCCCGGGTTCGCGGAGATCGACCAGCGCGCCGATCGAGTAGGAGCGGTTTCGGATGTTGACCGCCACCGACTCGGGCACCTCGGCACCGCCCGCCCGGTAGACGTAGCGGTTGCGCGGCGCCGCGAGCTGAGGGCGGGGGGTGGTGAAGATCTCGACCGCCGAGCGGTCGTCGAGGGGCAGCGCCTGGTTCGCGCCGGCCTCGTGGAACCACAGCCCGATCAGCTCGGCGAGCCGCCCGGGCTCCTCAGCGGCGAGGTCCCGCAGCTCGGCGCGGTCGACGTCGGTGTGGTAGAGCTCCCACGAGTCCTCGGGGAACCGGCCCCAGCCACTGATCGCCGGATGGGTGCTCACGGCCTTCCAACCGTCGTGCCAGATGCCCCGGGTCCCGAGCATCGAGTAGAACTGGGTGTGCTTCGCCGTCGGAATGGTGGCCGCATCGAAGCTGTACCGCATGCTCACCCCCTGCAGCGGGTGCTGGGTGTACCCCTTCACGGTGTCGGGCAGTTCGATCCCCATGCAGTCCAGCACGGTCGGGACGAGATCGATGGCGTGGTGGTATTGGTCGCGGGTCTCGCCACGGGCGGCGATCCCGGCGGGCCACGAAATGATGCACGGGTCGCAGGTGCCGCCGTTGAACGAATACCTCTTCCACATCTTGAACGGGGCGTTGAAGCCCATCGCCCACCCGTTCGGGTAGTGGTTGTAGGTTCTGGTGCTGCCGAGCTCGTCGAGCATCTTCATGTTCTCGGCCAGGTCGTCCGGCACACTGTTGGCGACCTTGTTCTCGTTGACCGACCCGTTGGGGCCGCCCTCACCGCTGGCGCCGTTGTCGGAGACCAGCATGACAATGGTGTTGTCGAGCTGTTCGATCTCCTCGAGGTAGCCCATCAGGCGCCCGATCTGGTCGTCGCAGTGAGACAGGAACCCCGCGTACACCTCGGCCATTCGGGCGAACAGGCGCTTCTCGTCGTCGGAGAGGGTGTCCCAGGGTCGGGTGACGTCGAGCGGCGGGAACGGTTGCCCGTCGGGGCCGGTGCGGGTGTCGGGGGTCCCGATCGGGTTCAGCGGGGGCAGTTCGGTGTTCTGGGGAACCAGGCCCATTTCCTTCTGCCGGGCCAGGGTCTGCTCGCGCAAGGCCTCGTAGCCGTCGTCGAACCGGCCCCGGTAGCGGTCGGCCCACTCCTGGGGCACCTGGTGCGGGGCGTGCGCGCAGCCGGGCGCGTAGTACAGGAACACCGGCCGGTCGGGGGCGATCGCCTTGACGTCGTCGAGGTATTGAATGGCCTTGTCGGTGATGTCGACGCTGAAGTGGTAGCCCTCCTCCGGAGTGGCCGGTTGCTGCACGGGGTGGTTGTCGTGGACCAGATCGGGATACCACTGGTTGGTCTCCGCCCCGAGGAAGCCGTAGAAGCGTTCGAAGCCGCGGCCGACGGGCCAATTGCGCTTGGTGGAGGCGAGGTTCATCTCGTCCTCGGCACACAGATGCCACTTTCCGACCATCGCCGTGCTGAACCCCTGCTCGACCAGGACCTCGGCGAGGGTCGCGCACTCCGGCGGGATGTGTCCGTTGGCGCCGGGAAAACCGACCGCGGCCTCACTGATACAGGCCATCCCGTTGGTGGTGTGATTGCGGCCGGTCAGCAGGCAGGACCGGGTCGGGGAGCACAGCGCGGTGGTGTGCCACTGCCCGTAGCGCAGCCCGTTGGCGGCGATCTTGTCGATGTTCGGCGTCTCGATCGGCCCGCCGTAACAGCCCAAAGCCCCGAAACCGACGTCGTCGAGGACGATGTACAGGACGTTCGGTGAGCCTGGCGGGGCCTTCGGTTGCTCGTACGGTCCCCAGTCCGGGACAGAGTCACGAATATCGAGATTGACGACACCTCTGAACGGCTTGGCCATGATGTGCTCCTCGAATGAGATCCCACTCACTTCCACCCAAGCACTACCGGCAGGTGGATGGCTAGGGGTACCGGCCGGAAAATCCGCTCCGCTCGCCACACGTGGAACCCGGCCGCCGAACCGAACCGTCTTGTTGTCGGCACACACTGTGCCGGAACGGAATTCGCCTAGCTGCGGCCGCGGGCGGCCAGCGCGTTGACGAACACGTTGGCGATGTCGGCGGGATCCTTCGCGACGTAGCTCGACCCTCCGGTCACCCGCGAGATCTCGGCGAGCGTGGCCGCGTCGGCGTCGTCGGTGATGCCGATGGTCACGATGATGACGGGCCGGGCCGGGTCCATCTCACGCTCCAGGATGCTCAGGAGCTGTTCCTTCGTGATCGAGTCCGGGTCCTCGTTGGCGCCGTCGGTCAGGATGATCACACTGTTCACCGCGCGCGGGTCGTATGTGTCCTGCACCGTCCGGAACGCGGCGAGCGTCGTGTCGTACAGGCCGGTGCCGCCGCCGATCAGCCCCTCGACCTTTCCCGCCTGCTGGGCCATCAGCGCACGCTGCGTGAGTCCGTCCACCACGGTGTCGTAGCGGCGGATCGGGACCAGCTCCTGGTAGTCCTGCGGTCCCCCGCCGAGCCCCTGCGAGAACGCCCACAACCCGGCGGACACGCTGTCCGGGAACATCGCGTTGCCTGCGAGGGCGGCATCGACCGTCAGATCCATGCGCGACCGGTCGCCGGCCGGGGTCTCCATCGACCCCGACACGTCGATCGCGACGAGTGTGCGGATCGGCAGTGCCATCAACGCCCACCCGCCCAGGGCGTCCTGCAACGGCGACTCGTCGTCGAGCGCGAGCTTGGTGACCCGGCCGACGCCGCGGCCGTCGGCCGGTGGACTTCCGTCCGGGCCGCGGAATCCGTGCTCGGCGAGCACCGCGCTGGCCTCCTCGCCGCCGAGCACCGCGGCGACGGCACGTGCCACCTGGGTGGCCTTGTAGTGCCGGTCCGGGGCAGGCGACGTGACGACGAGCGGGAAGTTCATGAAGTTGCTGCCCGTCGGGGGCACCGTCGCGGCGAGCGTGCGGGCGCCGTCACCGTCGGTGAATTCGAGCACGGACTGTTCGGTGGCGACGGCGACGCCACCGTTGTCGACGACACCCTGGAGCATCTCCTCGCCGACGGGTTCGTCCGCGGTGCGCGCGCTTTCCTCCTGCGCGAGCGGAACCAGCGCGGCCCGCACCGTCCCCGCGGACACGGGGTCGGCCTGGCCCTCGGCGAGTGCCGCGTTGATCGGCGCCTGCGCGACCCCCGTCACGAGGGGGTTACCCAACTGGATGTCCTTGATCTGCAGGGCGGCGAGCCACGTCGGCGACGTGGGGGCGTCCTCCTCGCGGGAGGCCAGCACGACGGGCGAGGACGCGACCGACCCCGTCATGACCTCGACCGGTCCGGCCGCGGTGAGTGCCGCCTTGCCCACCCAGGCACCGCTGTCGGGGATCCACAGATCCGGGGCGCCGGTTCCCTTGCCGAGCCGTCCCGCGATATCGCCGGACGTCGCGGCGTCGACGACGATGTTCGCGCAACCCAGGTCGGTGCTCTTCGCTTCGCCGAGGATGCCGGCAAGGGCGGGAGCGATGCTCGGGTCGGCGGCGAGGGTGTAGTCGGTGACCTGCTCGCACTCGTCCGCCCAGGAGCGCACCGCCTGAACGACGACCACAACGGAGGCCACGAGCCCGATCACGGCGGCAGCGCACACCGCGTAGAAGGTGGGTGAGCGCCCCTCCCGCTCCGGCCCCGCGCTCGAATGACGCCCTCCGGCCATCGCCTGCCCCCTCTAACAGTTCGGTCACGAGACGACCACCGTCGCACCGGACCGAATATCATCCGGGCCACATCGTAGCGAACGGTGCGTGGTACGACTTTGTGCTGGTGACGGGGATGATCCGTCCAGCCGCGCGAGCGGACCGGTCAGCGATCGGATTGCTCGACCTCGAGTCGGCTTGCCACGAGCGCGGCCTGGATCCGCCGGAGCCCGGAGGGCCGGGTCGGATCGCAGCCCGTCAGCTGCGCCACCCGTTTGAGCCGGTAGTCCACCGTGTTGGTGTGCAGGTGCATCTGCTTCGCGGTGCGCTGCCGATTCAGATCGTGGCCGATGTGCACCTCGAGCGTCTCGATCAGTTCGGGCGAGCCCTGCAACGGTTCGAGGAGCCGAGCCAGATGGGTCCTGCCCGGCCCCGGCCGGGTGAGCTGGTATTCGAGCGCCAGATCGTCCATCTCGTAGAGGCCCGGCTCCAGGGCCAGCTGATGGGCGAGACCGAGGAGTTCGTGGACCTGGTCCGCCGCCGCGGGGATACCGGCAGTCCGGACCCGGGTCGCCGTGGCGGTGAGGGGAACCCCGGCGGCCGCTCCGATCCGGTCGAGCAGGGAGACCATCCACGCCCGCTCCGGCGAGCCCGGAAGCAACAGCGTTCCGCCGTCCGGGCTCAGCGAACAGAGCGCCGCCCCACCCGCGGCGTCCGCCAGCTCGATCTGCAACCGGCGCAGCTTCTGCCGGGCGACGACGGCCTTGCGCCGGTGGGTCACGGCCTCGGTGGGATGCGACGGAATCGACAGCCCCAGCACCACGTACTCGTCGGCCAGCTCCACCCCCGCATGCCGGGCCGCCGTCGCCGCCTTTCGGCCGCTGAGCAGCGCCGTGACGAGATTGACTGCGGCGCCGTCGCGTTCGCTGTTGACCGCTTCGAGTTCCTCCACGTAGCTGGTCGTGGCGGCGACCGTCACGCATTCGAGGAGGGTGAACATCACCTTCTGGATGACCAGGAGTTCGGGCAGGTCTTCCTCGCGGGCGTTCGAGGCGACGAGGTCGCCGGCCTCGCGGATGCCTTCGTGGAGGATGCGGAGCACGAGTTTCAGCGGGAACCCCTCACGGGCCCAGCGCGCGGAACTGTTGCGCACCTCCGCGAGGTCCTCGTCCGTCGGGCTGATGCCCTCGTCGAGCATCTGGATGCCGAGACCGAGGCAGACGATCGTAAAATCCATGACGTCGCTCTGCAGTTGTTCACCGGGCAGCGAACCGCACGGGGTGACGTTGTCGGCGAAGTGGCGGACCAGTTTCTGCGCGACGGTCAGCGTGTCGCGCAGCGGGGCGGACGCGGGCCTGCCGTCGACGAGGATCTGCGAACCCGCCCCCGGACTGTGATTCGTCATAGATCTGACCGCTTCCCTGTGTGGATGACACCGAACTCCCGCATCATCGACATCACGCACACATAACGAGGGTCCGCTTCTGTCACCGTTCTATCACGACAGCGCCCTGTCCAGGGCGAATACCGGCACCACAGCCGATGGTCGGTCAGTTCTCCTCGGCGACCCGGACGACCAGCTTGCCGAAGTTGCTGCCCCGGAGGAGCCCGATGAACGCCGCGGGCGCATTCTCGAGCCCGTCGACGATGTCCTCGCGGTAGGCGAGTCGGCCCTCCCGGATCCACTCGGACACGTCGCGCTGGAAGTCCGCGTACATCTCGGAGACGAACTCGCTCTGGATGAACCCGCGGATGGTGAGGCTCTTGACGAGCACCCGGGAAAAGAACCCGGGCAGCCGATCCGGCCCCTCGGGTGCCTCGGTGTCGTTGTACTGCGCGATCAGGCCGCACACGGGAACGCGCGCGTACAGGTTGAGCAGCGGCAGCACCGCCGCGGCCACCGCACCGCCGACGTTCTCGAAGTAGACGTCGATGCCGTCGGGGCACGCGGCGCGCAGTTCCTCGGCGAAGTTCGGAGACCGGTGGTCGACGGCGGCGTCGAATCCGAGTTCGTCCAGCAGGTAGGCGCACTTCTCCGGTCCGCCCGCGATGCCGACGGCCCGGGCGCCCTTCCGTTTCGCGATCTGTCCCACGGCCGAGCCGACCGGACCGCTGGCCGCCGCGACGACCACCGTCTCGCCCGCCTTCGGTTGCCCGATCTTCAGCAGGCCGGAGTACGCGGTGAAGCCGGGCATGCCGAGCACTCCGACCGCGGTCGACAGCGGCGCGGCGTCGCGGTCGAGTGCGCGGAGGTGGTTGCCGTCGACCACGGCGTGCGACTGCCATCCCGCGTACCCGAGAACGTAGTCACCGGTCGCGAAATCCGGGTGCCGGGAGTCGACGACCTGCGCGACGGTGCCACCGACCATGACCTCGTCGATCTCGACCGGGTCGGCGTACGACTCGGCGGCACTCATCCGGCCGCGCATGTACGGGTCGAGCGACAGGTAGATGACGCGGATCAGCACCTGGCCTTCGGCGGGGTCGGGGAGATTCACCGCCTCGAGCCGGAAGTTGTCGGCGGTGGGCGCGCCGTCCGGCCGGGAGGCGAGAACGATCCGGGTGCTCTGAACGATGCTCTCGACACTCACTGTGCGCCTGCCAATCCGTGTTGGGCCGGTATCGCCCGCCACCTTACCGATTTCACAACAGCTGCTTCTTCTGCACCTTGCCCATCGCATTGCGGGGAAGCGACTCGACGACGCGAATCTCGCGGGGCCGCTTGTGCACCGACAGTTCGGTGGCCACGTGATCGATCAGCGCGGCCTCCGACACGTCGTCCCCCACCACGAACGCCACGAGCCGCTGACCGAGGTCCGGGTCGGGGAGGCCGACGACCGCCGCCTCCCGCACGCTGGGGTGGCCGAGGAGGGACGTCTCCACCTCGCCGGCCCCGACGCGGAATCCACCCGATTTGATCAGGTCCGTGGATTCGCGGCCGACGATGCGGTGGAACCCGCCCGGGTCGATGACGGCGACGTCGCCGGTCTTGAAGAAGCCGTCGTCCGTGAACGATTCGGCGGTCGCGTCGGGCCTGCCGAGGTAGCCGTCGAACAGCATGGGCCCCCGCACCTGCAGACCGCCGATGGATTCGCCGTCGTGGGGGACGTCGCCGCCGCGCTCGTCGCGCAGCCGGGTCTCGACGCCGCGGACCGGCACACCGACCCACCCCGGACGACGTTCGCCGTCGGCCCGGGTGCTGAGCGTGAGCATCGTCTCGCTCATGCCGTACCGCTCGACGAGTGCGAGCCCGGTCAGCTCCTGCACCTTTTCGAACACCGGGACGGGCAGCGGGGCGCTCCCCGACACCAGCAGTCGCGCACCCGACAGCGCCCGCGCCGACTCGGGGTCGCCGGCGATACGACTCCACACCGTGGGGACACCGAAGTACATCGTTCCCCGTGCCGCGGCGTAGGCCGCCGGGGTGGGTTTGACCGTGTGGACGAGCCCGCTGCCGATCCGCAACGGTCCCAGCACACCGAGGATGAGCCCGTGGATGTGGAACAGCGGAAGCCCTTGCACCAGTGTGTCGTTGCGGGTCCACTGCCAGGCGTCCGCAAGGGCGTCGAGACCGGCCGCAATGGCCCTCCTGCTGATCAGGACCCCCTTGGGCGGTCCCGTCGTACCGGACGTGTAGAGCACGAACGCGATGCTCGACTCGGGCGGTTCGGGGTAGCTGTGCCACGACCGGGCGTGGACACGCACCGGCACGACGGGCAGGCCCGCAGCGTCCGCCGGCGCCTCACCGAGCCACGCCTGCGCACCGGAATCGCGCAGGATGTGCTCGAGTTCGGCGGGTCCGGAATCGGGCGGCACCGGCACCGCGGTCACACCCGCGATGAGGCAGCCCACGACGGCGAGGACCGTGGTCACGGTGGGGGTGGCGAGAATCGCGACCCGATCCGCGCGTGCCACCCGTTCGGCCACGGACGTCGCCGCGCCGAGCACGTCGCCGCGCGACAGGGTGGTGTCGCCGATCCGGACGGCGTCGGGAATGTCGTCGCCCTGGGCGACGGCCAGAGGATTCAGAGATCGCAGCAGCACATCGACAGCTTCTCACAGGGCCCGGAGGCGGTCCGGTGGGTCTCCCGGAGGCGGACTGACGGTGGCGAGTGCCGCACCCAGCAGGGCCCCGGTCAGGACGGCCAGCCCGTGGGCGTCGTCGACCACCACCAGCAGGACCCCGGCGAGCACGATGCCCCCGCTCGCGGCGAGGACCCGCCACTCCTTGGACTGCATCACCACCAATCCCGCGAACGACGCGGCCAGCGCGAGCGTGGCGCCCGAATTGCCCGCTCCGGGCGACGGAAACAGGAACGCGGTGAACAGGCCGAAGATGATCTGGCTCGCCACGAACAGCAGTACCGCCCGGACCCCACCCCACACCCGCACCGCGAGCGGCGCCACCCACGCGAGGACGAGCAGGTTCACCACGGTTCCGGCCACTCCCCCGTCCTGCACCGCGACCGACGTGAAGATCCGCCACCACTGATGGTCCCGGATCTGGTCCGGGTCACGCTCGAGGGCGTCGAGGACGGCGGGAACGACGATCTGCAGCAGTGACGGCACGGCGATCAGCAACCACAGCACCACCGCGGTGCGCGGCGGACGGGTGAGCCGTATCTCGCCGATGCGCCCCTCGCCGATCTGCACCGATGCGAGCAGCGAGGCGAGAACGAGAACGACGGCGAAGAGGACCGCGCCGATCCATCCCGCGCCTGAAGTCGTCACCGCGAAACTCTACAACGACGCACCCGCACCGGAACCGGTCAGCGGCCCGCGCCGGTCAGTCCTTGGTGACCACCGAGCGCAGGAAGAAGCGCAGGTTCGAGGGACGCTCGGCCAGTCGCCGCATGAAGTACGCGTACCACTGGCTTCCGTACGGAACGTACACCCGAACCTGCTTGTCCTGGTTAGCGAGCCGACGCTGCTCGACGTCCCGGATCCCGAACAGCATCTGGTGCTCGTAGGCGTCCGCGGCGCGGCCGGTGCGCCCGACCAGCGGGGCGACCGCGTCGATGACGGCCGGGTCGTGCGAGGCCACCATCGGGTACCCGCCGCCCTCCATGAGGATCGTCAGGCAACGCAGATACGAGGCGTCCACGGCGGCGCGGTCCTTGAATGCCACGGACTCGGGTTCCCGGTACGCCCCCTTGCAGAGCCGGACCCGCGAACCCGGTCCTGCGAGGGCTCGGCAGTCGTCCTCGGTGCGGCGCAGATACGACTGCACCACGGCACCGAGCCAGGGGAAGTCGGTGCGGAGTTCGCGGACGATCGCGAGCGTCGAATCGGTGGTCGTGTGGTCCTCGGCGTCCACGGTCACCCACACGGCCGCTGCGTCCGCGGCGGCGCAGATCGTGCGGGCGTTGTCGGTGGCGATCCGTGTGCCGTCGCCGGCGAGCGCCTGCCCGAGCGCCGACAACTTCATCGACACTTCAAGCCTGCGGACCCCCGACGTCCTGTCCGCCGCCTCCGGCAGGGCACCGAGATCGGCGACGAGCGCCAGGTACTCGTCGACCGTCACCTGCGCGCCCGCCGCGTCACGGGTGTCCTCACCGAGGAAGTCGATCGACACCGACCGGCCCGAATCGAGGATCTCCCGAACGGACGCCAGTGCCGACTCCCGGCTCTCGCCTGCCACGAAGCGGTCGACCAGTTTCCGGGTGACCGGGGCGCCGGTGACGGCGCGTTTGACGCGCGACGACCGGGCCGCCGCGAGGATCGCCGGGCGGAGCGGATTCGCCAGAACCGTCGGCGCTTTCATTCCGACCCCATGTGCGGATATCGGTAATCGGTGGCGGGGACGAACGTCTCCTTGACGGTGCGGGCCGACACCCAGCGCAGCAGGTTGAGTTTGGACCCGGCCTTGTCGTTGGTGCCGGACGCGCGGGCCCCGCCGAACGGTTGCTGCCCGACGACGGCACCGGTCGGCTTGTCGTTGACGTAGAAGTTTCCGGCGGTGAACCGCAGAGCCGACGTCGCCTGCTCGACGGCCTGCCGGTCGTCGGCGATCACCGCACCGGTCAGCGCGTACGGGGCCGCCGAGTCGACCTCGGCGAGCACGTCGGTGAACGCGTTCGGGGCCGAGTCGTCGTACACGTGCACCGTCAGGATCGGGCCGAAGTACTCGGTGGTCATCGCCTCGTCGGCAGGGTCGTCCGCGAGGAGCACGGTGGGACGGACGAAGTACCCGACGCTGTCGTCGTACTTGCCGCCGACGGCGATCTCGAGGCCGGCCGCGCCGCGGGCGCGCTCGATGGCAGCGACGTTCTTGTCATAGGCGCGCCGGTCGATGAGGGCCCCACCGAAGTTCTCCAGGTCGGTCACGTCCCCGTAGGTGAGGGCGTCGACTTCCGCGGTGAACGTGTCCCGCATCCGCCGCCACAGCGACTTCGGGACGTAGGCCCGGGAGGCGGCGGAACACTTCTGGCCCTGGTATTCGAATGCGCCGCGGATCAGCGCCGTCCGCAGCACGTCCTCGTCGGCCGAGGCGTGCGCGACCACGAAGTCCTTGCCGCCGGTCTCCCCCACCAGCCGGGGGTAGCCTGCGTACTTCCCGATGTTCGCGCCCACCTCGCTCCAGAGGTGCTGGAACGTGCGGGTCGAACCCGTGAAGTGGATTCCTGCGAGCCCGGGGTCGCTCAGCAGCACCTCCGACACCGCCTGCCCGCTGCCGGTGAGCAGATTGATCACGCCCGGGGGCATGCCCGCCGCTTCGAGCAGTTTGATCGTCCAGTACGCGGCGACGGTCTGCGTCGACGACGGCTTCCAGATCACCGTGTTGCCCATCAGCGCGGGCGCGGTCGGCAGATTGCCGGCGATCGCGCTGAAGTTGAACGGAGTGATGGCGTAGACGAAGCCCTCGAGCGGACGGTATTCGAGCCGATTCCACACACCGGGCGAGGAGATCGGCTGGTCGGCGAGGATCTGGCGGGCGAAGTGAACGTTGAAGCGCCAGAAGTCGATCAGCTCGCACGGCGCGTCGATCTCCGCCTGCTGGACCGACTTCGACTGCCCGAGCATCGTCGCCGCGGCGAGCGTCTCGCGCCACGGCCCGGACAGCAGGTCGGCGGCACGCAGGATCACGGCCGCCCGGTCGTCGAACGACAGCGCCCGCCAGTCCGGGGCCGCGGCCGTGGCCGCCTCGATCGCCGCCGACGCGTCGTCGTGGGTGGCGCTGCGCAGCGTGCCGAGCACGGCGGCGTGCCGATGGGGTTGCACGACGTCGACGCGGTCGCCGTTGCCATGACGGTGTTTGCCACCGATCACGTGCGGGATGTCGACGGGATTGGTGGCGATGTCGGTGAGCGCGGATTGCACTCGGGAACGTTCGGGACTGCCCGGCGCGTACGTGTGGACCGGCTCGTTGGTGGGCACCGGAACCTGGGTGATGGCGTCCATGCTGCCTGCCTCCTGCCCTCAGATCGTGTGAGGAACTGGGAACCGCGGCCGGGCGGGGACACCCGTCCGAACGGAACCCTCGAGCCCAGGTTAGCTCTGTATGGGGGTACCCATCCGGTTTTGACGCGCCGACGGGGTGGCTAGCATCGGCGCATGGCCGAACGGAACCGCGTGTCACCCCGATCCGACATCGTCGCGATTCCACTGCGCGGCCGGTTCATGGGCAATCGGGGCTGCCTGCACCGCGGGCACTCCGTGGTGCGCAACCATTCCGGCACACGGTGGATCGTCTGCGTCACCGACTACCCGGCGCGCACGGTCCCGCAGTGGAGCGAGGGCCACTACACGGTGCTGTTCTTCCACGACGAGGCGGTGGCGCTGGCCGCCGGGCACCGGCCGTGCGCCCTCTGCAGGCGCGAGCGGTACAACGACTTTCGCGCCGCGTGGCGGTCCGCGAACGGGGGCGGCCTGCCGAGCGCCGACGAGATGGACGCCCGGTTGCATGGGGAACGACTGGACGGGTCCCGTCAGCGAACGCACCGGGCCGCGTGGCCGTCGTTGCCCCGCGGCGCCTTCGTGCTGTTCGACGACGGACCTGCGGTCGTGCTCGACGACACCGTCGTCCCGTGGTCGGCCGAGGGATACGGGACGCCGTCGAACCGGCCGACCGGCACCGCCACCGTCCTGACGCCGCCGTCCACCGTCGCCGTGCTCTCGGCCGGCTACCGCCCGGACATCGCTTAGCTCTGCACGTCGCGCGCGTTCGCGACCAGCTGGTGGGCGTCCAGGTCGGTGGCGCCGAGCCCGAAGCTGATGATGCGTTCCGGGCGGATGCGGATGGTCGGGCCGCCGAGACCGTCCGCCTGGGCGGCGTCGGCGTCGAGGGCCTCGGCGCGCCCGCGGATTTCGACGCAGCGGACCCGCCACGGGTCGACGGACGGCACGTCGTCGACGACGAACGCCACCTTCCCGTTGTCGGCCACGTTGCGGAACTTGCGGCTCGCCGCCATGTTGTAGCCCTGGATGTCGATCGTGGACGTGTCGGGGTTGTAGTGGAAGCCGACGGGACTGACCTGCAAGGTTCCGCCCGGCTGCACCGTGGCGAGCCTGCCGATGCGCTGTGATGCCAGATAGTCGAGTTCCTGCTCGGTGAAGGACATGAGGCCAGGCTAAAACCTGAACTGTGCTCGAGGTCAAGGTTTCCGGGACTCTTCTCAGCCGAGATCGTCGAGTGCGCGGCGGGCCTTCTCGACCCGCCGCTCCGCCGCCTCCAGTTCGCGTTCTCCCCGGCGCACCGCCTCCGCCGAGGCCTTCTCCGCGTTCCGGGTGAACTGCCGCTCCTGCTCGGCGTGTTCGAGTTCGGCGCGCAGTTCCTCGATCCGGTGGTCGACCTCGGTCAGCGTGGATCGCGCCTGCCCGAGTTCGGTGTTCGCGTCGTCCAGCGCGCCGCGGATCTCGTCGGCCCCGGACGTGGCATCCGCCAGTTCCGCCTCGGCCGCCGCGCGTTCGGCGTCGAGATCAGGCTCCTGCGACTTCTTCGGCTTTTCGGCCGGCGGCGTGGAGGCGGGCTCGGACTTCGGCTGCTTCTTTGCCGTCTTTCCCTGGACGACGGTGAGTCCGGCAGGACCGAAACCGCTGTAGGTCGCCGCCGTCACCACCCGGCCGCGCCGCACCTGCTCGGCGGTCTCGGCGTCGGCGAGCGCGGCGTGCAGCGTCTGGCCGACATCGCGCAGCGCGTCCTCGCCGACGGTCCGGCCCCGGTCGGCGGCGAGCGCACCCGCCTTGCGCGCCAACGCCCGGACCACCTGCTGCCGCTGCGTCGTCAGCCGCCGAAGGTCCGGGCCGGACAGGTGCCGTTGCGCATCGCGGAGGGCGTCGCCGAGGGCGAGGAGCGCACCCACCTCGTCGGGAAGTTCGCGGGCGAGCAGGTTGACGAGCCAGCCGACGACCGTCGGCTTCCGCAGTTTCCCGATCTCGGTGGCCAGTGCGCGGTCCTTGTTGTCCCGCGCGGCCGTCACCTGCGCCGTGCGCGCCTCGACGAACTCACCGGGGTCGAGGCCGTACAGTTCGTCGGCGACGTCGTCGAGGGTCACGGCACCATACTTTCACCGCGACCGTTCCGGCCGGGCCGACTCGGGTCAGGCCAGTCGTTCCGCTGCGGCCGCGATGCGTTCGTCGTCGGCCGTGAGGGCGATCCGCACATGGGTGCCGCCGCCGGGACCGTAGAACTCCCCCGGCGCCACGAGAATGCCCCGCTCGGCGAACCACTCGACGGTGTCCCGGCAGGCTTCGCCGCGGGTCGCCCACAGGTACAGCCCGGCCTCGGAATCGTCGACGGTGAATCCGGCGCCGCGCACCGCGGCGAGAAGGATCTCGCGGCGACGGCGGTACCGCTCACGCTGCTCGTTCTCGTGGTCGTCGTCGCTGAGCGCGGCGGTCATCGCCGACTGGATCGGCAACGGCACCATCATGCCCGCGTGCTTGCGGACCTCGAGGAGTTCGGCAACCAATGCCGGGTCACCGGTGACGAAGCCCGCGCGGTAGCTCGCGAGGTTGGACGTCTTCGACAGCGAGTGCACCGCGAGGAGACCGGTGAGATCGCCGTCGTTCACCCGCTCGTCGAGGATGGAGAGGGCCTCCCCTTCCCAGGTCAACCCCAGGTAGCACTCGTCGGACGCCACGATGGCGCCCCGGCTGCGCGCCCAGTCGACCACCTTCCGCAGGTGGTCGAGGCCGAGCACCTTGCCGGTGGGATTGGACGGCGAGTTCACGAAGATCAGCGACGCGCCCTCGGGACCGAGACGGTTCAGACCGTCGGCGCGGATCACCCGCGCACCCGCGAGGAGCGCACCCACCTCGTAGGTGGGGTACGCGAGTTCCGGAATGACCACGAGGTCGTCGGCGCCGAGCCCGAGAAGGCGTGGCAGCCAGGCGATGAGCTCCTTCGTGCCGATCGCGGGCAGCACCGCCGCCGGGTCGATGCCGGTGATTCCGTAGCGACGGCGCAGCGCCTCGACCGCGGCGGTGCGGAGTTCGTCCGTACCGTGCGTCGTCGGATATCCCGGAACCGCGGCGACCGCGGTCAGCGCCTCCTGGATGATCGGGGCCACCGGATCGACCGGGGTTCCCACTGACAGGTTGACGATGCCACCCGGGTGGGCGAAGGCCTTCGCCTTCGCCGACTCGAGCGAGTCCCACGGAAAGTCGGGAAGTGCTGCGGCTACCGGGATACGAGGCACCTCTAGTCCTCGCCCATGGGGGGCAGCGCCTTGACGAACGGCGGGTCGTAGTCGACCTTGCCCAGCTTCGCCGCTCCGCCGGGGGAACCGAGGTCGTCGAAGAAGTCGACGTTCGCGGCAATGTAGCCGTTCCACTGGTCCGGGACGTCGTCTTCGTAGAAGATGGCTTCGACGGGGCAGACGGGTTCACAGGCGCCGCAGTCCACGCATTCGTCCGGATGGATGTAGAGCATCCGCCCGCCCTCGTAGATGCAGTCGACAGGGCATTCCTCGATACACGCCTTGTCCAGCACATCCACGCACGGTTCAGCAATCGTGTAGGGCACTGCCGCTCTCCCTGCCTTTCTGACACGAGTAGGCGCGAGGTACGGGCCGGTTGCACCTCGCGGAAGAAATCATTATCGCCTGCCCGGCGGACCCCTCTGCGGTGAGGGTTACCTGACCCGGCGGACCGCCGCGGGCAGCGACGCCCGGTCCGCGATCCGTTTCTCGGCCTGTTTCACGGCTCTCACCAGCGCACCCCGTTCGCCGAGATACCCGGCCACCACACCGACCACCGGGATGTTCCCCAGCAGCGCGTAGGTCCCGCCCGGTTGCGGGCGCTTGTCGAGTTCGTCACTGAGCGCCCGCACCGTGCCCGCGGTGCGCCACAGCGCGCCGATCAGTCCGAACGGGCGCCACACCGATGCACCCTCCGCCGAAGCGGATGGCGGCGTCGCGCCGGCGAGCACCGCGGACGCGTCCGTCTCACGCCGGCAGAGCACCGACGCCAGCAGGTCCACCTGCTCGGACCGGTTCGTGACGCCGTGCTCCCGGGCCACGGCGACGAGCACGACGGCCTGATTCGCGAATCCGAGCACGTCCTGGATCGGGAGCCGGTTGAGGAGCACACCGAACATCCCCGGGGACGCGACCGCGATCGTGTTCAACGCGCCGATCCGGGTCACCCACCACCGTGCCCGCTCGTCGTCGCTCGCCTTCTCCCAGGACGCCGTCCCCGGGAACCGCACGGTGTCGAGCACCCAGGCGATGCCGTCGAGCAGCGCCTCGGCGGCTCCCCGTTCCTCCGCTGTCGGGGTGAACGTCCGGCCCTTGATGCCGAACGGATCCGTGAGAGCCAGATCGAGCACGGGGTTGATGCCCCGCGCGGCGCGATCCAGGATGCCGACGACGGTGTCGTCGCCCAGCCGATGCGTCTCGCTCATGCGGCCGGCGACCGTCCCTCGCGTCGTGCGTGGGTGGTGGTGCGTTCGCGGGCCGGGCGGCCGATGCCCTCGGCGATGGCCCTTAGTTCTTCGACGGTCTTCTCCGATCCGTGCTCGGATCCCGCCATCCGGGAGATCGTCTCCTCCATCAGCGTGCCCCCGAGATCGTTCGCCCCAC
>NZ_JARJBD010000132.1:0-20787 GCF_029269925.1 Rhodococcus sp. T2V
GCTGAACTCTACGGGCGGATCCTCGCCGGCAACGAACCCGACGTCCCCTTCATCTGATCAGGTCCGGCCAAGACCCGACCGCTCGGGTCTTGGCCGACCTGCACCGAGCCGATCCGCATCGCTGACACGAGTACGTACCCGAAAGTCGATTGATTGCGGCTCCAGAACGAGGTTCCGACCGCGGACCCTCACGGAACCGAAAGCTCCGGCCCGAGAACACCACGGCATCACTCGCCGGCAAAGTCACACAATTCTCTCACTAGGAATGATTCTCATGTCAGTACCCCGATCAACGAAACTGTCTATAGCAGTAGGTGTTCTGTTCGTCCTGCTCGCGGTGACGCTGAGATTCTTCCTAGTGCCGGCAGCTTCGAAGATGCCTGATGACCTCGATGTCAAGCTCCGTTACGAGGGCACGGGGACGATGCTCAATCCTACGGCTCTCCAGGCCGGCGATCTTGCCAACGTCGTAGCAACCAACGTCCCGGTCGCCATCGACCGACACGTCTACGTCTCGAGTGTGGACGGGAACACCGCCATTACACACGATGACCTGACCGTTGAAGCACCGGGAGGAGTAGCCATGCCCTCCAACCACACCTACGCGATTGACCGCACGACCATGGACAGCGCACCAGCCCCGGAAGGTGTCGAAGTGGAGCCGCACGCAGGTCTCACGGTGGGGTGGCCGATGAATCCGAACCCGGACGCAAGCTATGCGCTTTACGACTTCGCGACCAGGACGACAGCACCGATGACATTTGTCGGCGAAGGCTCCGTATCGGGTCGAGATGTGCTCAACTACACCGTCGAAGCAGCGGGACCGTTAGCTGATCCCAATATTCTCAACGGGTTGCCGCCCGCCATGCCGAAGGCTCAGCTCGCCTCACTCGCTCCGCTTCTGCCAGCTGATCTGCAAGCGAAGCTGGGCGCCGCGGCCGGTTCGCTGCCCGATCCGGTGCCGTTCAATTACACCGCCGTCAGCAAGCTGGCGCTCTCCACCGACAAGACCGTCGGAACGCCTGCCGACGGCTCACTGAACCTGCAGGTGATCGCAAATGTCGAAATGGGTGGTGAAAACGTCAGCGTCATGCCGGTTCTTGCCCTCGATACACAACTCACCGATCAGTCCGTCGCTGACGGGGCAGCCACCGCGTCGACGGTAGACAAGCTGCTCACACTGATGGGAGTTGTCGTCCCACTCGGGTCGGCGCTGCTCGGTCTGATCCTCATCGTCGTCGGGCTGCTTCGGCTCCGCAAGCGTCCCTCAACGGAATCAACTCCCCGGCATGACCCCGAGACCCTCGGCGCTCGTTGACGGTCGACACCGCCGCTCCACGCGATCTCCAAGCGGTTGACCGCAGGTAGTCCGGCGAACCCACCAGCCGCCAGATGCGTCAGATACCCCACACCACCAGCCAACTGAAAGCACTCGAAGACATGCCTCGCATCGATACCTCCCACCTTCCGACCCGAATCGTAACGGGCGCCTTCATTCTCAGCTCCGGTCTCGGCAAATGGTCCGGGAACAAGGAGATGGCTGCAGGTGTGCACGGATTGGCCGCCGGGACCTACCCGGTTCTCAACAGCATCGAGGCACCCAAGTTCCTCAAGCTCCTCGCCGGAGCCGAGATTGCCCTCGGTGCGGCCCTGCTCATCCCTGTTGTCCCCGGCGCGGTCGCCGGTGCGGCGCTTACCGGCTTCGCCGCAGGTCTCCTCGGCCTGTACGTTCGAACCCCAGGTATGCGCGACGGAATTCGGCCCACTCCCGATGGAACCGCGATTGCCAAAGACGTATGGCTACTCGGAATCGGCGCCGAACTCTGCAAGGACGGTATCCGGAACCGCAGCTCGCTCCCCAAGTAGACCCGGGCGAACTGGGGGGTGGGGCACGTCCAGCTCTCCACTAGTGAGGCGTGTCCTTCCTCCGCAACTCGGTTCGCACAACAGATATGACGTTTCAGACACGGCACAGAGCGAGAAAGAGTTACAACATGATCTTCGAGCACGCCCACGTCACTGTGGCAGTCGATCGCCAGTCCGACTTCGAGCGAGCGTTCGCCGGTGTGAAGAAGCACCTCGTTGCCGCCAACGGCGGAAAGACCGCGGAACTCGTTCGCAGCGTGGACACCGACGGTCTTTACCTCATGCGCGTCGGCTGGGATTCCGTGGAGCAGCATGCGGAGTTCGGTTCGTCCCCGGATGCGCAGATAATCGTGGACGCACTGGCCGAATTCTTCGTCGCCACTCCGCAGGTCACCCATTTCGAACGACCTGGTATCGCGACACGAGTACGGAACTTCGTGCAGGTCACCGCGGCCGGAATCGCGAGTCAAGTGCGCGCTCGACAGGGCAGCAAAACCCCGGCCTGACCAGAGGAAGTCCCGACGAAACGAAAGAGCATTGGCGGTTCCAACAGGTCCGCGAGCAGTTCGACTCGAACCACACCAGCAGGTCGGATAAGCATCAAGGAGAGTCGTGATCGGTACCGGCTTGCCACCGCGTTCTGCGGTCGTGTCGATTTCCTCGTGGCCGCTGCGCTGGAAGATGGCCGTAGTCCTGATCGTTCCGTTCTTGGTGGCGGCATCACTCGGTGCGCTGCGCGTCCAGGACCGACTTCGTGAGGCTGCCGACTTCGCCGTCGCTGCCGACCGAATACGCGTGGTTCCACTGCTCATCGAGCTTGATTCCGACGTGGCCGTCGTGACAGGCACTCTGGCACAACGCACCGTCACCCCGGACCTGATCGACAGCCTGGATGCCACCATCCGCAATGTCGAATCGCTGGATCCCTCGAAGGTCCTCACCGACGATGCTGCGCGCACCGTTCTCGATGCGCTGGCCAGTGCGCAGTCGCTGAGCGCCCAGGCAAAACGTGGTCCGACTGCGATGGAGACACTCACCGAACAACTCGATGCCATCCGAAACGCACTGGGAGCGTCCGTACGCGCGATCATGGAGCCGATCGTCGATCACGATGTCGCCGCCTATGCCAGGGGCTTGGAGGGACTGTGGTCGGCGCAAAAGATGCTCTCTCCGGAGGGGTTGGCCGTGGTCGCCGCAACACCGATGCTCGAGAACGAGTCGGACAAGGCGCTCGCAACAAAAACAGGGGAGCTACGAGCCCACCTGCAAACTGAAGGCGTCCTCCTTCAGCAGGCCGCCCAACTCCCATTCACCGACGGAGAGGCTGTCGCAGCGCTGCAACAACTGGTCGCTGATCGCGTCGAACTACTAGCGAGCCTCGACTCAACCGGAAACGCCCATCAAGTCCTGGACGAGCTCAAGCTGTCCCTGTTCACCAGCATTGATCAGTACGAGGCGGCTGTCTCTGCCGCGTCCGCAGCGCTCAGCGACGCCGTCACGACCAAGTCGAGCAACCAACGCATCGGCGCCTGGCGCGACATCGCCGTGGTAATGGGACTGTTGCTCACTGCCGTCGTGCTGGCCGTCCTGGTCGCTCGATCGCTGTTGGCCCCTCTGCGTCGATTGCGCCGGGGGGCACTCGAAGTTGCGCACACCCGCCTTCCCGAGGCAGTCGCACGACTGAAAACCGAGAGCAACGTCGGGACATCCGACATCGAACCGATCGACGTGCACACCACAGAAGAAATCGGACAAGTCGCCCGAGCGATCGACGGCATCCATAGCCAGGCATTGCGCTTGGCCGGAGAGCAAGCTCATCTGCGGATGCAAATGACACGTGTCTTCGAAACCCTCGCACGGCGGAGTCGCTCACTGATCGACTCACAACTAGAACTGATCGAGCAACTCGAGTTCGAAGAACGAGACGCCGCGCGACTCGACAATCTGTTCCGTCTCGATCACCTCGCGACCCGAATGCGACGACACGGGGAAAATCTCTTAATCCTTGCCGGAAACCGTGACCGGCGCACCCGTCAACCCTCGTTGCCGGTGACCGAGGCGGTCCGCGCGGCAGTCTCCGAAGTCGAGGACTACCGGCGTGTACAGGTACGTACCATCCCTGATATCGCACTGAACGGGGCCGCCGGTGCCGACCTCGTACGGATCCTCGCCGAGTTGGTCGACAACGCTCTGCAATTCTCATCACCGGACACCGCGGTCACCGTCCACTGCATCCGTACAACTGAGGGCGGTCTGCTGATCGAGGTCGCAGACCACGGAATCGGGATGTCGCCCGCCGACCTCGGCGCCCTCAACGATCGGCTCGCTGACACCTTCGAGGTCAGCGCAGACACCGCCCGACGAATGGGCCTGTTCGTCGTCGGCACGCTCGCTACCCGGCACGCGATGACCGTCGCCCTCCGCTCAACCTTGGAGATATCCCGGAACGCGGGAATCACCGCCACCGTGACCATTCCCGGAGCCCTGCTCGTCAAGGTAGCCGAACGAAATGGCAACGCCGCCGCAGCGCCCGTCACTCGTAGAGTGCGCGGCCTAGACACTCAGCATGCGGTACCCGCAGACGCCCCATGGACCAAACCGGACGCGCACAACACAAGTCCGAACGAACCCGCGACAATAGCGCCGGCGGACAGCCCTAGCACAGGGACCAGTGACAACTCGGATCACCCGCGACTCCCGCACCGCACGCCGGGCGCATCGATAGGCGCACGCCGCACGCCATCAACCGGCACCGCCGCCGCAGGTAACACCGAAGGACAGGAAGCCATCCCGCGACACCGGCTCCGTCCTTCACGGACTACCGCGTTCTTCGAGTCTCGCGTCTTCGACGAGGACAATTCCACGAGCCCGACCGCACCACCGCCGATCTTTGCCAGTATCGCTCCTGCATGGCTGACCGACCCCACAACCCGCGACAGTCTCGAGTGGGGGTCGAGCGCAGACGAAGGGTGGTCCGCAGCTCAACGCGCCGTCGAATCCTCCTCCGACATCACACCCACCGGTCTGCCTCAGCGGATTCCCGGGCGACGACTCGTGCCCGGCAGCGTCAATGTCGTCGAGCCGAACCCGTCCCAACTCCGTACACCCGCCGCCGTACGCGAGAAGCTCGCACGCCACCAGTCCGGCGTCCAGGCGGGCAGGACTGGACGCCATGGCGCCTTCGGCCCAGCACTCAAACCGCAGATGGGACACTCATGACAAGCCGGGGCACCCTGGACTGGTTGGTTTCGAACTTCGCCAAAGATGTACCGCGCGTGACCCATGCCGTTCTCGTCTCCGCAGACGGACTTCTGATGGCCGCCAGCGCTCGTCTCCCCATCGACCGCGCCGAGCAACTAGCAGCCGTGACGGCCGGTCTCGCCAGCCTGTCCACCGGCGTTTCCACCCTGTTCGACGGAGGCCGAGTGCTGCAATCGGTCGTCGAGATGCAGCACGGCTACCTACTGTTGATGAGCGTCGGTCACGGTGCCCAACTAGCCGCTCTGACCACCGCGGATTGCGACCTCGGACAGGTCGGTTATGAGATGGCTGTCCTGGTCGAGCGCGTCGGATCAGAAATTCAAGCGCTTCCCCGAACGTCGGCGACACCCTCGTGAGCGGTGTGCATCTCGGCGCAGTCGATGCGGGAGCGCGATTGACACCAGGCGACCCCTCCCGGGTGACTTCGGCGAAACTGGTCATCGCCGGTGGATTCGGGGTCGGCAAGACAACCCTTGTCGGCGCGGTCTCGGAGATAGTTCCACTGCGAACCGAAGCGCTTGTCACCGAGGCCAGTGCCGGAGTCGACACACTCATACCGACCACGCTGAAATACACCACCACCGTCGCAATGGACTTCGGCCGTCTCACGCTCGCCGACGACCTGACCCTTTACCTGTTCGGGACTCCAGGACAACATCGGTTCTGGTTCATGTGGGACGATCTCGTCCGCGGTGCGATCGGAGCCATCATCCTCGTCGACACCCGTAGGCTTGCCGAAAGCTTCGCCGCTGTCGACTATTTCGAAGCCCGCAACATGCCCTTCGTGGTGGCGATCAATGAATTCGACAATGCGCCGAGATACAGCGCAGCGGAGCTTCGTGCGGCCCTGGCCATCGCGGGAGATGTCCCGATCATCTCACTGGACGCCCGCGATCGCGCTTCCGTCAAGGCTGCACTCCTCGACATCACTGAACACGCCCTCAGTTCGCTGAACGGACCCAGCACCGCGTTATGGGGATAGCACGGTACGACACCGGAGTGGATGTACTCGATGCACCTCTGACACCTACCGACGGACACCGCGCCGCACCAGCGCACCCGATGGCGGGCCGCTCCCGCCGCGAGCTCCCCGCTGGAAAACGTCGGAAGAAAACATGCAGTTCACGAGTTGGTCGACGGTTCCGATGGGTGACGGAGGCTCAGAAGGCGATCGAGGAAATCTGACATCGTGGGAGACAACTCATGAGTCTCGCTGATGTGCTGCACAAGTGCGCAAACGGCTGGACCCGCATCGAGGATCGGCAGAAGCAGCCCAGACCGCGCGCACCGCTCGAGCAGCGGGAACAGCATGAGTTCTACGTCGCGATTCGGACGCAGTGCCGCCCGGCATTCGGCCAGCAGCAGTCGTGCATGAAGGGAAGCTTTCGGCCTCCGTTGGGTATCGATCGATTCGGCGAATTTCCGAGCGCGAGCACCGGCCTGCTTTACCGACCGGTCGGTGGCAGCGGCCAAAAGGAGCCGAATGTGAGACTCTTCCATGATCTCCGCGGTGACCCGGCTGATGCCGCGCGCTTCCGCGTGGTGAACCCCGAGGTCGGGATGAGCGAGATGTGCGGATCCGAGGCCAGTGCGGATCCGCACATTGGCGATGTGCGCCTCGAGCCGCGGCAAATTCAGCATGACTGCGAGTCGTTCCCCCTCCTGCAGACGCTCCTCCGCCTCAGCCGGCCGGCCCAGCCGAAACTTGAGCTGCGCTCCGACAGCGTAAGTAGCGACCATGAAATCTACCGTTCCACCTTGAGTGCCCAGTGTGTAACTCTGGTCGAGGCGGCGTTCGGCTTCTTCCAGCTGCCCCTGCTCATAGAGAAGGTCTCCGAGAAGTGCTGCGCCGAGCCGAGAACTGTAGGAAAGATCGTCACCGGGACTCGTTGAAAGATCTACCGCATGCCGAAGGCTGACCTCCGCGCTACCGAGTTCGAGCAGTTCCTTCGACGCCAGCCCCTCCAGGCAGTATCCGTAGACGACGCTGAATGGCCCGACGGTCCGATGTTGGTGCGGGCGCGCCCACTGTTGCCAGCGCCGCGCCTCGTCAAAATCGCATCGGTTGATCGATCGGAACGAGGCGGCGTCCGCCGTCCCACAGAGAACCCAGGGGCGAAGCCTGTGGGCACGGGCCATACAAGCGTCGATCGCCTCGTCGAGATCATCGAGACGGTCGTCGAAGATACTGATGCCGGCCCGAATGAGAGACGCTTCCGCGCGAGTGTCGGCGTCCTCGTCGACAGAACCAGAAGGCAGTGCTGCTTCGAGGTGACCGAGGGCTTCGACCGCGGCCTCTCGCTGATGCAGCAGGGCGTGAGCCCATGCCAAGGCCATCTGGAGGCGAGGATGGGTGCTGGCCTTCGCGGGAAGTTTGGCAGCCAGGCCAAGCAGAGTGCTCATGTGGGACTGTTCGAGTAAGAGCAGCGCTTCGTTCTCGACGGCGGTGATCGCATCGTCGTAGTCGCCGGCAGCGAGGAGATGGTTGACAGCGGGACTGAGGACATGTTGATCGCTGAACCAGCGGGACGCGTTTCGGTGCAATCGCTTCAGGCGTTCGGGGTCGTCCCGTTCCAGGCGCCGGCGCAGGTAGTCGGCGAAAAGGTTGTGGTAGCGGAACCATTGTCCTTCTTCGTCGAGTCGGGCCAGAAACAGGTCGCGTTCCTCGATGTCCTCGAGAAGCTGCTGAGCGTGTTTGTGACCGGTCAGCGCCGTAGCCAGGGCTGCGCACGTCCGTTCGGTGACCGACGTGGCCAGGAGGAAGTCGAGAACAGTCGGGTCGAGATTGTCGAGAACGTTCTCGGTGAGGTACTCGCCGATGGCACGATGTCGGCCGGACAGTCGGTGAATGGCTGCCTGCGGGTCGCGATGATCGCGCAGGGAAAGCGATGCAAGTTGAAGAGCAGCCACCCAGCCATCGGTTGATTCCTTCAGTTCGGCAAGGGATTTGTCCGCCAGCTGCATACCGCCAGAGGCTGTGAGAAGTTCACGGGATTCGTCGAGGTCGAACCGAAGCGCGACTGTGTCGATCTCGATCAGCTCCTTGTGCACACGCATGTCACTCAGCGGCAACCCTTGTCTGGTCCGACTGGTGACGACGAGCTGTAGATGGTGGCAACCGTGTTCGAGCAAGAATCGAGCAACGTCCCGGCTCTCCGGGTTCGTGACCCGGTGCCAGTCGTCGAGAACCACTGTTACTGCGTGGCCCGCGGTATGGGTTCGATTCAGCAACGTGGTCAGTACAAAGCGCTCCGCGCCGCCACCGTGCTCTTCGAGAGTTCGGGTCAGTTCCGCTGCGAGACCCGGGAGCGGCAACGCGATGGCTTCGGCGAGATGGGCGAGAAACCACGCGGGCGTGTTGTCGTCGTCGTCGAGAGTCAGCCACGCTGTTTTCCGTCCCGCACTTTCGAGCATCTCGAGGTATTGGGCGGCCACGGTGGTCTTGCCGTATCCGGCAGGTCCGTGGATCAGGACGAGCCGCACACTCGTCTCGCCACGGAGTCGGTCGAGTAGCCGGGCTCGCTGAACCGTCGGATGCCCCGGGGACGGCGGACGGTACTTCGTGGCCACGGTCGGCGGTCGGGGGAGCCCGCTCTCCAGGGACGTGGGCTCGGAGTGAATGTAGGTTGTTCGGCTGGGTTCGCGTTCGGGCGGTCGTGACACCGGCTCGTCGTCGTCCCATGCCAAGGGCAGGGGGACGTCCGGAACGGAGTACCCGAGATCTGCGCCGACGCGACGGAGTTCCTCACCCATCGCTGCGGCTGTATCCGGTCGGCTTGACGGATCTCGTGCCATCGCCTGTTCGACCACTGCGCGAACGCTGTCGGGGACAGTGCGATCACCGATCTCGGGTATCGTATCCGTGCTGATCCGGAGCAGTTGGGAGAAGAGCTCCTCGCCGCGGCGGCGGCCGAAGGCCGGACGACCAGCCAGCGAGGTGTACAAGGTGGCGCCGAGGCCGTAGATGTCCGAAGCGATCGTCGGCGGCTGTCCGTGAAGCAGCTCGGGAGCGGTGTACGCGGGAGACCCCACCACGATGCTGCGAGTGGTGTCCTGCTGCTCGGACAACCTCGCGATCCCGAAGTCGGTGAGTTGAGGTTCGCCATACTCGGAGAGCAGGATATTCGCCGGTTTGATATCGCGATGCAACACGCCCGCACGATGTGCTGTCTCCAGGGCTCCGGACATCTTGATGCCGATGTCGAGCGCCTCGGCGACCGTGCGGGCACCTTTGCGGTTTATCCATACCTCGAGGGAGTCGCGGCGGTGGAACGGCATGACGAGGTAGGGACGACCGGTCCGGGTGACACCGACTTCGAGGACCTGAACGATATTCGGATGTCCCGAGAGTCGGCCCATGACCTGCTGCTCACGCAGAAACCCCGCTCGGTCGGCAGTTCGAGGGTCTGCGATCAGCACCTTGATTGCCACGACGCGGTCCAGAGCGGGCTGGCGACAGCGGTAGATGACGCCGAACCCGCCTTGACCGACTACCCGGAGATCATCGAAGCCTTCACCTGCCAACTCGATCGCGACATCGTCCTGAGCTGGGCTTCCGGCAGACTTAACGGCATCGTCGGACACCTCGCACCTCAATGATCACTACGCAGGAGTCGGCAACGGCGGACGTGACCGGGCACTCCGTCAGCCGGCTCGAAGAAGTCATCCGCACTTCTGCTCATCGCCTCAACCTCGGATCTTCCCTCGATTCTAAACCGCGTCTGCTCCGCACCACATCATCAGAGTGACGAGGTGCCCAGGGTCAACAGACGCTAGACATAAGGTGCCTCAACTGGCTGATGTGATTGCACTGACGGCGATGGGGGTGGGAGGAACAGAAAAGTGAAAGGTAGAGGGCATCTCATTCACGCGACGCTCGACCGAGATCGACAACAAAACGCAAGGCCGACTTCGGTCGGCGGAATTGCTCGACACCTGCTAAAAGCCACCAGTCCACATCTCGCCACCCGACGGAGCAAATTGCGGTGACTGCGACCGAGAAGCCGACCGAGACCCGCACGACACCCAGCATCTACTTCCACCACCCGGTCAACGGAATCCCGATGGAGATCACTACTCCGGTGAAGAACTGTGAATAACCGCTCCGAGAGGGCCAATCAGGATTGAAGAAGTGGCTCGATGTGAAAGCGAGGAGGTGGGTTCACGCTTGGGCGGTGCAGCATCCGAGAGGAATCAGAACGTTGTCGAAACGTTGTTGAAGCGCATCCAGACGGAGCGCTCGGGCGGGGAGGTCGGACTCCCCACCCGAGCAATCAGATCCTGCCAAGCCGGGACCGACTCCGTCGCGGCCTCGCAGGCGAGCGACGTGACCCCATATCCGCGAATGCGCCGAACTGGATGAACGAATGACAGATTCGCGATGGTTCAGGCGTAGTGCGCGATCGTTTCAACCGATATCTACAGACCAAAGACGTCCTGACAGCCCCGAGAGCATGTCAGTGTGGCGGGACCGGGTCTCATCGACATTCAAGACCTTGAAGCCGCTGGAGCCGCCCTTCGCGTCGCCGATCGTCTGCGGCGCTCGGTCAGTGTCAACAGCCGTGTCAGCGAATCCATTTCCTCCTTTACCAGCTGGAGAACTTCATTAGGGCACGAGCGCGCTTCTGTGGGTTAACAGCGCCCGTTCCCACCAAGCATTCACCGCGTTCGTGATGAGCGCCGCGGTCGCGGTCTTATCGGCGAGCGGCGCGCGCCTGACACTTACCCGGTGTTGGGGTCGTAGACGTCGCCGAACTTGTTGGAGGCACCGGGGACGCCCGGCCGACGACGAAGTGGGATAGCTCGTGAACTACCTGTGGGACACGATGCGGTTAGTCAGTCGGCCGAGCTTTTCGACCTCAACCACACACACATCTCCATCGTTCATCAGCAATGGTGGCTTACGTCCGATACCGACGCCACCGGGAGTTCCCGTTGCGATGACATCTCCAGGCTCCAGTGTGACGGTGTCAGTGATGTAGCTGATAATACGGCCGACACTGTGGAGGAGGTCGCGCGTATTTCCGTCCTGCATCAGCTCACCGTTGACGTGAGTAGTCACCCGGAGTCCTTTCGCAGGGTCTCCTACTTCGTCCCTGGTCACGATCGTTCCGATCGGTCCACTGCGATCGGCATTCTTCCCAAGGGTGAACTGTGGAGTCATCAGCTGCTTCTTTCGGGCACTGATGTCATTGAACGCGGCGTAGCCGAGCACATGATCGAGCGCATCAGCCTCCTCAACGGCCCACGCGCGAGAACCGATGATCGCCGCCATTTCGACCTCCCAGTCCAGACCGTCTTCGTTCGGCGGGACTGGAATCTCCGTACCGTTCACGGAAAGAGACTGCTGCCAACGACCGAAGATCATCGGCACGGTCGGCTCGTCGATGCCGGCGATGTCCTTGGACTCTCCTGCGTGACTCCGGTAGTTGATACCCACGCAGAAGATTCGGGCGTTCTCTGGTACTGGGGGGACTTCCACCAAATCGCGACGCTGGAAGATCGGTCCTGCGCTGTTCCGTTGCGCGATTGAGGGATCTGCATAGAACTGTGCAGCGGTCCCAAGAGACCGAACTTTGTCCTCCTCGAGCGATCCGATGTATCGGACTCCGTCTTTTTCGAATCCCATCAGCCTCATTGTCGTCTTCTCCTATCGTTGGTTCGGCTACCACTGGCCATAGTGGGGGCCATCGGGGAAGACCTCGACGCTGGCATCGTCGGGAACGTCGTCATTATCGAGCGGTCCGTGATATTCGCGTGAAATTTCGTAGGCGATCTCGCGGGCGATCTTTCCATCCTTCATTTCGAAGCAATGGACCAGTCGCATACTGATACGGTCGCCGGGCTTGAAGCCAAGGTTCGGCATCTCATCTCCGACAACGGTGAGATCGGCGATCTGGTCGTCGAACACGAAGTGTTCAGTTGCGAACCGGCGCAGCGAGGTTGTCTTGTTGAAATGCACCGTGCGGAAGATAGCCATGTAAGAATCTCGGACCTCAGCTGGGTCGGTGTAGATCATTCCCCTAGCCGGTGCCTCCCAAACGATATCAGGACCGTACAGGGCGATTGCCTGGTCAATGGTTTCGGGGGCCTCGTTATGAAAATGAGCTTCGACGACCTTCAGATTGTGCGCAATTAATTCGTCTCGGGTAAATCCTGAGACATCAAAGAATTCCGCGGTTGGATCAGCGTCAGCGGTTCGGGTCATTTTCGTGATCTCCTGTTTCTGGCTTTCGAATGATTAACCTGTGAAGAAGCCGTTCGGGGTCGAGAATGAGGGTATTTCTGGTGCGCAGGATCCGCACAAGTGCAACCAACCTGGAGGCCAGGACGAGCAGGCCCCCGTCGCAACAGCTGAACGATGGTCGGTTGCTGCGGCGAACGTTGCGCCAAAGAGTCGACAATCAGAGCAGGACGAGAATCGCAACGTTCATCGAGGACTTTCCCCACGCGTTTCGGGTCGGTCGAACGAGCGCAGCCATCCTCGTTAGAAGATGAGCGGCGGCTCGAGAGACACAGACGTGAACCTCCCTATGACGCAGCCGACGGGCACACCATCGTCGATGGCAGTAACCACGCAGCCGGAGGTCGGAATGTGACCGAGCACAGTGCGCACCTGCCGGGCGTCCGTCGGCACTGTCGCAGAGTCGATAGTCCACACGTCGGCTCGGCTCATGACGGTACCGAATCTCGCGTGTCGATAGGATCGAAACCGTACTCAGAGAATACGTTCGCAGCTACGCCGTGAGCGGCGAAGAGGTGCTCGCGCGACGCATGAGAGACGGCTTCTAGAGCTGAGAGGTCGTGGTCGACGAGATGACCGTTCCATTTCTTGACTTCACCGGCGACGAACACGGAGTCGACATTGCATCGGTTCGCGAAACCAACGAGTGTGGCATACACGTTGTTGGTAGGAGCCGTGTTGAAATCGGTGGTTCGTACTAGGATCACGTCGGCTTCCTTACCCGGGGTGAGAGAGCCGATCTTATTGTCCAAGTTGCAGTTCGCGGCGCCACCGAGGGTGGCGTATTCGAGCATCTCGCCGATAGTGATCTGCTCGATAGGAGAATCCGGGTTCGACAGGTTGTGCTCAAATGTGCGCGCCCGCGTCAGGCCGAGCAGCGTCTGCATCTCGACGAACATATCGAGTCCGTAGCTGATCTCGTTATCCATGCTCAATCCCGGCCGGATCCCGTGCTTCTTGGCTTCGGTTAGGGGCGCGTGTGCCGGTCCGAGGCCGAAGTGTGCGTCCGAACGCGCATTGAGGTTGACCTGCGCCCCGGAATCCGCGATCAGCTTCCAATCGGCGTCCTCGGTGCCGAAGCAATGGTTGAACGTGTGGCGGTCAGTGAGCAGGCCCGCAGCGTGCATCTCGGGCAGGTTGTCGACGTATCCGCCGCCGCCCATCTCGTGGGAGATCCAGAGATCGTTGTCCTTGGCGAATTGCCACGCCCTCGCATCGGGGTAGGCGTCGAAGAGCCGGAGTGTGAGGAGCTGGTCCTCACTCGAGAAATATTCGTCGCGTAGACGGAGCACATCACCTGGCCAGGCATTTGCAGTCGTGCCTGAGATTGCCGCACCGCAGGCGTGCACGGCACGAATCCCGGTATCGCGGAGAGCTTCGACCGCAGCGTTCGAGTGGTCCGGGGTTCTGGAATTGTGTGAGTTGTCGAGGATGGTGGTCACCCCCCCATCGAGAGCTTGCAGGGACGTTACGAAGTTCCCGACATACACGTCGTGGGGGCGGTAGTGGTGTGCGAGCCCGTGGTGGATGAGGTCGAGATAGGTGCCGAAGTCAATCGCGGGTGCAATCCCGCGAAGCTGCCCCTGCCAGGCGTGGACATGACTTTCTACCAGCCCCGGCATGACTATCGTGCCGGTGGCGTCGACCACGACGGCGTGGTCGGTAGCGAGTTCGCTCAAGGACTGCGCCACGGCGACAATCTTCCCGTTCGCGATCAGGACGTCTCCTCGGAGATTGCCGACACGGGGGTCCATCGAGACGACGAGGCCTCCCTGCAGGAGGATCGGTCGATTGTTGAGTGTAGCCACGCGAAGCTGGTCCAGCGTCTCCCGGTTGGGTGGGGATGGAGGGGTCGAATGCGAATTCGACCGCTGGTCGGGCGACGACCCGGCGTGGGCGTAACGAGAGCTGGGGGGTGTTGTCAGGTTCATTGCTGCCTCTCGTGTGAGAGTTTCGGAGATGCGGTGACCAGCCGCGGCGGTAGGTCCGTGGCTATCCGGATGCTCAAATCAGTGCGGAGAACGTCTCTTCGATGCCTAGCAGCGCCCTTCCGTACACCTCACGTCCGATTCCGGGATTGATGGTGCCGTGTCGGGTCGCGGTCTCGAGATCGCGCCAGATACGTTGCAACGGGTTTGCCTGCGCGAAGCTGCTGGCCCCGCCCACGTTGAGGAGCAGATCCACGGCCTCCCGTGATTTGGTCGACGCCACAACGCAGTCCATTCGCACTCGTGCCCGATCCGGAATATCGAGCCGCCGGCCTTCCCGTGCTGCGCGGTCGATGTCGTCTGCTGCCCGGTAGGCATGAAGCCGGGCCGTGTCGATGACGGAAGCCGCATCTGCAATGAAGAGCTGATAACTCGGGGCTTCTGCCGACCGCGGATAGAACGTGAACGCGATCGGCTTTCCGCGCCGTACCACGTCGAGTGTCCGTTCGAGTGCGGCTTGCGCCATTCCGAGCATCGGTCCGATGATCGCAAGAGTCAGTGTCGACGGAAGTGTCGTCTGCCAAAGATGTTCACCACCTGCCCGACCGCCGTGCTCGTCGAACTCGAAAGCACGGACCAGAGACGTTGCGCGATGGTCGGGAACGAAGACGTTCTCCGCGACGAGTGTGTTGCTGCCCGTACCCTGCATTCCCGCGACGTACCAGGTGTCCTCCACCGCGAGCTCACTCATCGGGACCAGAGCAATGCCCTCGTCGACAGGGTCACCGGCGGGACCGGGGATCGGGAATGCCACGACGGCCCAGTCGCAGTGCAGGCTGCCGGAAGCGAAAGCCCAACGCCCACTCAAAAGGTACCCGTCATCGGTGCGCTGTGCGGTTGACGAGGGTGTCAGAACTCCACAGACCGTGTTGCCCGGTGCACCATCCCATACCTCCTCCTGGGCGGCGTCGCCGAACAGGCCGGCCAGCATGCTTCCGCCACCCAGGATCATCGAAACCCAAGCGGCCGAGCTGTCCCCACGGGCCAGCTGCTCGGTTACCTCCAGATAAGTGCGTACATCGGTGGCAAGTCCGCCCCAGCGACGAGGTGTGAGCAGACTGAACATGCCCTCGCGCCGAAGTGCGTCGACCGTGCGATCGGGCAAACGGCGATCCTGCTCGGATTGATCCGCTCCTTCGCGCAACAGCGGCACGAGCTCTGCAGCGGCCGCAACGAGGTTGGTGCGGTGGCGTTCGGCATCGATTGCGGGTTCTTGTGCGGTGGCCGTCATGGACCTCTCCTATTCCCTGCTGAGTGACGACTGTCACTGTCTGATGAGAGTCAATCTGATACGCCCGTCGACCGTCTTGACCTCGCACCACAGTTTTTGGGGCTTATGTTGGGCTGCGGTGAGCGGCGCACAGGAGTTGACGCCTCTGGAGTTGTTCGTCGAGTTTTATGTTCGGCAATCGAAGTTGGACCCGTCTTCGGATCCTGAATTCCAGCGCCAAAGTTCCGGTCGTGTTGTTCGGCACTGAGTTCTCTGGCCGTACGTATGCCACTGACACGTAACCGAATTATCCGTGCGTCCGCTGGTCGATCGCTACACCGGGTACAACGCTGCATCGGTGCGCTCCGCCGGTATCGGCTAGCCCTAGCATCGACTGGCGGCAGTGACAATTTCGTGACGATCGCAGTCGAACCGGCGAATACCTGTTCGCGCGCCGGGCGATCATCAGCCTCGACTTGCATTGGCGGTTGTGTTCAGCATTAAGCGCTTGAACCAGCACCCCAATTTGTCGAGACGGCGGCACCGAGGCGAGGGCGGCGTAGCCCTGCATCGGACTACGACAGAGTGAGGCTCACGCAGAGTGCACATTCCGCTCGTACCGCTTCGGTCGCGACGGATCAGTCTGTTTGGTGGTTACGGATCAATCAGGAGATGAGACAAGCGCAGCGCAACATGGAGCTCGAGTCGCTGTTCCGACAACGGTCGACCCCGAAGCGACTCGGCTCGTTTGACCCTGTACGTCACTGTGTTTCTCGCGATGTGAGTACGTTTGGCGACAGCATTGATGCTGCGCTCCTCATCCAAGTAGGCCAGGAGTGTCTCCCTCAGGTCCCTATTCTGCGCGGTGTCCTCGAGAAGTTCGCCGAGCTGCCTGCGTACGAAATCGTGCGCCAAGGCTGGATCGCGGGAGACAAGAACGTCGAGCTCGACGTCGGCGAAATCGGCAATTCGGGGGCGATCCTTCCGCCGCATGCGTACCAATCGGGCCGCCTCCTGCGCCTGCATATGACTTGCGCGGAACCCTTCCACTCCTGCCAACGCCATACCTCGGGTCGCAGTCACCCCTGCGGGAAGGTTCGCTGCCGGGTTCGGCCCCGTAACGAACTCGTCGGTCCGGACCGACATCCATACCCACAGAGTGGTTGCCCCGATGGGAACCGAAAGCCGTCCCTGGCAGGCAGGGATGTTCGACAAGAGTTCTGCGGCGTCGCTGAGATCTTCCAAGGCAGACGGGCCTGTCGCACCCGATTCGAGGACCATAGCGATATGCGTGCGCCGTAGGTCGTACCCGAGAGTCAATTCGGCCGACCTGACGTCAACCGCAGATCCACCGATCACCGACCGCACGATGTCCTCGCGGGCGGCCATCACGCCCGAAGTCCATCGTCGTTCTTCGGCCAAGTAGTCCGATGAGACCCGTTGCAAAAAGTCGTCGTAGAAGTCTTGCAGCGCCGGCACGAGCTCGGTCAACTGGCGGGCGCGTTCTTCGGGATCGTCTATCAGGAATGCGCATTCCGCCAGGAGCTGGCGGACACTGTAGGCATATCCTCGCTGGACAACCCTCACCATCAGTTCCAGTGGAACGCGACGGCGAACCAGGTCGTGATTTGCGAAGACCGCCTCGGGGGCAAGGGTGGTCTCAGGAAGTCGCCCCTCAGCGAGCAGTTGGGCCTCGAGCAGCAGAAATGCTTCCGCGGCGCCTCGGGTGGTCTCGAACACGCCCTCGCCGCGGCCCAATTCCGGGATGGCATCGAAGACATGCCTCGTGAGTTCTCTTCCCGCCTCGACGGCCCACCGCGCAACCGGAGCGCCGAGTTTTCGCACAGTGTCGTCGAAGGTCACCGTGCTGGCGGGTTCGGGAACTCCCATTTCCGAGTTGGGAGCCAGGCGTAGAACCCAGCTGCGGTGCGGATTGTTAAGTGGTGCAGCATCGCTCGTCCGCACTGATTTCAACTTGGTCATGCCAAGCGCTTTAGTGTGCGCGGCCTCTTGGATTGATCGCTGCGTCACCGGAGCAACCTCCTCTTCCCGGTTCGTCGGTCTCCTCATCCGCGAGGTTGTAAGCCTACGGAAGCCACGTTCGGCGACGGATGTGTGGTAGGTCACAGTACGGTCCTCCCGCTCGTGCCCTCTTGGGTTGGCAGCCCTAAAAGCGCCCGTGAGGTCACCCTGTCGGCCCAAACGAAGGTGGGCTCGGTATTGAACCTCGAGCAGAAAGGCTCAGCAGATCCGATCTGAAAGTATGGCGTTCGATCGGTTCTGCTGGGCTGCCCGCGATCGGCGGCATCGCCTCGTCGATGAGTCTTCGGCGGTACTCGCACGCCATGGTGCAGACAGCACAGCCCAATTGTCGCATCAGAAACTGTGTTGGGAGGCCGAGAGCGGTGGCTGGCGAATCGCATTGAATCGTGAAACGGCGAGCGTAGTGACACCGGTCACGTCGAGTCGACGCCATGGGCACTAAGGAGACGAATGATGGACACAAGTGCAGCCGATCCTGGGGTGAAGCCGGACGTGGATGCGGTTATCGTAGGGGCCGGCTTCGGTGGTCTTTATGCCATTTACCGCTTGCGTGATCGATTGGGACTGTCGGTCCAGGCATTTGAAGCTGGCTCCGACGTCGGTGGCACGTGGTATTGGAACAGATATCCAGGCGCTCGCTGCGACATCGAGAGCATTCATTACTCGTACTCGTTCTCGGACGAGTTGCAGCAGGAATGGGAGTGGAGCGAAAGGTTTGCTGCCCAGCCGGAGATTTTGAACTATTTGAGCCATGTCGCTCACCGGTTCGATTTGCGCAGCAGTATCCGTTTCGACACCCGTGTCACCTCCATGGAGTGGGATGACCTGAACTCGGTATGGGTAGTCGGGACCGATGACGGGTCGATCGTCCGTGCCCGGTGGGTATTCTCCTGCGCTGGTGTCCTTTCACTCCCGAAAGATCCTGGCCCGGAATTTCCTGGTCTCGCTAGTTTTCGTGGCGAAACACTTCTCACTGGTCGGTGGCCGCACGACCCGATCGACTTCGAGGGCAAACGAGTCGGCGTCATCGGAACGGCATCCAGCGGCATCCAGGTGATCCAGGAAATCGCCAAATCGGCTGCCCACCTCACGGTATTTCAGCGAACCCCCAACTACGCCACTCCGCTCGGAAACCGTCCCTCCGATCCCGAGCGAACACGCAAGGTCAAAGACAACTATTCGCGGATCCGCACCGACGCGCGAAATCACTTCGCCGGACTCGACTATTTCAGAGCGCAACCCTCTGCACTGTCGGTATCCCCGGAGGAAAGGCGAGCGATTTTCGAAGAACGGTACGGTGCTGGCGGATTTTCCTTCTTCCTGGACACATTCCAGGATGTGCTCTTCGACAAGGAGGCCAATGACAAGGCCGCTGATTACATTCGCGAGCGGATCCGTGAACGGGTGAAGGATCCGAAGATCGCGGACGTCCTGAGCCCCACGGACTACCCGTACGCTACAAAGCGACCTCCTTTGGAAACGTCCTATTACGAGATCTTCAACCGTGACGACGTCACGCTCGTCGACGTCAAGACCACTCCGATCGTCGCGGTCACCGAGCGAGGGATTCGGACCGTCGACCGCGCTTTCGAGTTCGACTGTCTTGTGCTGGCTACAGGATTCGACGCTATGACGGGTCCACTTCTCTCGATGAACATCGTCGGCCGAAATGGCGTCCGGCTCCGCGATGAGTGGCGTGACGGTCCGCGAACGTACTTGGGACTCGCCATGCACGGTTTTCCGAACTTGTTCGTCATCGCCGGTCCCCAAAGCCCCTCTGCTCTATACAATTTCCCATTGGCGATTGAAGACCACGTCGACTTCGCCGCAGAGGCAATCGACCACCTTCAGCAGCGCCGGCTGGCGGTCATCGAACCCACGAGCGACGCCCAGGCAGAGTGGGTCGAACACGTCAACGAGCTCGCACAATGCACACTCCTGCCCGGCACGAACTCCTGGTATATGGGTGCTAACGTACCCGGAAAACCCCGCTGCTGCCTGATCTATGTAGGCGGGGCACCCGCATATCGCCAGAAATGCGCGGAGGTCGCAGCGGGTGGATATGGCGGTTTCCGCCTTGAGGGCGAATCCGCCAACGCGCTGACCTAGCTGTTCGGGCAGCAACTGCAGCTCCGCTCGACAAGCAGGCCACCACAATCACGCAGAAATACACGAAACGAGCCGAAATGCCATTCGATCCAGCAGTGCAAAGCGTCGTAGACGGTTTGAGTCAGCAGGGCTTGAAGCCATTCGACGCACTAAGCCTTGACGAAACCCGTGAAGCAGTCGGCCTCTTCGCCACCTTGCAGAATCCACCGCGCTATGTCGCGACCGTGGCCGAGATGGCCTACCCCGGCCCCGGTGGTCCTCAGGATTTGAGGATCTACGTTCCCGACGCAGCCGAACCGCTTCCCGTCGTCGTCTACTTCCACGGTGGTGGCTTCATCGCCGGTGACCTGTCCGTCGCGGACGAGCCCTCGCGGGCACTAGCGAATGACCTGCAAGCCATAGTTGTCGCCGCCAGCTACCGATTGGCACCCGAACACAAGTTCCCGGCAGCATCAGACGACACCTTTGCGGCATTGGGATGGGTAGTCGACAATATTTCACAACATGGCGGCGATCCATCGCGGATCGCTGTGTTGGGTGACAGTGCCGGCGGAAACCTCGCAGCGGTGGCGGCGCTTCGTGCCAGGGACGAAGGAGGCCCCGTTCTACGAGCCCAGGTCCTTGTCTATCCGACCATCGATCCACTGGCGAACACGCAATCGCGGAAGGAGTGCTCGGACGGGCCGGTCATCAGCGCGGCCGCACTGGACCACTTCTGGCGGCAATATCTTTCCGCACCAGAAGATGCTGAGAACCCGTGGGCGGCTCCTTCGAAGGCGGCTTCGCTGCGAGATCTGCCGCCGGCGCTGGTGCTGACCACCGAGTACGAAGTGGTTCGCGACGAAGCCGAGGCTTACGGTGAACAATTATCGGCGGCGGGCGTACTGACCGACGTCATCCGATTCGATGGACTGATCCACGGTGTTTGGTGGATGTCGGGAGCCGTACCCCGAAGCGCGGAGATGCACGAGGCGATTGTGAGCTTCCTGCGGGACAAACTCCGATCTGACTAAGCCTGAATCCGTGGATCAGTGATCGCGAAGGGGTTCGTGATGATTTCGGGTCCT
>NZ_JARJBD010000133.1:0-20754 GCF_029269925.1 Rhodococcus sp. T2V
TGCCGAACGAGTAGCCCTGCGGATGCGGTTCGGGGATCGAGGAGTCCGCGGGCGCCGGCAGCGAGGTGTGCGCGAGTCCGAGGGGTTCGAAGATGCGCTGTGCGAAGGCCTCGGCCGCCGACCTGCCGGTGAGCTGCTCGATGATGACGCCGAGCAGGATGATGTTGGTGTTGCTGTAGTCGAACCTCTCCCCGGGCGGGAAGTTCACCGGGTGGGAGAAGGCGATCGCCAGCAGCTCGTCCGGCGTCCACACCTTGTCCGGGTCCCGGTCGAGTGTCGCGTTGAACTGCGGGTCGAAGGTGTAGGAGTAGAGCCCGCTGTGCATATCCGACAGTTGCGCGATGGTGATCTTGTCGCC
Source organism: Rhodococcus sp. T2V (assembly GCF_029269925.1). NCBI lineage: Bacteria > Bacillati > Actinomycetota > Actinomycetes > Mycobacteriales > Nocardiaceae > Rhodococcus > Rhodococcus sp. T2V. The sequence continues at coordinate 359 of NZ_JARJBD010000133.1, forward strand.
GTTCGGCACGCCCGGGCGGTACTTGGAGACCGGATCGTCGAGGCTGAGCCTGCCCTCCTGCACCAGTTGGAGGATGACCGTCGACGTCATCGTCTTGGTGTTGCTCCCGATCCGGAAGTGGTCGTCCATCGACATCGGCTTGTTCTCGTCGATCGTCGTCGTGCCGAATGTTGCCGACCAATCGCCCTGATCGGGCGAGGTGATCAGAACTACCGCTCCCGGAATGGCGTTGTCCTTCATCAACTGGTCGATCAGTGGTTCCAATGTCCCCGCGTACGCGGGCTCAGTGCCCGTGGTGGCTGTCGCCGACTGGATGGACGTCGGTTGGGACGTCCCGCACGCCGCGACCATCATCACGGCGGCCACGACGAGGCACGCCGCGATGGTCTTCGTGCGTTCCATGAGGTCGCCCGGTTCATGTGTCGTTCTGCGTGGGTGGGGGTGTGCGCGTGATGCCGATGTTCGCCAAGAGGTGCCCTCGCGACGGAAGCGGATTCCTGAGCACACCCTAGCGTCGTACAGGGAGGACTCGGGTGGATTTCGGCAGCAAGAACCTCGCACACGCGTTGGGTTACGTGCACCGAGTAGCGGCCGCCCGCGTTCAATGAACGGCCCGGGTAACTGTTCCCATGGCGTCCTGCGGGTCGGTGTCCTGACCGCCCCGACCGAGGAGTCCGGTAAATGCCGGGTTCCATTGCGGTGTTACTGGACTCGGGATGCGCCCACAAGCGGTTTCTCGTCGCCGTCAGTCGTCCAGCCCTGGCGACGAAGCGCGTGCATGTTGCCGCGGACCTGCTCGATCCTCGCTTGCGAGTTCCCAGGCCCGGTCTATCGGGCGTGGTGGCGAGTTCACATCGAATGCGGCGACGATGATGACCGCGCAGTGCCGGGCGGACAGGTAGGGATGGTGGGGCCCTCGCCGAGAAGTTCGGTGGTGTATCTCGACGAGGACGGGCGGCTTTCCTGCATTCCGCCACTTCGAGTGAGGCGAAGACCGGTGACACCCTCACCCACAACCTGGCGACTCCCAGCTGGGATCAGTGCGCGCGACGCCCCAGCTGAGGATCAACGCGGACGTCGTGCCGGCGTGGGCGGCTAGTTGATGCGTGGTCCCCGGACGCGTTCGGCGTTGCGCGGGGGGAAGGGTTCGCCATCGTTGTATCTGCGTTCGAGAACGGCGAGGTAGTGGGCGACGGCTTCGTCGACGAGGTCGGACCAACTTTCGGGAGCGCCGGCGATGTGGCCGATCGCGGCGACGGCATCCTTGCCATGCTCGACTCTGGCGGGCTCGATGGAGACGGATATCTGCGTCTTGCCTGCCGGGACCCTCGTGGTGGCCCTTTCTCGTCCAGGACCACCGGCTCCAGCTGGGGTTCGCCGAGGGTGGCCGCTCCCGTGTGACGTCCACGCCCTGTTCGACGAGGTTCGGCAAGCGCCGCTTGCGTTCGACGGGGCTGTTGGCGAGTCCGGGCTCACGTGTGTCACTATCGCGACGAGCACACAGGCCGCCACACACTGCCCAGACCGGTGATCCGTGACGGTCCCGATCTGCAGGATTCCGCGGATCGTTGTGTGGCAGCCTGCTTCTCCCGAATCGATGCCATCAGCTCGGTCAGGCCGGTGTCGGCCGCGATCAGCGCCGCGATGTAGTCGTTCGCGGTCATGCCGTGCGCCTTCGCGGCGCTGGCAGCTGCTTCCTTGAGCTCCGGTGGCACCAGCGCCTTGACCACCGCACGGGTTCCCTTACTGGGCCGCCCTCGGCGGCCGGACGCAACGATCTCGGCCATACCCGCAATTCCGGGACCAGAAAACCGAACGACCTAACCGCCACTCCACACCCCTCAGAATTTCTCGCGGCCGGTCATTGCTTTGTTCCGTCCACGACGTGCAGGGATCCAACGGCGCCGAGACGTCGCCACTGCCCGGGTCTCACACACCGCGACGATGCCGCCGTTCATCCCCCACCGTCGGAGACCCTGATTGGTGACCATCCCCATTGTTCTCACCCTCGCCTTCGCCCTGATCAGCGACCTCGGCGCCCACGTCACCACCGCGGCCGTTGCGGCCGACGAACTGCGGCGCGCGAACACTCACCGCCGCGCACAGGTTCCGGATGAGCCCGGCCCGCCAGCATGTCTTCCCCCGCAGCGAGGACAACAGATCAGGGTGAGGCCAATCGCCTCTCTAGCCACCCGTGCGGGGTCTGCGATCATGACCACGAGGGACCGAGACGGAATGCGCACTCGGCCTCACCCGAGGAGATCGCAGGGTGTCAGACTTCGACGGGCGCGAGTTCGAGCGGGTCGCGAAAGCCACAGTGGAACAGACGCTGCAACGAGTGATGGACCGGTTACAGCGCGAATGCACGGGCATGTCGGTCGAGGAGACGAAACGTCGCTTGGCCCAGGCGTGGGAGGATGCCACCGATGCGGCGATCACCGATCCCGAGTTGACGACGTACGCCACCCAGCTGGCCGCCGGCTCCCGGGTCATCGTCAGGCTCGAATAGCGGGGACGGGGACCATGTCCGTGGAGCGACCTGCCCCGTGCGGGACTCGTGCTCGATCGAGCCGTTCGTAGTGGCCGGCGCCGTTCCACCTCGAATCGTTCACCGGGAGAGGGGACCAGGCGCTCCCGTAGCCGGACTGATTCTCACGTCGATGGCACACCATCGGATCCCGGGCTATTGCCCCGCGCAGCCACTTCACCCACCGCCGCCGCCACCGCCGGCGCAACCCTCGCGTCGAACACGCTCGGCACGATGTAGGTGGCGTTGAGCTCGGACGGCAACACCCTGTCGGCGATCGCGCCGGCGGCCGCGATCAACATCTCGTCGGTGATATCGACCGCGTGCGCGTCGAGCAGGCCGCGGAACACCCCCGGGAAGGCGAGCACATTGTTGATCTGGTTCGGAAAGTCCGACCGGCCGGTGGCCACCACGGCGGCATGTTCGCCGGCGGCGACCGGGTCGACCTCCGGGACTGGATTGGCCAGCGCGAACACGATCGACTCGCCGGCCATCGCCGCGATGTCCTCGCCCGTGACAATGTTCGGTGCCGAGACCCCGATGAATACGTCCGCCCCGACCAGCGCGTCTCGCAACGATCCCGTCCGACCCTCCGGATTGGTGTGCTCGGCGATCCAGGTACGAAACTCGTCGGCGGTGTCGTCCGCGGACAAGATCCCGTTGCGCCCACAGCCGATGACGTTCGTCGCACCCTCGGCGACGAGCAACCGGATGACGGCGTGCCCGGCAGCGCCGACACCCGAGACCACGATCCGCGCCCTAGCGAGCGTCTTGCCGACCACTCGTAGCGCGTTGGTCAGGGCCGCCAGGACCACGATCGCGGTGCCGTGCTGATCGTCATGGAACACCGGAATGTCGAGAATCCCGCGAAGCCGCGCCTCGATCTCGAAACACCGCGGCGCGGAAATATCTTCAAGGTTGATACCGCCGTACACCGGAGCCAGTGCCCGGACGATCTCGACGATAGCATCCGGGTCCTGGGTGTCCAGGCATACCGGCCAGGCGTCCACGCCGGCGAATTGTTTGAACAGTGCGGCCTTGCCCTCCATCACCGGGATCGACGCCGCAGCACCGATGTTGCCCAATCCCAGGACTGCGGACCCGTCGGTGACCACGGCGACGGTGTTGCGTTTGATCGTCAGGCGGCGCACGTCCTCGGGATGTTCGGCGATCGCGGTACACACCCGGGCCACTCCAGGGGTGTAGGCGCGGGAGAGGTCGTCTCGGTGCGTGAGCGGAACGGTGGGATTCACCTCGAGCTTGCCGCCCAAATGCAGCAGGAAGGTACGGTCGCTGACTTTGCCCACGACCACGCCGGGCACCTCGGCGATCGCGGTCGCGATCTGGTCGGCATGCGCGGCGTCCGAAGCGTCGCAGGTGAGATCGATGACCATGTGGTCGGGGTGGCTCTCGGCCACATCGAGTGCCGTCATCGCGCCCTTCACCGACGCGATCGCGGCCGCTAAGGTCGACGGGGTACCGGCGCCGACCGGAGCATGGACGCGAACAGTGATCGAATAGCCGGGGCTGGGACTGGGCATGGAAGCTCCTGATCGAGTGGCAAGCAGTAGGTGCCAGCGGCGGCGCGACCCGATCGGCACGTACGCACCGACGACCCCACCGCACACCTTCAGTCTGCGCGGCGGCACCGACCCGGACAAGACCACACCCCGAGACACTCGGTGTTGCCCTCCGCAACGTTTCCCTCCGCACCGGTGACTCCTGTCATACGATCAGCCGATGCTGGGACCGGGCGCCCTCCCCCAGTCCGTTGCACGAGTCGCCTACCGGCTGGTGCGGATCCCGCTGCAGCTGATCGAGGACATCGCACTGTGCGACCTCGCCGCCGCTCATCTCCTCGACGACCCCGGCGCCGCCGCTCGCGCCGCCGCCCTCTTCACGCGCACATCGCCGCCGTCCGGATGATCCGCGCCCGCCGCCGGCACCGGGCACCCTGCGCGGACGTAATTCAACTCGACCGGCACCGTGCATGATCCCGCCGCCGGCGACCCTAACCTCGATCTTTCCTGAGTCGCCTGGATCGGCGTGAGCGGTTTCGGATTGGTGGTCGCTGCCGCTGATCCGGTGTCGGGCAACGATGAGCTACCGACACGGTCGGGTGGCGTCGGGGTCCACGGCCCCGGAAGACGTTTCCCTTTCGTCTCGGATGACCGGGTTGATGCTGGTCAGGTCGATGCGGGTCGCGCACTGAGGTGGTCGAGGCCTCGGGTGAGCAGGCGGGCCCAGGGTGCTCGGGCGGCGAGTTTGAGGTGGGTGCGGTGGGTGATCCGCCCGGCGATCAACCACAGGCGCAGGCGCAGCCGTTTCGGCTTCCACTTCCGGGCGGGGTGCTCGTGCAGAGTGAGCATCTGGGTCCACGCGACAAGTTCGCAGGCGAATTGCACGACGGCGAGCCAGACCCGGTTCTGGTCGAACCCGTGCAGCGAAAGGTTCTCCAGACCGGTGGCTTTCGCGTTCGGCGATGCGGTCCTCGCAGCGGGCGCGGCGGCGGTGGCGTAGTTCGAGGTCGGGGAGCCCGCCGTGGCGGGTGTTGGCGGGTGAACGCGGTCAACCGCAGCCCGTCGTGGTCGGTGAACCGTAGCTGCGCGCCAGGGTGGGGCGTTCCTTGCGCACGACAAGCCGCATCCCGGCCGGCCATGACGACAGGTCGACCAGATCGGTGAGTGCGGCAACCCAAGCGGCGCCTGGGACCTGCCCGTCGGCGTCGTAGGCGGGTGTCCATCCGTCCTGCGGGATCGCGGAGATCTCGGTGACCATGGCGTCGGTCAGCCCGAACCCGATCGAGTACGACAGCCGTCGCTTGGTCAGATATTCGAGGAACGCGTGGCTGCCGCCGGCACCATCGGTGCGGATCGACGATCGTTCGGCCGACCCGATATCCCGGATCGCACGGCAACTGCGCCAACGCCTTCTTGACGACGGTGATGTGGTCGGCGGCGGTGTTCGAGCCGGCGTTGCCAGCTCGCAGCAGCATCGCCACCGGTTCCCCGGTGCCCTCGCCACCGTGGTCGACGAACGCGCACAACGGGTGGAATCGAAAAGCCGCGTTTGAAGGTCGGTGCCGCGTGTTCCTTCTCCGAATGCGCTGTGACGAGGGTGGCGTCCAGGTCGATGATCAAAGGGTGGTGTTCGTCGATGTCGTCGTCGGGGTGCCCGGTCCCCGTCCGCGGACCACGCGGCCGCGCGGACTGCGGCACGGGCTGCGTCGATCGCCGAAAGGGCCATATCGGCGTCGGCGGCGAGGGTGGCGATCAAGCGGGAGACCGTCGGATCGGAGGCGACCGGACCGAACACCTCCGGATGCGCCCGCAACTGGGCGATGTCGGCGAGGCAGTCACCGCCGACCGCCAACGCGACCGCCAGATCGAGCATGATCTTGCCGGGATCGCGGCGCGACAACGGCTTTCGCCAGGGAGACAGGGCCACCGACAGTGCATCGGTCAACCCCGTCTTCTCGGCAATGCGCAACAGCAGAACCGAGCCGACACGCGACACGACCCCGGTTCCGGTGGCCAATGCGGACAGACGTGGGTATGGGGACGTAGACCTGCCCACCTGAAAGACATCCCATGTTGCTAGGAAGTCAAGTGGCATCTTCTTTTTGAGGCTGTCAAACCAGCCTTGGCGGGAGTAGTCCAGGCGATGTGTTCGTCGTAGACACTCTCCGATGCGAGGCATCCGTGCAAGATGCCCACGAATCGGTTGGCAAGGTGGCGTTGTGCAGCGTTGTGTTCGACGCCGCGGTGTCGTTGCGTGTCGTAGTAGGCGCGAGCTCCGGGTGAGACCCTGATAGCGGTGAATGCCTGACGGGTCAGCGCATCGAGAAGTCTGTCGTTGTGGACGTAGCGGCGCGAGACGGCAGACTTCTTGCCTGATGCTCTGGTGATGGGGCTGGTCCCGGCAAAAGTTCCTGCTGGCCTTGCCTGTGAGGTAGCGACCGGGCGCGTCACCGAACTCGGCGAGCACGCGCGCCCGACAATTGATCCCATGCCGGGCAGAGAGGTGATGATCGCCGCCTGGGGGTGGCTTTCGAAGGCCGTGGTGACCTGTTCGTTGAGAATTTCGATGTGGGTATCGATGGTGGCGATCACGGCCAACGTCGCGACCGTGGCGGCGGCGTGGGCGGCTTCGAGTGCGCCGGGTTGGGTCAGTCGTCCCGGGGCGCGGAGTGCGGTGCGGATCTTCGTTGCACGTTCGTCGATCGTCCGCCGATGTGCTCGTTTGAGTACGGGCAAGTATCTTCAGGCCCTCGACCTCGACGGAGTCGTCGGCCACCGGACGCAACTGCCGACGGTCGGTTCGGACGATATCTGCCAGCACGTGCGCGTCGCCAACATCGCCTTTGGCGCCGGCGAGGGATTTGTCATCCGGGACGGGCACAAAACGGCGCGCCCGGACGTTCTCCTTATCATCACCGCTCCCACCATCCGGTGAGACTCCGGTGACGACCCGACCCCAGGAGCAGTCATGGCCACCGACTACGACACACCCCGCCGGACCCGCCCCGACGAGCCCGACGAAGAATCGCTCGACGAACTGCACCTGCGCCGCGGCACCACCCGCTCCACGGTCGACGACGTCGACGAACCCGACACTGCCGAATCATTCGAACTGCCCGGCGCCGACCTGTCGGGAGAGGAACTGAGCGTCCGGGTCATCCCGAAGAAGGCCGACGAATTCACCTGCACCAGCTGCTTCCTCGTCCAACACCGCAGCCGCCTCGCCGACAGCGAGCAAATGATCTGCCGCGACTGCGCCGGCTGACCCACCCGGCGCGGCGATGCCCGCCACCAGCCGCAACCTCGAACAACGGCTGCGTCACCTCGGGGAGCACCGTACGCATCTGGCGGCCGCCCTCGACCTGCTCGTCGACTCGCATCTGGCCACCGGAAACGTCGAGGAGGGCGGTGCCGCTGCCCGGCGGCTGACCGACATCGCGTCATCGATGGACAGCGCGCAGGCACGCCAGATCCTCGACCGGCGGCTCTACGCCGTGCTCGGCACCGAGAACGACGACCGGTCTCCCGCCCTGTTCCTTCCCGACAACGGGCGAATCCTTATCGCGACCCCTGGCAAGGCCCGCAATGTCGCAGCCCGTCCGCACGGCGCGGTGCTCGTCCAGACCCCCGACGCCGCGTGGGCATTCGGGTCCGGCCCGGCCACCATTGTGCCAGGCACAGACGCCAACGGCCTCAACGAGCGAATCCGTGCCAAATATCTCACGGACCACGGCCACCGAGCGTGCGGCGACCTGCTCCCCGAAATGGACGACATCACCCTCCTCTGCAGGACGTTGGGATCGAGACCTAGACAGGGAAGGAGTCACCGAACGGCGGCCCAATCGTCGGCCGGGACCACCAACGACCTTCGGTGTCCGCCCGGGCTCCTGCTGCCTGCGCGTAGCTGTAGAGCTGCTGCATCGGCCATTCCGTCACGTCGAGGAGGGCCACGAGTTGATGCGTGCAGATTCCCTCGTTCGCTGCGACCGCGCGGGCGATGCGTGCTCTTGTGACGGCACCGCTCAACGTCGTGTCATAGTGACCGCCCGGTGCGCAGTTCTGGGTGATTCTGCATTCTTCAGGGCTGCTCATCGTCCCGGTTCCGCTTCCTGCAACGTCCCAACGTGGGACTGATGGTTCTCAAACCGCTTTACGTAAGGCAATCGCTCGGCAAGCTCGAGTCGGCAGCTCCGACGCGAAGCCCGCCTGAGGATTCACACTCTACGAATCCGGCGTTCGCTCACCGTTCGCGTCGTCGCCCCGGCGAACGGTTCCCGCCCGATCCGAGTGATCAAGGTCTGCGTGTTCTCTGGGTATACCGACCACGACGCCCTCAACCATCACTCCCGATACAGACTCGCTCGGGCCCGGATGGTCGTCGTATGCACCGTCAAGTCGTATGCACCGTCAATGTGCAGACGATCGGTGACCCCGCTGCTGAGGAAGCCCGGCGGGCGGTGGCCACGTGCGTTCCTCAAAGTCAGCCACCGCGCAGTTGTGCGCCAGTCCGACTCGTCTCTAATTCGTTCGATATCTTCAGTCGGTCTCCTCGCGCCTTCGAGGTAGATCACTATGCTTCCAACCATGAATGCTGCGTGGTGAACAGGTAACGGTCTGCGCGTCCATGACGCAGGCGGTGGCGCCGATCCAGGTGAAGCGAGCTCTCGAACAGGCCGGTGACGAGGTGCAGTACACGTTGCTCGCCGGTGATCAGACGCCCTCGAACAGAGAAAGGGCCCTGGCAGACTCCGCGTCTTCTCACGGCCCACGGGCACCACACAAGACTGGTTTATCCTTCTCGAAGATCGTGAATTCCACTGTTGCAACGCGACTTCGATCACGGCATGGACTGTCGACCCCGGTCACCACCACCAACTCGGTTCCGACCTCGGCGAGGACCGAGTTGACCACGCCTGCGTTCGATTCGTCGGTGGCACGGTCGAATTCGTGCGCGCAGATCCTGCGCAACATATGCGCCCGGGGTCGTAGCCGCCTTGATGACAGCTGTGAGCAGGGTCGGGTGCCGGCGCCACCGCCGCCGGAGTTCCTCGATCGTCTGCTCGGTTACCCCTCCACAGTCGCACGGGCGAGCTACCAGCCAAGACGAGTGCATCGGCCCCGACCGCGATCGTTGCCCTTCTCGGATTCAGCCATGCGCGCGGCGTGGCCGCCGACCGAGCGGGAAGAGGAACTACGGTTCATCGACCGCGCCCTGCGCCGGACACACGGGCCGGGTGGGGTGATCCTCGCGGACGCGGCGGGGGTGGGCAAGACCCGGCTCGCGCGGGAGGCGCTGACGGTGGCCGCGCGGCGGGGAGCGGTGGCCCCGCTGGGTTCCGGCGACGGCACCCGCACGGGTACTACCACTGGGTCCGTTCGCCGAGCCGGCCGCCTCGGCCGCGTCCGTAATGAACTCACCCACCGGCCATCCTCGCCCAGAACGTTTGAAAGATCGCCGGGAACCATCCAATGAGAATATTTGGCCACTCGATCGGTCGGCGGCGCGGTCGCACCCGGCCGCGGTGTTCGTACCCGACATCAGTGCCCCGGTACAGCGACTACTGCAGTCGCACGTACGAGTCCACGACGCCGATCTCCACCGCCCACGACAGCGTCGCCGCGGCCGTCTTCCTCGTCGACGCGGCCACCTCGACGACCCGGACCGAGCGCTCCGGGGGTCCGGTGGGCCGCTCGGGTTGCGCAACCCTTGGGGGTTCGACCGGCGATCGGCACCGCGCCGCGTCACCGTTTCGTGACGTCGGTCGACCGCGTGCTCGGGTCGGCGCCGGGCGAGTCCTGACCGGCGGCACCCAGTGCAGGCGGGGCATCGCCGCAGGTGACAGCACATACTGGTAGTAACGGACCTGGTGGCGCCCGCGATATAAATCAACTAAGCCGAAAACGTACGACCCCAGGGCAACCCTTCTCAGTTGCTGTCGGGAGGTTCCAGTAAGTGGATAACACCAACAGGAGCGACGCGACCGCTCGCAGTCGTCGCGATGCCTTCCCACTGACGTCCGCGCAGCGCGGAATCTGGCTGGCTCAGCGCCTCGCTCCCAACGTTCCGAGGTGCATCGCGCAGTACGTCGAGGTGCGCGGAGGCCTGGATCTCGCGGTCCTCGACGACGCGTCGGTGACCGCGGGCCGCGAGTTGCAGTCGGCGTTCCTGCGTGTGTTCGAAATCGACGGGGAGCCGTTCCAGACCGTCGACCCGACCATCGAGCTGTCGACCGGATATGTCGACCTCGGGGGCGAGGCCGACCCTGTTGCGGCGGCCCACGCCTGGATGACGCGGGATTTCACCGCGCCTCTCGACCCGATGCGGGACCGGCTGGCGACATCGACCGTGTTACGAGTCGGTGACGATCACTACCTGTGGTACAGCAGAATTCACCATGTCGCACTGGACGGTTACGGAGCGATGACGCTGGTGAACCGGATCGCCGAGCTGTACACCGCCCACATGGAGGCACGGACGCCGGAACCCGCCGGTGCCGCAGATCTGCGCACCCTTCACCGTCTCGACGAGGAGTACCGGTCGTCGACGCGCTACGAGTCCGATCGCGCCTACTGGCGGGAGCACTTCTCCGGTCTCCGTTCGAACTCGAGTCTGTCGCCGACCGTGGCACCCGCAGTCGCGGAAAGCATTCTCGAGACGACCACCCTGTCCGCGTCCGCGACGGAGCGACTGGACCGTTCCGGCGAGCGGCTCGGTGTGCCGGCGGCGACCGGAGTGATCACCGCCTTCGCCACGTATCTCGCCCGCATGACCGGACGGGACGACGTGCTCGTCGACCTCCCGGTGTCGGGCCGCACCACCGCACTGCTGCAGCGATCGGGCGGGATGCTCGTCGGGCTCGTTCCACTGCAGGTGTCCACCGCACCCGACGACACCGTGGCCACTCTCACCCGCCGGGTGCACCACGAAATTCTGGGCGCTCTCCGTCATCAGCGATTCACTTTGCAGGACATCCGGCGCGATGTCGACGCGGCGGACTCGCTGTCCGGGCCGATGGTCAACGTCATGCTCTTCCACCCCCGGATCCAGCTCGGACCGCTCACCGGAGACTTTCACGTGGTCACCTCGGGGCCGGTGGAGGATCTGCTGGTCAATGTGTACCGCACCGCCGCTGGCGGGCGGATGGTCGTCGAGTTCCGCGGGAACCCCCACCGCTACTCCCGGGAAGAATTGGCTCGTCACCATCGGTCGTTCGTGGCCCTCCTCGCGGAGTTCCTCGCGGCGGATCCCGGCGATCGGGTGGCCGAGGTGCACACGGAGACCGCGCACGATGGTATTCGGAGACGCAGGCGCACAGCAGATCTGGACTATTGGCGGACGATGCTTTCCGACCTGCCTCACAACCAGCCTCTTGCCCGCGACTACACCCACCGGGCAGGCACCGTCGACAGCCGCCGCGAGCACGTCGAAGCGCGCGTGACCGCGGACCTGCATCACCGGATCGAGACCGTCGGACGGGACTGCCCGTTCGCCGCGTATACCGTCACGCATGCGGCCCTCCGAGCACTGCTCGCTCGTCTCGGTGGGGTCCGCGACGTCGTCCTCGGGACACCCGCGGGCTCACGCGGATGGCCACTGCTTCTTCGTACCCGGGTCGACGGCACCGAATCGTTCACCGAGCTCCTCGAGCGCGCGCGCACGACCGAGCTCGGTGCGTTCACCCACGCCGACGTCACCTTCGAGGAGGTCGCCGCCGCACTCGGATCTCCAGCACCCACCGCGGGTCGACACCCGTTCCAGGTCGGATTCGACGTGCAGACCAGCGATCACCCACGCGAACCGGACGGCCGGTCCGACGAGGGCGCCGACCTCTGGATCCACGTCGTCGAACACCCCGGATGTGCCGGGCTCGACCTCCGACTGACCTTCGCGCGGGAGTTCTTCGAGCCGTCGACGATCCACGGATTCGCCGACCGTCTTCTCCGGCTGCTCGCCCAGGTCACGGCACACCCCGACATCCCGGTCGCGGATCTCGACCTGTTGAGTTCCGCCGAACGGCGCCGGCTCGTGCCCGCGCGTGGCGACCCGGGAGTTCCGCCGCGCACGCTGCCCGACCTCTTGGTAGATGCGGCACACCGCGACCCCGACGCGATCGCCGTCGTCGACGCTGCTGGCGACGGTATCGGCATCACGTACCGTCGGCTGGACGACGACTCCACCCGGCTCGCCCGCCTTCTCCTCTCCCGGGGTGCCGGCCCCGAAACCGTGGTCGCCCTCGCGCTCCCGAGATCCGTTGATCTCGTCCGCGCCGTGTGGGCGGTCGCGAAGTCGGGGGCCGCCTTCCTGCCCGTCGATCCCGGATACCCCGAAGCCCGCATCGCGCACATGCTCTCCGATTCCGGTGCGACTCTCGGAGTCACTGTCAGCCGCCACCGGGGTGGCCTACCCGGTGACGTCGAGTGGATCGAATTACACGACCGCAACGTCGAGGACACCCTGTCCGACCGCATCGATACCCCGGTCGGCGACGCCGACCGCCCCCGGCCGTTGCGGTGGGACCATCCCGCCTATCTCATCTACACCTCGGGATCGACCGGCGTCCCCAAAGGGGTGGCCGTACCCCACCGGGGGATCGCGAATCTGATTGCCGCACAGATTGAAGGGCTCGACGTGCCGCCGACCGCGCGAGTGGCCCAGTTCGCGTCGCCGAGCTTCGACGCCTCACTGTTCGAACTGCTCGCGGCTGCCGGATCCGGAGCACGCGTGGTGATCGTCCCGCCCGCCGTGGTCGGTGGTACGGATCTGGAGCGAGTACTCACCGAACATCAGGTGACCCACGCCGTACTCACCCCGACCACCCTTGCCACGCTCGAACCCGGTGGCGTACCAACCCTGTCGCATCTCACCGTCGCCGGCGAGGCCTGCCCGCCAGAAGTCCCGTTGACATGGGCAGCGGGGCGCCGCGTCGTCAACGCCTACGGGCCCACCGAGGCGACAATCATGTCAACCATCAGCGCACCGCTCGTGCCGGATGAGCCGATCACCCTCGGTGCGCCGGTATGCGGGTTCGAGGTCGTCGTGCTCGACGACCGAATGCACCCGGTTCCGCCAGGCACCATCGGCGAGCTCTATCTCGCCGGCCCAGGCCTCGCGCGCGGGTACCGAAACCGCGCCGGACTCGATGCCGTCCGCTTCGTGGCCGCGCCCTTCGGGGCGCCGGGGACGCGAATGTACCGGACCGGAGATCTGGTGCGATGGCGCATCCGAGGCGAAGGGGATCCATCCACCGCCCTCGACCTCACCTACGTCGGGCGCAGCGACTTCCAGGTGAAGATCCGCGGGTTCCGCATCGAACTCGGTGAGATCGAGGCAGTCCTGCGTGCCGACCCGAGCGTGGCGTTCGCCGTCGCAACCGCGGCGACCGACCCGCACACGGGAGATGCCGCGGTGATCGCCTACGTTCGCCCGGCCGAAGGGCGGCGCGTCGATGCCGGGGAGGTGCGGCGTCGGCTCGCGCGCACACTGCCCGCGCACATGCTCCCGGCCGCGGTCGTCCCCATCGACGTCATTCCGCGCACCCCGAGCGGCAAGCTGGACCGTGCCGCGCTCCCGGCGCCGACCTTCGCCCCGCGGCGCGGCGCCGGCCACCGGCCGCGCACGCCGACGGAAGACACGATCGCGTCGGTGTTCGAGACCGTTCTCGGTGTCGCGGGCGTCGGCGCGGACGACGACTACGTCGATCTCGGCGGAGGTTCCCTGGCGGCCACCCGGGTGGTGGCACGGCTGAATTCCGCGCTGGAAACGTCGCTGGATGTCCGCGATCTCTTCGAGCACCCGACGGTCGCCGCACTCGCCGGTGTCGCCGAGAGCCGGCGCAGCTATGACCCCGAGCGGCCTCCGCTCCACAGGTTCCCCCGTCCCGCCAGGATTCCGCTCTCCCCGGCCCAGGAACGGATGTGGTTCGTCAACCAGTACGACCCGCACTCCCCGGCCTACGACATTCCGCTGGTCGTCCGGCTCACCGGGCACCTCGACGTCGGGGCCCTCGTGGCAGCGATCGCAGATGTCGTCGAACGGCACGAGTCCCTCCGCACGGTGTACCCCGCCTCGGACGACGGACCACATCAGGTGATCCTGCCCGCCGAACGGGCGCTGCCCCGGGTCGAAAGCGTGTGGGTCGACGGTTCGACCGACCTCGACGCGCACGTCGCCCGGGCCGCGGCAGCGCCGTTCGACGTCACGGTCGACGCGCCGCTGCGTGCGTCTCTGTTCACGATCAGCGAGACCGACCACGTGCTGGCCCTGGTGATCCATCACATCGCGGCCGACGGTGCGTCGGCCGGTCCGCTGGCTCGTGACCTCTCCGCCGCCTATCGTGCCCGGATCGACGGACGCGCCCCCGCCTGGGAGCCGCCGGCCGTGCAGTACGTCGACTACGGATTGTGGCAACACGCGGTGTTGGGTCGGTCCACCGATCCCGACAGCCTCGCGTCGCGGCAACTCGACTACTGGAGTGAGTCGCTTCGTGGATCGACGCCCCTTCTCGCGCTGCCGACCGACCGTCCCCGCCCGCAGCGGCGGTCCCTGCACGGTGGCCGAGTGGGCTTCCACCTGCCTTCGGAGCTGCACACCGCCATGCGGGCACTGTCTCGAACCTGCACGTCGACACTCTTCATGACGTGCCACGCGGCGCTGGCAGTCGTGCTCGCTCGGCTCGCCGGCACCGACGATGTGAGCATAGGCACCCCGGTCGCGGGACGTGGGGAGCCCGCGCTCGACGACGTGGTGGGCATGTTCGTCAATACGCTCGTCCTGCGCACCCGCATCGATCCCGCGGCGGCCTTCGCCGACACCGTGCGCGCCGTGCGGGATGTCGACCTGGGCGCGTTCGCACACGCCGACTATCCGTTCGAGAAATTGGTGGACGCCCTCGAACCTGAACGCACGGAAAGTCGTTCACCGCTGTTCCAGGTACTTCTCGAATTCCAGAACGTCCTGCCCGCCGGACACGAGGCGAGGGAGCTCGACCTGCCCGGTCTGCACGTCACGGCCGTCGGCTACGATCCGAAGATCTGTAAGTTCGACCTGCAGGTGTGGCTCAGTGAACGCCTCGATGACGGCGGGCGGCCGCAGGGAATCGACGGCGGAATCGTATACGCCACCGATCTGTTCGACGAGAGGACGGTGCGTGGTCTTGCCGACCGACTCGTCCGCGTCCTGAGGATCGTGACCACAGAGCCGGACACCGTGGTCGGGAACATCGATCTGCTCACCGATCGGGAACGCGACGTCGCACTCCATTCGTGGACGGCCCCGGACGAACCGGGCCCCGCGACGACGCTGCCGGAGGAATTTGCGCGTACGGCGGCACGGCAACCAGGCGCCGTCGCACTGTCGTGCGGGGGTGACATGCTGTCGTACGGCGAGCTCGCCGACCGGGTGAACCGAATCGCCAGGTTCCTCAACGAGCACGGAGCGGAACCGGAACGCCTCGTCGCCGTGGCGATTCCCCATTCGATGGACTACGTCGCCGTCACATTGGGCGTGCTCGCGGCGGGGGGCGTGTGCCTACCACTCGATCCCCGATGGACGTCGACCACGCAACTCTCCCGGACGATCACCGACGTCGGCGCTGCGATCGTTGTGACGACATCCACTGTGGCAAGAGATCTTCCCCACGTTCACGCCCCCACCCTCGTCCTCGACGCGCCGGACACCGTCGCCGCCCTCGCGCGCAGTTCGGGTCGCCCCCTCACCGCCGACGACGACGGCGCCGGCCCCAGCCCCGATGCGGCCGCCTACGTCCTGCTCACGCGCGGGTCGACCGCGCTGCCGAAACCGGTGTCGGTGACGCACCGTGCAGTACTGTCGGCACTGGCACGTCCCGCCGTCGCGGTCGGCGAGGTGTGGGCGAAGGTCCCGGTCTTCACGCCCGGCGTCACTGTCCTGACCCCGTGGAGCGCATTCCTCCACGGGGGTCGGCTCGAGGTGGTCGACGAGGCTACCGTGTCCTCACCGCCCGCCCTGTCCGACCTGTTGCACCGTAGCGGTGTGACCATGCTCGTCCAGAGTCCGGCCGCGTACGAGCACCTGTCCCGAGCAGGGGAATCCGCGGCGGCGGGCGAGCGCCGCTCGGTGTTCCTGACCGGTGACCCCGTCGACGCCGCGGTCGCGGCTGTCCCCGACGTCGTCGGCTCCTACGCGTCCGTCGAAGCGGTCTGGATCGCCGCTGCCACCGACCGTGCACCGGCATCCGATGCCGACCGGATGGAATACCGGCCCGGGCGAGGACGTAGATTCGCTGTCCTCGACGACCGCCTCACGCCTGTCCCGCCGGGAGTCGTCGGCGAGTTGTACATCGGTGGACCCGCGCTCGCTCGCGGCTACCACTGCCGGGCCGCCGCGACGAGCACCCACTTCGTGGCGAGTCCCTTCGGCCCGCTCGGCGAACGTATGTTCCGCACCGGTGACGCCGCTCGCCTCACGCCGACCGGAGGCCTGAACATTTTGTGTCGCCGCGATTTCCAGACGGAACTGCGCGGATTCCGCATCCCGCTCGACGACATCGACACCGTCCTCACCGCGCATCCACAGGTCTCGAATACGGTCACCGTCGACCACACCCCGCGCGCCGGACAACCAGCCCTCGTGACGTATGTCGTTCCGGCACCCGGATCCGCGCCGTCCGCCTCCGACGTCCGCGACCACGCCGCCATGATCCTGCCCCCGCCGTGGGTCCCGGGCACGGTCGTCGTCCTGGACCGGTTGCCCGTCACCGCGACCGGGGACGTCGACCTCGACGCCCTTCCCGTTCCCGAGGAACTACGGCACTCCCCCATCTACCACGCCCCGGCCACCCCGACCGAGAAGACCGTGTCGAGGGTGATCGCCCAGGTTCTGGGTATCGGTGGCGTCGGCGTCGACGACAACTTCTTCGAACTGGGTGGCACGTCGCTCGACGCGGCGAAGGTGGTCGCCCGAATCGATTCGGCGTGCGGGACCCGGATCGGGATTCGTTCTCTCTTCGAGGCGCCCACGGTTCGCGGACTCGCCTCCGTCCTCGACGCGAGCGAAGTGCACCCGGACAGACCCACCCTGGGACGACGGGTCCACACCGAACCCGCACCGGTGTCGTTCGCGCAGCAGCGGATGTGGTTCGTCAACCAGTTCGACGTGACGTCGGCCGTCTACAACATTCCGATGGTGGTCCGGATGACCGGTCGCCTCGACCTCCCCGCACTGCACGCTGCCCTGCTCGACGTCCTCGTCCGGCACGAACCGTTGCGGACGGTCTACCCCTTGGCCGCCACCGGACCGGTGCAGGTCGTCCTCCCCGCAGAGGGTGTGTCGCTCGATCTGGCGCCCGTCCCCGTGCCCGACGCAGCGCAAGTCTCCGGCCTCGTCGACGAAATCGTCGCTGAGGGGTTCGACGTCACGGTCCGTCCGCCGATCCGCATCCGACTGTGGCAACTCGACGACCACGACCACGTCCTGGCTGTCGTCGTGCACCACATCGTCGCCGACGGGGCATCGCTGTCTCCCCTCGCGCGCGACCTCTCCGCCGCGTACACCGCGCGCCGCACCGGCGTTGCTCCCGTATGGGAACCGTTGGCGGTGCAATTCTCGGATTTCGCGGTGTGGCAGCGGGAGGTCCTCGGGTCCGTGACCAATCCGGCGTCTCCGGTGGCGCGGCAACTCGACTTCTGGCGCGCGGCGCTCGCGGATCTTCCCGAGCGGGTGGAGTTGCCTCTGGATCGGCCGCGTCCCGCGTCCGCGTCGTATCGGGCCGCAGCGGAGTCGTTCGTGGTGCCCGAGACGACGTATCGCCGGCTCGTGGACTTCGCTCGCACCCACGACACGACGACTTTCGTCGTCATCCACGCAGCCCTGGCCGTGTTGCTGTCCCGGCTCGCCGCCACCCCGGACGTCGTCGTCGGGTCGCCGACCGCCGGCCGTGGCGAACAGGCGCTCGATCCCCTGGTCGGCATGTTCGTCGGCACACTCGTTCTGCGCACGACCATCGATCCGTCGTCCCCGTTCGGTGTGGTCCTGGCGGCGGTGCGCGACGCCGATCTGGCGGCCTTCGCGCACGCCGACATTCCGTTCGAAACCCTCGTGGACGAACTCCACCCTCCGCGTTCGACGGCCAGTCATCCGTTGTTCCAGGTGATGCTGTCGTTCCAGAACATCGAGCCGCCACGCCTCGACCTGCCCGGTCTCGAGGTGCATGTCGCGGACCTCGAGCCCCGGGTGTCGCCGTTCGACCTGAATCTGGTGTTGCGTGATCAACCGCCCGAGGACGGGTCGGGGACGGGTATCAGCGGGCAGATCGTATACGCCACCGATCTGTTCGACGCCTCCACGATCCGTGGCTTTTCCGGCCGGCTCCTTCGCGTGATCACCGCGGGCCTGACGAACCCCGATGTCGTGGTAGGCGACATCGACATCCTCGACGACGCCGAGCGAGGGCTCGTCCTCGACCGGTGGAACGCCACGGCCCACGACCTTCCGGCCTCGACGATCGTGGAAATGTTCGAGGCACGGGTCGCGGCGACACCCGACGCACCGGCCGTCCGATATGAGGATCGAACCCTCACCTACGCCGAACTCGACACGTGGTCGACCCGGCTGGCGCGCTCCTTCCTCGGATACGGCATCGGCGCCGAATCCGTTGTAGCTCTGACACTCCCGCGCTCCGTCGAGTTGCTCGCTGCGATGTACGCGGTGGTAAAGTCCGGTGCAGCGGTGCTCGCACTCGATCCCAGCCACCCCACCGACCGCATCGAAGCACTGATCCAGTCCGCGTCGGCGGCTCTCGTCGTCACCACCGGTGTCGCCGATGTACCCGCTCCCACCGGGGTTCCGGTGGCACGGTTCGACGACATCGACCACGAGGCCCGAGACGTCGCACCGGTGACCGACGTGGACCGCGGCGTACCGCTGTACCCCGACAACCTGGCGTACGTGGTCTACACATCCGGCTCGACCGGCACCCCCAAAGGCGTGGCGATATCCCACGCGGCGATAGCGAATCAGCTGGCCTGGTCGCAGGCACAGCTGCCGATACGCGAGCAGGACCGCACCGTGCAGAAGGCTCCGATCGCCTTCGACGTCGCCATCTGGGAGTGTTTCGCGGCTCTGTGTTCAGGAAGCGTCCTGTTCCTCCTGCCCCCGAATCGGCAGCTCGACCTCGACTATCTGTCCGGCCTCCTCGACGCAATGCAGATCACGCTGGTGGAGTTCGTGCCCTCCCTACTCGACCTGTTCGTGAACGATCATCGGCACACCTTCCCCGGGTCGCTGCGCCGGGTCCTGACCGGGGGTGAGGCGATCAGTGCGCGGACGGCGGGCAACGTGCTCGCCCGCGGCGTCCGCCTCGGCAACATGTACGGTCCCGCAGAGACGACCGTGACAGCGACATATCACGACGCCGCGACCGACCGGGCCGCCACCACGGTGCCCATCGGGTCACCGGTGTGGAACACGCAGGTGTTCGTCGTCGACGGTCGGTTGCACCCCGTCGTCCCCGGGGTAATCGGCGAAATGTACCTCGGCGGTGCCCAGTTGGCCCGGGGATATCTCGGCAGGCCCGGCATCACGGCCGGCCGGTTCGTCGCGAATCCGTTCGGCGCCCCCGGCTCCCGCATGTATCGAACCGGAGACCTGGCCCGCTGGAACGCCGATGGGCAACTGGACTACCACGGCCGCACCGACTTCCAGGTTCAGCTCCACGGCTACCGGATCGAGCCCGGCGAGGTCGAATCCGTCCTCCTGCGTCACCCCGGGGTCGCGCAGGCCGTGGTGGTGCTGCGGGCCGATCGCAACGGGGTACACCATCTCGTCGGATACGTCGTCCCGGTCCCCGGCATCGAGGTGGCAGAGGAGGAACTGCTCGACCACATGAGGTCGCTTCTTCCCTCGCACATGATTCCGTCCGCGGTCATCCCACTGTCGACGCTCCCGTTGACGTCCCACGGGAAGGTCGACCGGAACGCACTGCCGGTTCTCGACTTCACGACCCAGGCTGCGGAATTCCGCTCGGCCGGAACAGCTGCCGAAAAGACGTTGGTGAACCTGGTCGGCGACGTGCTCGGCCTCGAGTCCGTGGGTATCGACGACTCGTTCTTCGCGCTCGGCGGCGACAGTATCATGGCGATCCAATTGACGGCACGCGCGAAGACAGCCGGGCTGGCGCTCACTCCGCGGGATGTGTTCGAGCGCAGGACGATCGCCCGGCTCGCGCGCGCGATCTCGACACGGCCGGGGCCGAGCGCGATCCTCGCTGAGCTTCCGGGCGGAGGGATCGGCTCGTTCCCGCTGCCACCGGCCGCGCGGTGGTTGCTCGAACGCGGCGGCAACCTCGACACGTACTGCCAGGCAGTCCTGCTCA
>NZ_JARJBD010000134.1:0-20486 GCF_029269925.1 Rhodococcus sp. T2V
TCACGCTGGGCTTTCCTTGTGATCTGAGCTCACTCAATTACCGAAAGATCATTAGTAGCGCGCTCTGCAGGGGAAGTCAGTTCGGGGGCGGGCGAGCTGTGGCCACCGGGGCTTCACGATCACCGGGTCGGTGTGCGGGTCGAGCCACCGATTCCGCTGTAGATATCGGGACGCATTTGGCGGCCGGACCACACGATCGTGTGTGCCCGGGTTGCTCGTTCGTGGTAGCCGATGCTCTTGACCCGCAACATCCTTGGTGCCAGTGACCGTCGACACGCCTGAACTCCACGTGAATGATCGCTCCGGGCAGCCCCTTCAGCCCGTCAGGGACGGCGATGAACACGTCCTCGACCCCGCGGTTCTTAAAGACTACCGGGTAGATCGGATCCAGGGGTCGTGAGGACCAGTCCGCGAGCTCACCGGCCACCTTCTCGGTGAGCCTGCTGATCGTGTCATTGGAGACCGTCGCGTCGTAGCCGTTGTCGAAGTGCGCGGCGATCTCCCCGGTCGCAACCCGCGGGCGCTGAGGGAGAGCACGATCTGATCGATCCCGTCCATCCGGCGCTTGCGCTTGGGGACGATCACCGGCTTGAACGCCCGTCCCGATCTCGGTAAGCGCCGTCTTCGTCCGGGTGCTGTTGCGCATGTTCGCTCCGACCGGCGTCCCGCCATGCTGGTGGCCGAGATGCTCGGTCAGCTCCGCGTTCAACGCCGTCTCGAGCACGTTCTTCGTTCAGCAGCCCTCCCAGACCCAACAGGCTCACGCCCTGTTCCTTCGCCTGCGCGAGCAACCGCTCGGCAAGGTCCTTCTGATCGATGATCTCTCCCGTCACGGGATCGATCATCGCGTCATCCAAAGCAGGACCCCACCCACCGCTATTCAGGCAGTCCCGTCGCTGCTACGCGACGGGAGAGATGATCCCGCTCACTCGATCGGGATCATCTCTCCCGTCGCGTAGCCGTCGTCGTTCAGAATGCGGCCCATGCGCTTGAAGGTCCGCATGCCGATAAACGTCTCCCGTACTTCTGCGCGGGGGAGCATGGTCCCCAGCCACCGCTCGAACTCGTTCAACTCCGGCATCGAGCGGCTGAGTGTCGTGATGACGAGGTTGGCATCGCCGATGACGCTGGCGCACAGGCGCACCTGCGGGCGAGAACGCAGCGCCACGACGAGGTCGAGCACGTCCGTGGCCGGCACCCGCAGCATCCAGTTGCATTCGATCGGCCAGCCGGCGACCGGAGCGCTGATGTCGCACCGGATGTTCACCTGACCGGATGCCAGCACCTGCGAGAGCTGACGGCGCACGGTGGGTGCTGTGCCCCCGAGCTCGCGTGCGAGATCGGCCACCGATACGCGGGGGTTCGCGACCAGGGCTCGCACGAGTGCGCGACGCTGTGTCTCCGGCAGCCCGCTGGCCCGCTCAGAACTGATCTGGGCGGCGTCGCGGGCGAGAGCGGCTTCGCGCGGTTCGAGGGCATCCAGGCGCCAGGCCGCACCCTCCGCATGCAGCTGTGTGACGACGCGCGTCGCCGTGTCGATCACGCCGCGCATGCCAGCGATCTCATCCATAACCAGGATGCTGAGCGCCTGAAGATCCGGGACCATGATCGTGACCGTTAGGGCGAGATCGCTCCGCCCTGTTGCTGCGACCACGCTGACCACCTGCGGGTAGGCGCGCAGACTGTCGATCAGCGCCCGCCGATGACGGGGCTTGCACGCGACGTTCACGAACGCAGCGATGCCGTGCATGGATCGCAGGTTCCTATAGGCGGAGATCCACGCGATCCCCGCATTGCTCAGCCTGCGCCATCGCGCGGCCACTGCCGACGGAGACAGGTCGAGGATCTCGCCGGCGCCGGCCCAGGGGATGCGGGGAGCGATCTGCAGGAGGTTGATGACCCGCAGGTCCGTCTCATCGACAGGTAGATCGCCACGCAACCTGCATCACCTCCATCTGAATGATCCGAGCGCCGAACAGCGCTCAACTGAAGATTCCGATCGCGTCGGGTCCGTCGGACCAGTCGACTACGACAGTAGAGCCATTCGAAGGCGAAAGGAATCCGATGGACACTCTCACAGCAGCACAGGCACTCGCGCAGGAACTGACCGACCTGCGGCACGACCTGCACCGGCATCCCGAGATCGGGCTGGACCTTCCCGTCACGCAGGCCCGGATCCTCGCGGAACTCGAAGACTTGGGCCTGGAGACGACTGTGGGCACGGACTGCACCTCTGTGGTCGCGGTTCTGCGCGGCGGCGCGTCGACCGGCACGGCCCCGGCGGTGCTCCTGCGTGCGGACATGGACGGTCTCAACGTGCAAGAGGACACCGGTCTGCCCTGGCAGTCCGAGGTTCCCGGTGCCATGCACGGCTGCGGACACGACATGCACGTGACGATGCTCGTCGGTGCCGCCCGCATCCTCGCCGCTCATCGCGACGAGCTGGCAGGCGACGTGGTCTTCATGTTCCAGCCGGGCGAAGAGGGCTACGACGGCGCAGCCGTCATGGTCCGTGAAGGCGTGCTGGATGCCGCCGGCCCCCGTGTCTCCTCGGCGTTCGCTTTGCACGTGATGGCCGCCGGCCAGCCCCAGAGCCTTGTCCAGGCCCGTTCCGGAGCGATGCTCGCTGCGGCCGACGGTCTGCAGGTCACCGTCAACGGCAAGGGCGGGCACTCCTCCGCACCGTATCGCGGGGTCGATCCGATCACCGTCACCGCCGAGATGATCCTCGCCATGCAGGCTTTCGTCACTCGTCGCTTCGACGTCTTCGACCCGGTGGTCGTCGGCATCGGCGCCGTTCAGTCGGGCAACCTCGCGTCTCCGAACGCGATGCCCGATGTCGCGAAGTTCTCGGCGTCCGTACGCTTCTGGTCCGAGGAGGCCCGTGAGCGCTTCCACACGGGGGCGCAGAACCTGCTGGAGAGCATCGCCCAGGCCCACGGCGCGACCGTCGACGTCGAGCACCACACCGGTTACCCGGTGACGATCACCGACCCGTTCGAGGTGCAGTTCGTGGCCGACACGATCGCGTCCGCTTTCGGTGAGGAGCGCTATCAGGTGATGCCTACGCCGCTGGCCGGCTCCGAAGACTTCTCCCGCGTGCTGAACGAGGTTCCTGGCTCCTTCGCCTGCATCGGCGCCACGCCGGCGGGTGTCGACTGGAACACCGCGCCCAACAACCACAGCCCGTACGCCCAGTACGACGACGATGTCCTCCCGCTGGGTGCCGCGGTCTACGCAGAAGTGGCCTGGCGTCGTCTGGCTGCGCTCACGGAGGCGTCGTCACTGCAAGACGCCGTCGCTTCCAACCGCTAATCTCCATCGGAGAGGAATCATCGTGGCTTCCAACTCGATCGCAGAGCCGACACCGTCGAAGGCGGTGGAAAAGAGATCTTCCCATCGCCGCACCCTCGTCGGTACCGGCTTCGGTAATGCTCTGGAATGGTTCGACTGGTCGATCTACTCGACCTTCGCACCGTTCTTCGCGGCCAGCTTCTTCAATGCCGACGACCCGGTGTCGGCGTTCCTCGCGGCGGCCGTGGTGTTCGCCGTCGGCTTCATCGCCCGCCCCGTCGGCGCGATCCTCTTCGGCCGTCTCGGCGACCGGGTCGGCCGACGCAACACCCTGTCGATCACCGTCGCCCTGATCGCGCTCGGCAGTCTCATCATCGGGATCTCGCCGTCGTATCAGAGCATCGGCGTGGTCGCATCGGTGATCCTCATCGTCGCGCGGCTCATCCAGGGTCTCGCCTACGGTGGCGAGCAGCCGACCGCGGGTGCGTACCTGTCGGAGCTCGCTCCGGCAGAACGCCGGGGCCTGTGGTCGACGCTCGTCTACGGGTCCGGCACGGCGGGCGCGCTGGTCGGAACGTCGCTGGGCGCCATCATGTCCGCGGTCTTCGGGTCTGCAGCCATGTACGAGTGGGGATGGCGCGTGCCGTTCATCATCGCCGGTATCGGTGGTGTCTTCGCCCTCTACGTGCGTCAGCGCATGGAGGAGACCGAGCAGTTCACCACCGAGATCAAGACGGTCTCCGCTGACGCTGCGCCTCGCTCCAGCATGTGGCGCGACATGTGGATGATGCGTCGCTCCGCTCTCATGGTGATCGGGATGGGCATCGGCCTGACCGTCGCGTACTACTACTGGCTCGTGGCGACGACCAGCTACTCGATCGCGGTGCTCCAGGCCGACCCGACCAGCATCCTTCTGGTCTCCCTCGTCGCCAGCCTGCTGTTCATCGCGCTGCTGCCGGCCTGGGGAATCCTCTCCGACAAGATCGGACGCCGCCCCGTGCAGCTGATCGGGATCATCGGGACGGCGGCCCTGCTGTTCCCGCTGTCCGGGCTGATCGACGGGAACCCCTGGCACCTGCTGATCGCGCTCAGCATCGCGAACGTGTTCCTCTCGGCGCCGTGCGCGATCAGCCCGGCGGTGATGGCGGAGCTGTTCCCGACTCGGGTGCGCACCGCAGGAATCGCCATCCCGCTGGCGATCGCAACGTCCCTCTTCGGCGGCACGGCGCTGTACCTGAACATCTGGCTCACGACCAGCGTCGGACCGAACGCGTTCCTGTTCTACGTCCTCGCGCTGCTGGTGATCTCGGGCATCACCGTCTTCGTGATGCCGGAGACGAAAGGCCGCATCCTCAACGACGACGCGGATGTGTTCACGGGAGCGACCAAGACGATCCCGGATGCCGTGGCCTGAACCGCACGCATCACCATCTCGGACCCTGCGCCGCACTCCCGTGCGACGCAGGGTCCGACATCGTCACCTCTCCTCGCGTGTGACCGCGTCGAGCAGCACGTCCCGGATGTCCTCCGGCAGGTGCGCGGCGGTGTGGAGCGACACCACACGCGGCGGTAACCGATCGCTGAGCGGCACGAAGCGGCATCCGTCCGTGCTCACCGGCAGCGCGAGCTCCGGTACGAAGGCGACGCCGAGACCTGCGGCGACGTAGGCGGCCACGACCCGGTAGTCGTCGCTGTGCTGCCCCTCGATGGGCGTGAATCCCGCGTCGCGGGCGAAGCCCTGCAGCATGGCGTCGATCGCATCCGCCTGGTCACGACCGAGGATCCACGTCTCCTTCCGCAGCTCGCGAAGCGTGACCCGATCCCGCTCGGCGAGCGCGTGCGTTCGCGGCAGCAGCACGCCGAAGTGCTCCTCGAACAGCCTGGTTCCCCCCGGACGGCTGCCCGGTCTCATTTCGTAGGTGATCACCGCATCCAGGCGCAGAGCGTCGAATTCCGACCAGAGCGCCTCGTTCTCCGCCTCCGTCACGTCGACACGCACATCCGCATCGGCGGTCGCCTTCACGATCGCGGGCAGCAGATGCGCCGCTGCCGTCGGGAACACGCCGATCCGGCACCGCCGCATCCCGTCGGCCAGAGCGGACTGCACCTCGCCGTGCGCGCGGTCTGCCCGATCGAGCAGAGCCTGCGCGTGCGGTAGCCACAGCGCCCCGGCGCGGGTGAGGGCGGTGCCGGCGCTCGTGGAACGCACAACCGGCGCTCCGGTCGCCTGCGCGAGCGCCCGCAGATGGTGGGTCACCGTGGGCTGGCTCCACCCGAGTTCACGAGCGGCCGCCGCTGTCGAACGCGTGCGGGCTATCGCGCGCAGCGCCTGGAACTGACGGAGATCCAGCATCCAATAGCCTCCATATCTGCTATATAGATATCAAGATATCTTCATATTCCATATCTCTCTTGATTTGCAGACGATGGATGCATGACCATCGAGATCCTGCACGACATCGAGCGCCCCGACGCCACGTCTGTGCGCACCCCCTACGCCGACGTCCTCGCCGCGTACGCCGCCGAAGAGCACGTGCGACTGAACGTGCCCGGCCATGGCGCCGATCCGATCGCCGCCCCGCAGCTGACCGCCTACTTCGGCGAGCGGATCCTCCGCCTCGACGTGCCGCCGCTGCTGCCCGGTCTCGACATGGGTACGGACAACGGCCTGCAGCAGGCCAGGGAGCTTGCGGCCGATGCCTGGTCCGCGCGACGCACCTGGTTCCTCACCAACGGCGCTTCGCAGGCGAACCGCACCATCGCCCTGGCCCTGGCCTCGTACGACAGCCAGGACGCTCCCGTCGTCGTGCAGCGCAGCGCGCACTCATCGACCATCGACGGCATCATCCTCGCCGGTCTCCGCCCAGTCTTTGTGCAGCCTTCGATCGATCGCGAGCACGGCATCGCGCACGGCGTGTCCGCTGCCGCGCTCGCCGAGGCCCTGCGCAAGGCTCCCGGCTGCAAGGCTGTCGTGCTCACCTCGCCGAGCTACTTCGGCTCGGTGGCCGACATCCCCGCCCTCGCTGAGATCGCCCATGCGGCGGGTGCCGCGCTCATCGTCGACGGCGCGTGGGCGTCACACTTCGGCTTCCACGAAGACCTGCCGGTGCAGCCGCTCACCCAAGGGGCCGACGCGCTCGTCAGCAGCATGCACAAGTTCGGCGGCAGCCTCACGCAGTCGGCCATGCTGCACCTGGCCGACACCGAGCACGGTCGCGCCCTGGAACCTCTCGTCGAGCGTGCATTCGCCCTGACCCAGTCGACCTCGGAGAGCTCGCTGCTGCTGGCATCCCTCGACATCGCCAGGGCGCAGCTCGTCGAGGGTCACGACGGGATCACAGCATCCATCGCTGCCGCCGACGAGCTCCGGGACCGCATCCGCAGTATCGGCCGGTTCGGGATCGCGTCCGACGGCTTCGCCGCATTCGACGACATCGTCGCGGTCGACCCGATGCGCGTGTCGATCGATGTCGCGCAGGGCGGCGTCGGCGGACACGCTGCCCGCAACCTGCTGATGAAGCGGGGCGTGTTCCTCGAGATCGCCACCGAGACCTGCGTCGTCGCGGTGCTGGGACCCGGAGTTGTGCCCGACGTCGACCGGGTTATCGCCGAGCTGCACGCGTTGCCCGTCAGCAGCGACGGGAGCATCCCGCGGGTGGGTGCGCTTCCGGCTCCCGGCAAGTCGGTGATGCTGCCGCGTGAGGCTTTCCTGGGGGCGTCGATCGCGGTGCCGACAGCGGATGCGGTCGGCCGCGCTAGCGCGGAGACCCTCGCCGCCTATCCGCCTGGCATCCCGAACATTATGCCCGGTGAGCTGATCACGGCGGAGGCGGTGTGCTTCCTCACCGCGGTCTCGCAGACTCCCGGAGGACACGTGCGCGGTGCCAGCGACAAGAGCCTGGCGACCTTCCGGGTGCTCGCCTGAGAAAGCATACGACAGCGGGCCTTGGTCTTCTGACCAAGGCCCGCTGTCTCGCATGAGCGCAAGGCCTATGCGCGCCACACCTGCTCACCGGCGACCCATGTCTCGGCGACGGTGACGTCGCCGATCTCGGCGGTCGGAATCGTGAACAGATCCCGGTCGAGCACCACGAAGGTGCCCTCGGCGCCGGGGGCGATCGTCCCGAGACTCTCGAACGGTGCCACGGTGCTCGCCCGCCCGGTGTACAGCAGCACGGCCTGCGGGACCGTGATCGCCTGATCCTGGCCGAGGTCTCCGCCGTTGTGCGAGCGACGATCGACGGCCGCACGGATCGAGATGAACACGTTGTCCGCGTCGGCCCACGACGTCGCCGGCGAGTCCGAGGCCAGCGCGGCATGCGTGGCCTTCTCATAGAACGAGCGGATGGGGTAGGCGTGGGGCAGCTGCTCGGCGGAGAGGTTCTGCTTGTATGACTCGTACTCCGCGAAGTAGAAGATCGTGTGGCTGATTACGCCGAACGACATCCGCGCCGTCTCGATGCGATCGATCATCTGGGGAGTGAACAGCGATGCGTGATCGATGCGCACGGAGGGGAGCTCGCCCATCCATGGCTCCTGGTCCTCGAGGAGGGAGATCACCTGATTGATCGCCCTGTCTCCCATGGCGTGCACGGCCACCTGCACGTGGTTGCGTCGCGACCAGGCGACCGCCCGGAGCAGTTCCTCGTCGGAGACGACGCGGCTGCCATGCGAGCAGGAGTCGGGGTAGGGGTCCTCGAGCCACGCGTGCCGGTCGGAGAACGCGCCGTCCATGAGGAGCTTCACGCCCGCGACCCGGATCCTGCCCGTGCGTTGCTCATCGGTGAGGTCGGCGACCTCGCCGCCGTTTGCGCCGTCGACGAGATCCGTCCAACCGAGGTAGAGACCGCTCTGCGGCACGAAGCCCTCCGACGCCGCCGTGCGGTACATGGCCAGCGGATCCTTGTGATCGAAGGTGGCGTAGAGATCGTCGACGCCGACGATGCCGCGGGAGAGGAAGTGCTCGTTCAGGCTCGCCAGCCGTTGCGCCTGCTCTGCGAGCGACGGACGGGGGATGAGGGAGTCGACGAGGTTGATCGCGGCGAGTTCGGAGAGGGCGCCCGTGAGGCGGCCGTCCGCATCGCGATGGATGATCGCGCCGTCGGGATCGGGCGTGTCATCGTCGATGCCCGCGAGTGCGAGGGCCACGCTGTTGCACACGACGGTGTGGCCGTCGCACCGCCGGATGAGGATCGGCTGCGTCCTCGAGACCGTGTCGAGGTCGTGCACGGTCGGCTTGCGCTTCTCGTCGGTGAACCACATCTCGTCAAATCCGAAGCCGAGGATCCACGAGCCGGGGCCCGAACCGTAAGCCGGGTGGCTGCGCAGTGCATCCTGCACCGCCCCCACCGAAAGGACCTCGGGGGGCAGCAGCGAGACGAACTCGATGAGGGAGGCCATCATCGACGGGTGGGTGTGCACGTCGAGGAAGCCGGGGAGGACGACGCGCCCGGCAAGATCGACGGCGTCCTCTCCCTCGATGTCCTCGGCATCGCCGACCCAGGTGAAGCGTCCTTCATCGATCCGGAAGGCCGTCGCGAAGTCGTTCTCCCCTCGACCCGTGAACACCTTGCCGTGGCGGAAAAGTCGCTCGCTCTCAGCTGTGGGCTCGATCGCACTCGCCTCAGTCACTGCCATGTCTCCTCTCGCACCAGATGATGCATCCATGCCATCGTCTCGACGCAGCCTCCGCATCCGGACCCTCTCTCGGCACGCGCAACGGCGGGCGTCGTCCAACATCTTGGCCGCCTGCGATCTGTCCGCCCGAGATCCCTCGATTCCGTCAGATCGAGCGGCTCCCGGAGTGTGATCGTTCAGAGACTGTCAAAGCAACGGTGAATCTGGGCAGGGCTGACCGCCTGCTGGACCGTCACCTACGCGCAGGGTCCAGGGTGGCGG
The DNA here is from genome assembly GCF_029269925.1 of Rhodococcus sp. T2V. Classification (NCBI taxonomy): domain Bacteria; kingdom Bacillati; phylum Actinomycetota; class Actinomycetes; order Mycobacteriales; family Nocardiaceae; genus Rhodococcus; species Rhodococcus sp. T2V. The sequence goes on from NZ_JARJBD010000134.1 coordinate 9,193, forward strand.
TGATGCGCCCCGAGATGATCCCGGCGAACACCGCAGCAGCGACGATGAGCACCTCACCGACGATCGAGATGGCAGCAGCGGCGGACAGTTGCTCGAGAGGCTCGGGCCCGCTCTCCAACCGATTCGCGATCATGTAGGTCATGTTGGGGCTCAGGCCGGCCGGGCGGGCTAGTTAGCGCTGGTGCCAACCCGACTTGTTCATCCGATGTCCGCGCATCCACAACGCCGCTCTTGCAAGCCGTGGCAACCACCAGGTCCAGTGAACCCAGGTTGGCTTGCGCTAGGTCGCCCACTGTTAGTCCGAGGTTTTGGCCGAGAACGAAGCGCGAGTTGAACGGGTCGACGACGTTCGGTTCCGCATGGAAGGCGAGGTGGAGATGGCTAGCTTCAGGAGCGTGCGCCAGGAGCCAGTTCCTCAGGCCCACTCCTGGGGGCGGGACGACGGTCGGTAGATACCTCTCCATTGAGGTGAGCTCCGAGGACGCGAAGCGCAGGGCACCGGTCGGATTCGCAACTCCGACTGCTTGCGGTAGCTTCGAGGCTTTCACCTGCAGTGGTCGGCCACGTACACCCACAAGGGAGCGGACCTCGACGTGGTCCACGAGGCGCCCCTCGGTCGAGTTGATGGCCGCAAACGGCAACGAAGACAGCGGACCGCCTGCGAGAAGGAGCAGTCGCTGGCCAGGGGTTCGACCCAGCAGAAGATCGAGCAGGTCCCGTGCCGCACGTACTCGCCAGTCTTCCTTCAGATCGCGTCCCGGGCCTGCAGGGATCGGGTCACGCACGTGAGCGAGGAGCTGGTAGGGCTTCTCGTCCATGCACACCACCGGGCGAGCTGGGTTGCGGGGGCGGGCTTAGACCGACAGGACATCTTCCATCCGAGCAGCGAACTCCGGGTTCGCCTTTGGTGGAATGGTCCAGCACTTCTTCAGGTGAGGACGAAGTTTCGTTTTCTTAAAATCCGGCCGATGGTCGAGTGGTCCAGATCGGGGATATCGTCGACCAGGGCGACGTGCTTCTCCAGCAGTCGCAGCGACCACCGCGCATGACCCTCGGGCGGCTTCGAGCAGGCCAACGCAATCAACCTGGCCTCGATCTCGCCGGTGATCTGCGACGGCACCGGTGGCAGGTCACGCTGCTTGCGCCCGATCGTGGCCTCCACGTCCTGACCGGTCTCAGCGAACCGCTTGGCCACCAGTCGCACCGTCTCACCCGAGACTCCCAACCGTGCTGCGATCACCTTCTTCTCATCGACCGCCCCGACCGAGGTGTCCAGCGCCAGCAACACCCGGGCCCGCCGGATCATCGAGGCCGGATGCACCCCGGTCGTGGTCAACCGTTCCAAGAACGCACGATCAGCCGAGCTCAACGTCACCGGACGCTTCTTCTGCGAAGGCATGACAACCGTCCTGACCGGCAGAGGGGAAGGGGAAGTCTGCCACCCCACCCTCGCACCGAAACAGGCCAGAATTAAGCAGCGACACGCTACTAGTCTGTTGCCTGTAATAGGGGGTGTGTGGCGCGCGGAATCGCGGTCCAGATGTCGACTGGGACGAGTTCGCGGGCTCGGCCGTGGTCGTCGAGCAGGCGTCCGACGTGCTTGATGGTTCGGAGCGTGACGGCGCGGTCCTCGATGTGGACGGTGGGCGTGTGCTCGGTCAGTTGGGATTCGAAGGTGGGTAGGTCCGCGGCGTGGCGGAGCCAGGCCATCACCAGGAGGTTGTGGGGTCCGGTGACGGAGGCGACCAATCTGATCTGGGGTAGGTGGGCAATCGTGCGGGCGTAGTGCGCGAGGTCTGGTGGTGGCACGCGGATCCAGAGCGTTGCGGCGAGTTCGTGACCGGTTACGGCGCGTGTTATGTCGCATCGGATGTCCAGGACACCGCTGTCGGTGAGGTGTACTAGTCGTCGACGGACCGTGTTGACGCTGACCGAGAGTTCGTGTGCGAGGTCGGAGGCAGAGGCTCGCCCGTCCCGACTGAGGGCGACGGACAACTGTTGGTCGAGTTGGTCCATCGGACGCGGCCGGCCGGAGGGGCGCGGTGGCGCGAGCTGTTGGATGGCGCTTTCCTGCCCGGGCTCGAGAGCGTTCAATCGCCATTGTGCTGCGTTGGTGAACAGGATGGTGATGACGTGGCTGCGGATGCTGCGGACTCCGGGAACGTTGTTCACTTCTTCGAGGTAGTCGGAAAGTTCGTTGATGGATTTGGTCAGAACGGTCAGTACTAGGTCGCGGCCACCCGAAGTCGTCTCGATCGTGGCCGTGCGCGGCGAGGTCGCGAGTTCGGCAGCGACGCTGCGAACATCATTGGCATCGCAATCGACCTCCACGAGCGCTCCGCCGCTTGTCCCTCGGGTGGTGTTGTATCCGCTGATCCAGGCATCGCCCCGTTGGGCGATCCGTTCCCAGCGCCGGGCGGCGGTCGCCGCGCTCATCCCGAGGGGCGTCGCGATCTGCGCCCAGGGCGCGCGCGGGGCGATCTGCAATGCATGCAGAAGTGCGAGATCATCCTCGTCGGTAATTTCTGCCATGTGATGCCTCATTTTGGAAATATCGAGCTGGTCCAGGGAATCGTCCCGACATTGACCCCAGAGTTGGGGCGCGAGCTCGGGCTGTCGACGGCCTCGTTGAACTGGATCAGTAGCGTCTTTTTGCTCTCGTCGGTGATCTGGGTGCCGATGTTAAGCAAGCTGGGTGACCTGCTCGGTCACCGGAAGATGCTGAGGATCGCGGTCGTACTCCTTGCCATCGGCTCAGTTCTCGTCGCGATCGCACCGAACTTCGTCAGCCTCCTCATCGGACGCGCGCTCCAAGGGGTCCTGCTCAGCCTCCTCCCCTTGGAAATGGCTTTGGTGCGCAACCGGTTGAGTCAGGAGAAAGCGCGCGGGGGAATCGCTGTGTTGCTCGGGGCCCTCACTTTGGGCTTTTCATTCGGGTACATCGCTGGTGGCCTTCTACTCGACCTCACAGAATCGGCGCAACAGGCGCTGTGGGTGCCCGCGATTGCCACGATCCTCTGCATTCTGGTGCCGTTCGTATTCGTTCCCGAATCGGTCATCGAGACCCGGCCCGGCATGCGTATGGACTGGCTCGGCGCCGCCCTTTTGACCCTGGGGCTCGGCTCGGTGATGCTGGCCCTCGCTCTGGGCCCGAAGCGTGGTTGGTCCGATGCGATCGTGCTCGGTCTGGTTATCGGCGGGGTGGTTGTGCTCGCCGTGTGGTGGCGAGTCGAGATGCGGCGATCGCAACCCCTCGTCGCGGTACGGCAGTTGGCCCGACCGCGGGTGCTGGTGCTCTACATCGGCGCACTCCTGGTGGGCGCGGCCTCATTCGGCCCGCTCACGGCATTCGCAACCTTCGCGGCGACATCACCGGAGTCCGGCTATGGGCTGGGCCTGAACGGGACCATGCTGGGGCTGTTTCTCTCCGCTCTGGGCGTCGGGGTCTTCCTCGCCTCTGTTGTCGCGCCCCCAATGGTGCGATGGCGCGGCCAACGGGCAGTCGTGGCAGCAGGATTCGTTGTGGGCATGGTCGCGTTCCTCACGATGCTGGAGCTGCAGTCCACGGCGCTGGGGATGGCCGCGATGATCGGTGTCGTCGGCTTCAGCGAGGGCCTGGTGGTCGCGACTCTTCCCATCATGATTCTCGAGCGGTTGCCGGCCAACGAGGCCGGGATATCCGCCGGTCTCTACAACATGGTCCGCACCCTGGGCGGGAGCGTCATGGGCGCGATCATCGCCGTCGTCTTCGCCAAGGCCACCGCACATGGCGCAACGTGGGTATCGGTCGTCGGTTACCACACCGTCTGGATCCTCTGCGCGGCCATCAGTCTCGTCGGCGCCGCCCTGCTCGTCGTCTCCGCACGCATCGACGCCTCTGTCTCCACGGAACTTCCCACTACAGACACCACGGCACCGGCCGTGCAGCACAAACCCGCGTAGCAGTTCCTGCCGCCCGGTCGACCACATAGGAGAAACGAATGGAAATCACCAAACATGCAGCTGCACTAGTGGATTCGCACGCGCCTGTATTCACTGAACTCGCCGACGCGATCTGGGGCACCCCCCAACTCCGATGGGCCGAGTTCGATGCCGTCGAACGGCAGACGGCTCTTGCCGAAAAGTACGGGTTCCAGATCACCCGCGCACTGGCGGGGATCCCCACCGCGTTCTCCGCGGAATACGGCGAGGATGGACCGGTTATCGCCTTCCTCGGTGAGTACGACGGGCTCGCCGGATTGAGCCAGCAGTCCGGTGTCGCCGTCAGAACCCCCGACTCGGCGAACACCAGCGGAAACGGTCACGGTTGCGGACACCATCTGCTCGGGGCAGGATCACTCCTGGCTGCGGTCGCGACCGCCGCCTACCTGAAGGAACACCAACTCCCGGGGCGGGTTCGGTACTACGGGTGCCCCGCGGAGGAGGCCGCCGCAGGTAAGTCGTTCATGGTGAAAGGCGGCGAATTCGACGACGTCGATGCCGCCGTGACATGGCATCCCTTTCCGCGGATGTCCACCCGCCAGATGCTTTTCCTCGCCTACACACAGGTGTACTTCACCTTCCGTGGAGTAGCCTCACACGCCGGGTCGACGCCCCACCAAGGCCGCAGCGCCCTCGACGCACTCGAGCTAATGAACGTGGGAGTGAACTTCCTCCGTGAGCACATGGCCGACTCGTCACGGATCCACTATGCGATCACCGACGCCGGCGGAGAGTCCCCGAATGTCGTCCAAGCACAGGCCACAGCCTATTACATCGTGCGGGCAAGAACCGTCGCGGAAATGCGTGAACTCTACGCTCGGGTAGTCAAGATCGCCGAAGGCGCGGCGCTGATGACCGAGACCGAACTCGAGATCAGATTCGACGGCGCATCAGCGGAAGTCCTCCCCAACGAAGTACTCGAAGAGGTCCTGCACGGCCACGCTCAGACCCTCGGCGGAGTCCCCTTCGACGAGGCGGACCGAACCATGGCACAAGAATTCCTCGCGACCTGCACTCCGTCGCAGATCGAGGCAGACCGAAGCCGAGCCGGCCTTTCCCAAGACGACACACGGGCGCTCCATGACTGCGTCCCCACGCTCGACTCGTCACAGCCCCGCCACCAAGAGTGCGGCTCCACCGACGTCGGAGACGTCAGTTGGGTCACCCCCACCGTGCAGATCTTCAACCCCTGTTATGCCCTCGGGTCACCGCCGCACTCGTGGCAATGGGTTGCACAGGGCAAGCTGCCCGCCGCGCACAAAGGGATGGTGCATGCGGCACAGGTCATGGCCGCAACCGCAGCGGACCTATTCACCAACCCCGAACTGCTCACCCGCGCCCGGACCGAATTCGCCGAAACCATCACCCGCACGCCCTACGACTGCCCCATCCCCGACGGCGTGCTCGCCCCACCGGTCCGTGCCCTACAGAAAGACCCGCATGTCTGATCGCACGATCGAGGGCAGGGACCGCTGAAACCTTCGGCTTCGTCGGCTTTGCTCCTCATCGCTGATCGTGGTGAGCGAAGGTGGGGACTATCCGAACTTCGGTGGATCTAGCTCTGGCATATGAATTTAGTTTCCAGTTGGGGTGATTCGGCCTTCGAATGTGATAGCAAACGCATTGAGAGCTGGTTTCCACCTCGTCACCCATCGTGCTCTTCCCTGGCCGGTTGGGTCCAGCGCACGGGTGGCGAGGTAGAGACATTTGAGCGCGGCTTGGTCGCTGGGGAAGTGCCCACGCGCTCGCACTGCCCGCCGGTAGCGAGCATTGAGGGACTCGATCGCATTCGTCGAACAGATGACCCGTCGGATCTCGGCGTCGTAGTCCAGGAACGGCACGAACTCACTCCAGGCGTTCTCCCACAGTCGGACGATCGCCGGATACTTCGTACCCCACTTGGCGGCGAACTCGATGAAACACTCCCGAGCGGCGGACTCGTTGTTGACGGCAGTGTAGATCGGACGCAAGTCCCGCGACATCTCGTCCCAGTACTGCCGCGACGCATAGCGGAAAGTGTTGCGCAGCAGATGAATCAAGCACGTCTGCACCACTGCGAGTGGCCACACGGTAGTGATCGCCTCCGGCAGCCCCTTGAGCCCGTCGCAGACGGCCATGCAGACATCTGCGACGCCGCGGTTGCGGATCTCAGTGAGCACGGCGAGCCAGAACTTGGCCCCCTCCCCGCCGTCACCGGCCCACAATCCGAGGATCTCGCGTTCCCCGGCGGTGGTGACACCGATGGCGACGTAGACGGGCCGGTTGGCGACCTGACCGTCGCGGATCTTGACATGAATGGCATCGATGAACACCACCGGATACACCGGGTCGAGAGGTCGCACGGACCAGTCGGTCATCTCCGCGATCACTTTGTCGGTGATCTTGCTGATCGTCTCCCTCGAGACCGACGCTCCATAGACGTCGTCGAAGTGCGCCGCGATTTCCCCGGTGGTCAGGCCCTTCGCCGAGAGGGACAGAACGATCTCGTCGACGCCGGTCAATCGGCGCTGGCGTTTCTTGACGATCTGCGGGTCGAACGAGGCGTCGGTGTCGCGGGGGACCTGGATCTCCACCGGGCCGATTTCCGTGAGCACCGTCTTGCTGCGGCGTCCGTTGCGGGAATTGCCGCCGTTTCGGCCGGTGAACTGGTGTTTCTCGTAGCCGAGGTGCGCGTCCATCTCGGCTTCGAGTGCGGTTTCGAGGACGTTCGCGGTGAGCTGGTTCAGTAGTCCGTTCGGACCGACCAGCTCGATACCTTCAGCTTCGGCTTGGGCCAACAGTTGTTGGGCCAACTTCTGGTGGTCAATCTTCGACTGATCCATGGGATCAAGTGTTTCGGTCATCGTCTTGCCTTCTCGCCAAGCTAACTCGGCGTGTCGGCCAGATCCAGTTCAACCGTTATCCCGACAGTCCCCGAAGGTGCTGCCTGGCGTCCGCAGACAGCCCTGGCGGCCTCAGTTTGCGGTTAGGGCGCGGCTGCGCGTTGGCAGTTGGGGCAGTGGTTTTCGTCGGTGTGGGTCACGGCGATGTGGCGGGGGATCAGGGCGGCAAGGAGCCGCGGCTGGATGCGCGGGTGTGTCAGGGGGAGGTCCAGCGGCTGCCCGGTGCGGTCGTGGGCGACGGTGATGGCGTTGTCGCAGTCCCAGAGTGCGAGGGCGTGGTCGTCGTTGTAGGCGGTGCGGTAGCGGATGCCGTCGACTTTCGTTGCGGCGGGTTGGTCTTCGTAGATCGCCTTCGCCCATTGTTGGGTGAGGCCGCGGTGTTCGTTGCCGGCGGCGAGGGCGGGGAGCGCCCCGATTGCCAGCGCTGCCCCGGGGGTGGTGAGGTCGTAGGTGACGATGTCGCGGACCGGTAGGACCTGGGTGGCCCGCCAGTGCGGGCACAGGGCGGCGACCCCGGCCTCACCGAACACTTCGCAGGCACTGGTGGCGAGGTCGAGGGCCAGGTACAGCACCGCGCGCTGGTCCGGGTCCATCGCCGGTGGGGTGGGGGTGTGGTGGTCGAAGCGGGCCAGTGGCCCGAATCGGCGGAAGGTGATCCCGTTCGGGGTGAACCGATCCCGGTGGTAGATCCGGAACCAGGGCGTCGTGGTGGGGTCGGTGGGTGTCCAGGTCCAGCGGTGATCGGCCGAGGGCAGTGGCCGGACCGGGGCGGGGAGGGGCTTTACCATCCGGCGGCGGTCAGTCCGGTCGCGACGGTGACGACGTGGTCGCTGTCGCGGGCCATTTCCTGGGCGGGGGTGCGGCCGGCGAAGGTGGTGTTGGGGCGGCTCATCCACCGCGAGAGGCTGACTTCACCGCCGGGGAACGCGCGGGTGAGGTGGTCGAGGTCGGGCAGGACCGGGTCGGCCCGGTCGGGGGTGAACTGCCAGGTCGGGAACCGCCACTCCCGCCCGTCCTTGAGTCCGATGAGCCGGCCGTCGGCGGCCATGTCGGACACTGTCTGCCGGGAGACGCCGAGGATGTCGGCGACCTGGGTGCGGGTGAACGAGGCGGCGAGTTGCTCGCGCCGCTGATCGACCTGCAGTTGCAGGTTCTCCTCGTCCAGGGTGGCGGTCTGCGCCGGGGTAGGTGCCGGCCCCCATTCGTCGTCGGGGACGCCCGCGACACGGCCGGGGGCGGACACTGGCAAAGGAGCTGTGGGGGTGTTCGGGGCGGTCTGTTCTTCTCGCAGGATCTGCGCGGCGATCTCGAGTGCTTCGACCTTGGTCTGGACGATCCGTGCCGGTGACCGTGGTGTCGGGGTGGTGATGGTGAGTTCGGTGACCCGTGACCATGCGAGGGCGCCGCCGTCCTCGGCGACGGTCACCTTCCAGCCGCCGGCGCGGTGGCGGCGACCGGCGAGGTGGCGTGGTGCCCGCACGTAGGGGGTGGTGTGCGGGGTGTGTCGGCGTGTCCCGGGCATGGTGTACCTCCTCGACCTCATTGTACGGGTAATGCGGGATACGCGGGAAGTGCGGACATGTTGGAGGTCGGGGCCGGGAACGCCGGGGTGCTGGTTGGACGATGCCCGCGCCGCAGCTGCAGCTGTCCATGGGGAGGTCACTTCACCGGCACATCCTGCAGTCGATCCGATGAGACCGCCGAGTGTGTATCACCCATGCGGGACGTGTGGGCGCGCATGGGTGAGCACGGTGATGCGGGTGCAGCAGACTTGTCCGTCATGACGGATCCGCTGCATGTCGACCTCACCGAACGTCTCGGCCGGGCTGTCGCCCGTGCCGCCAGGGAGGGCGATCCCCTGTTCGGCACCGTGGAGGTCACCATCGAGGAGCTGACGGAGCTGCTCGAACGCCAGGTTCCTCCCCGTGACCAGGATGCTGCACCGTAATGAGGGTGCCACTCGTGTATATCGAGCGGCGCGCTCTGGTTATCGCCCGCTTTGGGCAGGATGAGACGGTGGGCGATCGAATCGCAGCAGACCTCGAGCGTGAACACGCCATGCTCACCTCCGTACGCAACCGTCTCCGCGCGTCGGAGGGTGAAGACTTCCGCACCCCGACCACTGCGCTCGACCAGGTTCTCGACGAGCTCAACAGTGTCGAACGATCACCGGGGGATCCGAGGTGATTGTCGGCGGTGCAGCACCCCGAGGTGTGGTGGTCGCGATGCAGTCACCCTGGGTCGGGGACGGTGGTGCCGGGGTGGTGCGGTCGGGTCAGGCCGGATGGCGACCGCAAATGCGTTGGTCGCGTGTGTGGTTCACAGGTGCGCCAGCATGGGAAGCAGGGTGATCGCGGAGACGGTGATGCCCGCGGCGCCGGCAACGATGCCCAGTAGGGCCCGCAACGATGCCGCCTCGTCGTCCGCTACCGCGGACCGCGACGTGGCGATAGCGCCGCACACGCCTATTCATTCGGCTGGTCCCGCAGTGTCATTCACGTAGACGACGGCGGCCATAAAGCGGACGTTGCAACTGGTGGATGCTGAGCCTTGAGGAGTATCAAAGGGAGGTCCTCAGGCGTGGCGGTCCGCGCTGGGAATTGACCACAGCAACGAAATGGCCATCTGTGCAGGTCGTTGACCTCAGAGACGGGCAAGGATGTGTCATTGGGGTTGCGGGTGCAAACCAGGAAGGGTTAATACGGCGACGTGCACAGTCAGTGATCTGTCCGGTATGCAATGATTTCGCGATACTTGTCAGTTGCCTCACATTGCGTCTGGGGGCCGTTCAGTGGGAGGACCATTGGTCAACGCTGCCGGTTTGGCTAGGTCATCGTGATCCCACCGCTGGATGTTGCGACCGGGCATCTCCCGCCAGGCCGCTATCGCTGCACACTTCACGAGATCGAATCAGCGTTCGTCAACGATGTTAAGTTCACGGGTTCGGACAGCAGGCGGCGGCTATTCGACGGTCTACTGAGGTATCTGCAAGAGTGGCATCTTTCGCAGGAGGCTCTCGGGGCGACGAACGTCCTTCGTTCAGTGTGGGTCGCGGGGAGCTTCACCAGCAATAAACTGGATCCACGGGATGTGGACATCACGCCATTGGTGGACGGACCGAAGCTGGCGGATCTTGACGGTAAGCCGGGGTGTGGTCGTGTGAAGGCGCTGTTCGGTCATCGGAAGACAGTCTTCAAAGAGTTCGGTGTGGAGCCGTATCCAGTCACCTGGTGGCCGCTTACGACGCTCCGCCACACCAAGTACTCGAATCTGGAGCATGACTACGCGCTCGTACGTGGGGTCATGGATGATTTTTGGCAACGTACCCGTTCCTATGAGGGACAGGGCAAACTGACAGTAGACAGTGCGGGCACACGACGCGGCTACTTGGAGGTGAGGGTGTGAACCTTGCGGATGAGTTTCCTCAGCTGCGGAGCTACACATCCCCTGAGTGGATTGTTGCCGCTGGTGAGGATTCTGAGGGACCTGACCTAATTAGTTCGGCGCGGCGCGCGCTTGCGGACGCCATGTCCGAGATAGATCAGTCGTTCGCTCTACCGACTCTGATTGATCTCCGCCTAATCGGGGAGAGCGTGAGCGACGGGAGCCTGAGCGGTGACCTGACATTTGTCGTGAATCGATTTCAACGGGAAATTGAGGCGGCACTGCCCGCCGCGCTGGCTGAGCAGGGAATCGGCAAGATCGAACTTGTGTCTATTACGGAAGGCAGCGCTGTGCTTCACATGAAGCCTGTGTTCGCGACCTCAGTTGAGCAGGACGGGCTAGAGATCGACGCCGAATCATTATTCGACGGCGCTGTGAGAAAAGTGCTCGACGTTCACGACGCATTGGAAGAGGGCGCGGTAGCCGCCGAACTGCCTGGCAACGAGAAAAAACTCCTCGACGCTGTGCGGCTGATGACGGAAGAGTTGGCGGAGCACGATGTGAACCTGGAGGTTTCCGCCCTTGAAGGCCGAGGTAATCGTCGGCTTTCCAGGTTGTCGCGAGTGGGCATTTCGCACGCCGTACATCTCTTCGAACGGACCGTACAAAAGGAAAAGCAGCAGATTGGCGGGTATGTGCATACCGTCAGTCTGGACGGGAGACTCACTCTCGCAGCCAGTACAAGAAAGCGAGCGCATAAGTCCGTTATAGAACAAGTTCCCTCTGCACTGATCCGGGCGGGTTCGTTCCCTCTGGGTGAGTACATGCGTGTGGCCGTGGATGCCGAAATAAAGACCGACGCTCTGGGTAATCGACCTGAGACTAAGTACAAATTCTCGGAGATCCTCGCACACAGCCCAGAAGCGTCCCTCTGAACAACGTGCGCAACCGATTCGGGGAGAGCGTGGTTGCAAGCGCTTGGCGCCCGGTCCGGCCTGACTTGCACAGGTTTAGTGCCCCGGTCAGCGGGTCGGTAGGTCCAGCGCG